>CAZZAX010000003.1:0-104327 GCA_964653075.1 uncultured Pirellulales bacterium
TTGCAAGGTTCATAATGTGGCCTTGTTTAATACTTATTATGGGATGTATAGTCGGATTTGTGATTTACGCAATCTTTTCACCAGGTATTGTTGTTATCAAAAGCCTGACTGAGCACGTTTATCCGTAACAGTCGTACATGGAGCAATTTTGTGTTTGGCAAAAACAAAAAAAACAGCGGGTTCTTTTTAACTGAAATCATAGTCGCATCAGGTATTTTAGGAATACTCCTGGTCGGGCTGGCAATGTCAATGTACGGATTTGCAAAGTTCAATCGCTATCAGTTGGTAAGACAGCAATGTATAGCGGCCGCCCAGGCCGAGCTCGACAGTATTACCGCAACGGGCACCCCAATACCGGATGAAGACTTTAAGCGGCTATGGCCCAGGCTTGACGTAAATATCAAAAGCTCAGCGGGAACAAATCAATGGCAGGAAATGACGTTGGTAGAAGTAACAACAAATGGCCTTAGCTATAGTAAAGAGGTGAAAGTGAAGTTGGCCAGATATGTTTTAGAAAACATACTTTTGGCCGAAGAGGAGCGATAAATATGCGCAAAGGCTTTACTTTAATGGAAGTATTGGTAGTCGTAATTGTCCTCCCGTTTATGATAATTGTTCTTGACGGATTATTTAAAACGCTCATAAAGGACATTCCGCGGTCTCATCAGCTTTTAATAGAGAACACAACTCTGACAATTATGTTAGATCGTATACAACAGGATATTGACAAAGCAAAGGGACTGCCGGATTCGTTTGACGGGCATACTGCAGGTAGTGAATTACTTTTAATCGAGTTGGCAGATAGTGTAATTTGCTATCATTTTAAAGACGGCAGTGTGCTAAGGCGCACGTTAAAGGAAAATAAACAAAGCAATATTGAAGAAGAAAGAATTTGGAAGATTCCGCACACAAACATAACATGGCAAGTCTGGAGAAAAGGCCAAAACGGTTACGCGATAGAAGTTCAAACCAGCATAGAGTATAAGATTCGAGGAAAACATTTGGAAAAGAAGATGGCCAATTCACATCTGTATTTTGTAGGCGTTTTGTGAAAGGTTCTGAAATAAAGATGAAAAAACCAAGAAAAAATGGCTTTGTGCTGGTACTTGTAATAACGGCTATGGTAATAATCGGGCTCGAAATGCACGTTTTATCAAGCGGCGCGAACACGATGCTGTATCAATCGGACAGGGCCTATCTTGAGGCATGTAAACGGAATCTGATAACGAGCGGCCTGGCATGGGCTAAACGAAATATCCGAAATAACTCCATAGAAACATTTGAAAAAAGTATAGAATTGGATGTTGGTAATTTGAATATTCGTGATTCGAGCCTGATTGTTACTATAAATATCCCAACCAACGAAGAGCCCCAGGCACAAATAAATGTATCATGCAGCCGCAGCAGACGAACTTTGAAAAGTGACAAGAAATATCAAATCAGGCTGTGATAAGTTAAATACCCCAGGGGCAGCGCATTGAGCGGCTGAGCATGCGACCGGCTTCTGTATCATTAATAACCTGTTCTCGTTTTGGGTCCCAGCGAATCTCACGGCCTAATATCATTGCGATATTCCCCAAATGTGCAACTGTAATAGACCGGTGACCTACATCGACCGGTGTAATTGGCTTAGCACGGGTCTTAAAGCAATCCAGAAAATCACGACGATGCCCCTGACGATGTTCGCCCGATGGCCTGGCCAGGTGTATCTCTTCAGGACCAATCTTCTCTTTGAGTAAATGTTTCGGACTCGCGTCAAGGCCGCCGCGTGTCACATGCACCCAGCCCTTATCTCCGATGAATCGGACGCCCTGGGGATAGTGATTATTACTTCCAACGTATAACATTAACCCGTTGTCATACGTGCATTCGAAATTGTAGTCAACGGCTGCGTTCCACAATCCATCTCCGGGAAATATACCTCTGCCGGCCACCTTAACGGGTCCGGTCTCATCACAGCCCATGCCCCAATGTGCGATATCGATATGGTGGCCTCCCCAGTCGGTTACCTGGCCGCCGGAGTAATCCAGGTTCCAGCGGAAATTCCAGTGGCAGCGTTTTTCAGTGTACGGCGCCCGGGGGGCAGGTCCGAGCCACATCTCATAGTCAAAGCCTTCCGGTACCGGCATAATCGGTTGAGGTGCTATTCGATTAACGGTCGGCTTGCCTCCGCCCGGATTAAATCCTCCGCCCATGCCAACATCGACCCTTTGCAGCTTGCCGATACGTTGATTACGAACAAGCTCGCATCCGAAACGAAAGTGAGCAGTCGAGCGCTGCCAGCTCCCGGTTTGCCATACACAGTTATAACGATGTACTGCCTCGACAATGGCCTTGCCTTCCGATATCGTCAAGGCCAGGGGTTTTTCACCGTAAATATCTTTTCCCGCCCTTATACCCTGTATGGCCGGAATAGAATGCCAATGGTCCGGAACTGATATGCAAAGTGTATCAATTTCATCACGACAAATCACATCTCTAAAATCGTTATACAGGGCGCAATCCTTGTTGCCGTAATGCTCGTTAACCTCCTCCGCCGCAGCATTAAGCCGGCCTGCATCGACGTCACAGACAGCAATAATCTGACAATCATCCTCCTGTAAGAATCCTTTTACATGTCGCATGCCCATGCTTCCCAGGCCGATTAAGCCCATCGTTACTCGGTTGCTCGGGGCTGGCCGCCCATCCACGCCCAAAGCGGAAGAGGAAATAATATATGGCGCCGCAATGCCTAACGAGGCGCTTTTCAAAAAAGTACGGCGAGAAATATCCGGATGCTTTTGTTTCATTATTGATATTCCGGCTATTTTGCTGCTTTTCGGGCTTCAATCAGCATCTTAATCCATACTCCGATATATTTGCCATGGTCATGATATGTCCGCCCGCTGACTAAGTTGCCATCCACAACACACGGCTCATTGACAAAGATACCGCCGCAAACCTCAAGGTCGAATTTGCACTTTGCAACGGTAGCCATACGCCTGCCCTTCACACAATCGGCGTAAGCCGGTATTTCCACTCCATGACATACACAGGCAATCGGCTTGTTAGTCTCGAAAAAATGCTTCGTGATACGCACCAGGTCCGGGTCGTACCGGATATATTCCGGGGCACGGCCGCCGGAAAAAAATATACCCAAATACTCCCGTGGTTCCACATCCCGAAATGCAATGTCCGCGGCTATTGTATAACCCTCGAATTCTCGGGTAACTTGGCCGTCCCAGTCGTCAGGAATCTCGTGCATGACCATATGAAACCGCCGCTTCTCAGGCCCCGCCACCACCGGCTCGAAATTATCCTCCTGCAAACGAAAATACGGATATAACGTATCGACAGTCTCGCTCGCATCGCCAACTATAATAAGCACTTTATTCATCCCCGAATACTAACTCCACAATAATTAATTGTCAATAGTTTACCCCCATTGTGTGCTTGCCGTTATCGTTGTAGGGGCGGTTTGCGAACCGCCCTTTCGTGATTTACTCTTTGGCCGTTATATCTGGATTTTCTTCGTCTGTCCGCAAATTAGTGCCGGCTCATTCCTGTGTAGGGGCAACCCCATGTGGTTGCCCAGATATGCTAAACACATTTCTGCCTGAGGTTCGGCACTGTTTTTATGTACTACGTCCCTCACAGGACTGCGCAATACTAAATGTTCCTCATGCTGGCCTCCGGTAGAAATGCTATATTATCTCAACTCCAATAATCAACCATCACTCATCATTAATCAATTGAATGGGCCAAAGGCCGGAATCCTGTATCGCCCAGTCAATTAACTAGTTACTCTTTTTAAAGGGTAGCTTTTTTATTTAATGACCGTAACAAGCAGGATTCGAACATGCTACCTTCGGATTATAATCGACGAAAACACCAATTTCTAAGAAGTCTCTTTATATTATTGTTCTTATTTAGGCTTTACTTTGAGAGATTAAAGAAGCTACTATATTTCTTATTTCTTTTGATGAGAGAATAAGCTTCAATACATTTAACAATGTATCTTTATTATCGCAGTTAAATTTCTCTCCTTTTATATTATCTATAACTGATGCTGGATACATATTTACTCCATGACTCACTGACAGAACAGCATATCTATATTCACCAAGTGATGGAGCCAAGATGTATAGTTGTATATACATCTCTCCACCCTCTCCTGAATCGATTTTTACATAGCCTCTCAGGACATTTTTTGTAATATCTGTTAGTATTGAGGCTTGCTTCTTAAGAATTATTGCAGGTGTTTCTATTATCGGCAAGCTTTCTAAATTACCCCACATACTTTCATCGGCCATAATCCAATCCCCTTCATATTTTTAAGCTTAACAAAATAGGTAAGTGGTCAGAACCGTCACTTCTATTTGGCCTTCCTAACTCGGATATTAACGATACCTGACCAACTTTAGTAATAATTTGTATACTATCATTTGAAAAAGTACTAAGTAATTCTGGCCTTATCAATACTTGATCAAAAATATTCCAGTAGAAGTTTATATCTCCCCCACTGTTGTAAAAATACGTTCCTGGTGGACCAGCAGAAATATCACCAAGATAACTCCACATAGGATTATAGAAAAACTTATATTTTTGCCCCTCCACCTCTCTCGAACCTTTTGCGGCTGTCATCCTATCACTAATTCCATGAACTCCCGTTGCACAAATCATGCCCTCCTCGAAAGGATTCATATTCATGTCACCAATAAGTAATGTTCGAGTGTGTCCAATTTGAGACTCAATTTCTTCGATTGTTTCTGACATACGCCTGCAAGTATCAGCCTGATCCCCTGCTTGCCTATAAAGCTTGCTTGGTAAATGTACCGCAACAAGAATAAAATCAACTCCAATTGGTGGCTTGATATGACGTATGGCAATACGTCCATCTTCCTTCGGTCTGATAAATTGATCATCAAGCCGCGAGTATATTTTTACAGGTCCTCCAAGGCGAGGTGGAGCTTCACTGAAAAAGGAGTCAACTTTCGAATTTATTAACTTGAGTAAATGAGCACTGTCCAGTTTTGACTCAGCGAGAATCAAAAAATCAATATCATGTTTATAAGCAAGTTGAGTTATCAATTCTGTTAGAGGTTTTTTGTTAATATTCCAATACAAAAACTTTATCATAAAAAACTCTCACCGAATAAATCAAAACACCCAAATTATGACCACTTGCTACTAAACAACATTTAATACATTTTTAACATGTTTACAAATTTTATGTTACACATTATGATACAATTTTTTAGGCCGATTGCACAATGCAGTCTGCGAATTATTATGAATTAACACAGGTGAAAAAAATTATCGAATAAGTGTCCCCGCAGTCATTAAAAAAATCTATTCAATAGTTTATTAGCTTTTTCGATTAGGTGGGGTGTTAAGTTCATCAATTGTAAAAGGGCGTCGAGTTCGTATGTAGGAACACCCCGCTTTCGCCACCGACGAAACCACATTTCAAGCCCCTTTGGATTGGATATCAACTCAAGCTCATCCTTTGCCATCTCTAATGAAGATCTGGAACTTGAGGAAGAAGATGATGAAAAAGATTGTGACTTAGTCAGCAGCTTTCTCACTGCTTTTTCAAGTTCTTCAATTCTTGCGATAGTGGCATCCTGTTCAGGAGCCTGACTTTTCACTTTCTTCCGGAAAATGTTAGGCACTGCTTCGATAGGAGAAGCCAAGGTCTCATTAATAGAAGCCGTAATATCCTTGCAAAGCTTCTCCCCCCACATGGGGTCGTTTTTGTCATAGAGAATCACTCGCAGTTGTTGCAAATCAAAAGGAACATCGTCCATAGTTTCAGAGACAAGTATGACAGGTTTACCGATTGCGTGTGCCAAGCCCAACTCATAGAATACATTAGGATTCTTGGTCGTAAGTTCAGCTAATAATATGTCAGCGCGTTGTACCATGCCCCAAAGGTCAGATACAATAACACTTGGTCGAAATAGATCATCTGCCCGAATAGGCTTTAGTTCAGTCGCTTTTATTGCAGGTTTGAAGATGCTCTCATAATAGAGATCGAAAGGAGACTTAAAGGGCATCATTACAAAACATTCGCCCTTTGGCTTTTTCGCTGTCTTTTTCTTTGTTATTCGCTTCTTTGGCCCCGTGCCACTTGTTTTTTCTGATGTTGCCTTACTTTTTTTAGCGGTCTTTTTACGAGCCATTTTCCTTCCCTTTCATAACTAACTAGATCCGCTTATATAATTTACCACTAATTATAATTTGCTACGCATCGATAATCAATGTTTCTCAACAAGAAACAAGCAAAATCCTACGTTTTTCGTTTAAAAAAACTCTGCTACACAAACAATCAAGGAAATCAAAACATCAAAATCGACCAATTTTCGACAAAAAACGCTAATAATCAACAAAATCAACCAAATTCTTTGCCCAAAAACCCTCTAAATGTGCCGCCTGCGGTTCGGCTAGACGCCGCATTTCTACCTGCGGTTCGCACTAATTTTTATCACTACGTCATTCCATGCCTACGTGATTGTTCGATGCTCATGCTGGCCTCAGGTAGAATTGCTATATAATTTTTTATCTCCGTTCTAATGATATATCTCTTACTTGAGTCTTATGTCCTGATTCTTGCGTCTTATTTTGCCTTTAAAATAGGCAAAATAGTCGTAATTTTCGACAAAAAACGCTGGTAAAAAATGACAAATTTCAAAATTTCTAAAAAAATTTTTACCTCCTTATACATAAGCACTTAGCGAAATTCACCTTCCCGAAAATCCCCGAATTTTCGTATCAATCGTGCAGGTACGTCTAATTATAGAGGGACTACTTTTTTCCCTCGTTAAAAAGTCAATATTTACTGCTCTTTGATAAGTAAATAATGAAAAAACAGGCAAATCAGAGGAAAAATCACAAAAAGTGGTATAGCTTTTTGTGAAAACAAACCCAATTTCAAAAACATTAAAATTGACGTAAACTCTTTCGAAACAAGTATATACGAGATTTTATCCGCTTGGCGGAATCAAAAACAAACCCAATTCAAAGCCAATTCAAACCCAATTGCCGAAAGGCCAAAAATGAACGTAAATCCATACAACACAATGAAATATACAAATTTCCCCGCTTACCGGACAAAAAAACAAACCCAATTCAAACCCAAAACAAATTTATCCTCGTATGTCGCAGTCGGGGACCCAATCTTGAGTTCACTCAAAAAAGATAATACTATACCCGATGATTATAAAACTATATTATTTCGTGCCGGCCAATATGGAAAAACAAAAAATTGCTTATATTTATGCCGCTGCTGCAATCCTGTTTTGGTCCACTATCGCCGCCGCTTTCAAAATTTCACTCCCTTATTATTCGGACATCTTAAGTTTACACCTTTTACATCTGTTATTTTACGCTTCGCTCATAGCAACAATTACACTTTTTCTTCAACTGTTATTTTCGAAAAAGTTAAGTTTACTCAAATCTTTTTCCAAAAGCGATTATCTTTATTCGGCCTTTATGGGTTTCCTCAGTCCTTTCCTCTATTATTTTATATTGCTTCACGCATATTCGATACTCAGTGCACAGGAAGCCATGACAATAAACTGGCTCTGGCCGATGATTCTTGTTTTGCTGTCGATACCTTTGCTCAGGCAAAAAATCAAAGCAAAGAGTATTATTGCTATAACAATCAGCTTTTTCGGTGTATTTATTATTGCAACAAGAGGAAATCTTTTAGGATTCAAGTTCACCAATCCAATTGGGGTATTATTGGCATTGGGCAGCACTATAATATGGGCATTATTCTGGATTTATAACACGAAAGATAAACAAGATGAAACTGTCAGATTGTTCCTCAACTTTATATTCGGCACTGTCTTTATTTTTATATCGATACTATTTTTCGAAAAAATGAGAATGCCCGATATTAAAGGCATCCTCGGAGCGGCCTATATCGGATTGTTTGAAATGGGAATTACTTTTCTGCTCTGGTTAAAGGCATTAAAATTATCGAAAACAACCGCCCATGTTGTAAACTTGGTTTACCTGGCTCCATTCTTATCTCTCGTTTTTATCTCTTTTGTGGTTGGCGAAAAGATTCTCATATCGACAATAACAGGTTTAATTTTCATCGTGGGCGGAATAATACTACAGAAACTTTAAGACAATCGTTTATCTATATGATTAACAATTTTTATATTCATTTGTTTTTAAGTGACCACTGGTATGATAAATACCTGACAATAGTGGATACGCTCTCAGACCAGGATATGAAAAACACACTTGTTAAATTACTATGTGATGGCTATAATAGTGCATAGTAGTGGCCAATACGATGTTTAGGCCGAAGGGAAATAGCAACTCCCGGAGCAAATGTGGATTTGAAGTTAAAACCATTCATTTTGGAGGAAAACCGTTATGAGCGACATCACTAACAAAAACACATCACGTCGTGAATTCTTGAAGGACACCGGCCGGCTCGCCGCCGCATCGGCTATTATGGCTGCGGCCGTTCCACGTATGTACGCAGGGCAAAGCAACACTATCAAAGTGGCCCTGATAGGCTGTGGCGGCCGGGGCACCGGTGCAGCGGACAACGCCCTGTCCGTAAAGAACGGGCCGATCAAACTCGTCGCCATGGGCGACGTCTTCGAAAATCGCCTTAAAAGCAGCTACGAGAATTTGAAGAAAATGCACGCCGACCAGGTTGATGTACCCAGGGATCGCCGTTTTGTGGGCTTCGACGCTTACAAAAATGCGATGGATTGTCTGAGTCCCGGCGATGTCGCGATTTTTGCAACGCCTCCGGCATTCAGGTGGGTGCATTTCAGATACGCAATCAGGAAAGGCCTCAATGTGTTTATGGAAAAACCAGTTACGGTTGACGGCCCGACCAGTCGGCGGATGTTCAACCTCGCCAAACGGTCAGTAAAGAAGAACCTCAAAGTAGGAGTGGGATTGATGTCCCGTCACAGCCGGGCACTCCAGCAACTGGCTAAGCGTATCCACGATGGTGAAATCGGCGACATTATTATGCAGCGAGGATACCGTATGCACGGACCACTTGGATTCTTCTCCTCGCCGCCTAAGCCGCCCGGTATCAGCGACCTGCTTTACCAGGTACAGCGTTTCCACAGTTTCATTTGGGCCAGTGGCGGCAACTACAGCGACTTTTACATCCACCTCATCGATCACCAATGCTGGATGAAGAACGACTGGCCGGTCAAGGCCCAAGCCTTGGGCGGCCGCCATTATCGGCAGAGTCCCGAAGGCATTACTTACGTGGACCAGAACTTCGATACGTATTCAGCGGAATACACATACGCCGATGGAAGCAAATTCATCCTGGATGGACGCTGTATCCTGGGTTGCGAGGAAATCTACTCCAGTTACGCGCACGGCAGCAAAGGAATGGCGGTCGTCTCAAAGCACAGTGACTGTGGAATGCCTTCCAGCATACACGAGGGTCAGAATCCGACACGCTCGAACCTGGTCTGGGAATCCAAAGTCAGACCGGACGAACGGAGTCCATATCAAAACGAATGGAACGACCTGGTGGACGCTATTCGCAACGACAAGCCCTACAACGAAACCGAGCGCGGCGTCAAGGCCAGCCTCGTAACCAGCTTGGGTCGTATGGCCGCTCACACCGGCAGGGAAATCACCTATGAACAGATTCTAAACAGCGACCATGAAATGGCGCCCGGCCTTGATAAATTGACAATGGATTCTCCTGCTCCACTAAAAGCCGACGCCAATGGCAGGTATCCTATTCCTCAGCCGGGCATCGTTACAAATCGGGAATACTGAGGCTTTTTTTATCGTTACTTTAGAGACATTAAGTTGAATATGAAATAGTAAAGATGCCACGGATTAAAAACCGTGGCATCTTTCGGTACAGGCTACACTTGTCCAACTTCGTAGGATACTTCCATATAAGGACTAATACTCATAGATTTGCGAAATAATATTCAAATCATGCGAAAAATAATACTCTTTATTTCAATTCTATTTTCAACTTATGGTTCTCTTTACGCCGGGGATAGCTGGATAAGGATTAATCAACTTGGATACTTACCTAATTCAGTAAAAGTGGCTGTGTTAATCTCCCAAAAAGACATAAAAATTGAAAAATTCCAATTGAGAAATTCAATAACAAAGACCATCGTATATATAGGACAAACAAAAGAATATGATGCATCCGGCTGGGGAATGAAATCTGCTTACCGGCTTAATTTTTCAAACTTTAAGAGTTCAGGGGGCTATTACATTCAAATTGACGACATCAAGTCTCCCTGTTTCCCAATAGCAGATGATGTATATAAAGGTACCGCCGATTTCATTTTGAATTACATGCGCCAGCAACGATGCGGCTACAATCCCTATCTGAAAGACTCATGCCATTTACATGATGGAATAATTGTTGACCATCCGACAAAAACCGGACGAGAGATAGACGTTACAGGCGGCTGGCACGATGCATCGGATTATTTGCAATACCTTACCACATCAGCCAATGCGACTTATCAAATGCTGTTTGCCTGGTTACACAACCCAGAGGTATATGGAGATAATTATAACGCTAAAGGGCATAAAGGCAAAAATGGTATCCCGGACATCCTCGATGAAGCCAAATGGGGTCTGGAGTGGCTGGACAAAATGAACCCGGCTTATGGTGAAATGTACAACCAGATAGCTGACGACCGTGATCATATAGGATACAGATTACCCAATAAAGATACAGCAAATTACGGACTGGGCAAACACAGGCCCGTTTATTATATCACAGGAAAACAGCAGGGACTTGCAAAACATAAGAACCGGACAACAGGGGTCTCATCCAGCGCGGCAAAATTTGCATCAGCATTTGCGTTGGGAGCACAAATAATAAAGAAATATGATCCGGTTTTTGCAAATAAAATAGCCACAAAAGCCGCTGAAGCCTACGAATTTGCATTAAGCGATTTGGGTGCTTGTCAAACTGCCTGCAACGTATCACCATATTTTTACGAAGAAGAAAATTACGTTGATGACCTGGAATTGGCAGCCTGTGAATTGCACCGTCTGACTAATAAACAATACTACTTTGACCAGGCAGTAAAGTGGGGTGCAGTTGAACCGGTCACTCCATGGATGTCTTCAGGTCGTGCAAGACATTATCAATTTTACCCATTTGTCAACTTAGGACACTATTATTTGTCTGACAAACAGAGCATTTACATAGATTATTTAAAGGATGGGCTTCAATTTATTTACGAGCGAGGAGACAAAGACCCCTTTCTAAATGGAATACCGTTTATCTGGTGCTCCAACAATTTGGTAGTAGCCGCATTAACCCAGGCCAGATGCTATTATAATGCAACAAAAGATTCAACGTATATCGAAATGGAAGCTGCGTTACGCGATTGGCTGTTCGGATGCAATCCATGGGGAACAAGCATGATTTGTGGCTTACCGGCAGGAGGAGACCATCCTAAATTACCGCATTCGTCAATAACCTATCTGCGGAATGAAACCACCTATGGGGGGCTAATCGATGGCCCGGTATATAGAGACATTTACAACAGTTTGAGGGGCATCCATTTAATGAACAAAGATGAGTATGCTCCATTCCAAAACGGCAAAGCAGTATATCATGATGATATGGGTGATTATTCTTCTAATGAACCGACAATGGATGGCACTGCCAGTCTTAGCTTTTACTTGTCATCGTTGGAAAAAGAAGCCAACAGCAATAAATAGTGATCGATCGATTATAAACGATTTTTTCAGAATTGGCAGATAATAAGCCATCTGGTTTTAGTTCGTTTATATTCTGAACTACGGCAGTTCAAGTTCCGCAACCGGTGTGAAGTACCGGTGCCATTTGTATTGACATACTTTCTCTAACGAAACACGCTGCACGTGTGCAGCCTTGAACAGGATATTGATTCCTCTTCCATGGCGCTCAAGAAGAATACGAGTGAGCTGGTTGGGGCTCATTCGATAGGTGCCGCCGGGAATTCCAGAACCTTTCAGGTCGAGGAACATATTTGTCTGGGCTACGTGCGGATTATCCGGCCACGCGTCAACCCATCCACCGTCGGATATCAATGGACTCTCGACGCGGGCATCATCATACTTGAAGTAATAATTCCTTACCCGTTCTGCGGCGTAAGCCGACTTGCGCTCCGCACTTAGGTTCTGCATCCAGCCATTCAGTGTATAGCTCCCTTCATGTACCTCTTCTCGTCCCTGCGCGCCGACCTGTGTGCGCCATTGCCATGCCGTATCATGAGAGCCGTACAGTGGAGAAGTATCGTTATATCTATTGTTCCACACTCGGGCCGCAGGACACCTCAGAATCCTCAGAACTCCGCTGCGAGTATCACCCTGGGCCCTGGCGAACTCCCTCGCACTGAAATACGGGCCCAACTGATAGAACCAGAATCCCCCGCTGGCCCATTGTGATGAAGGCGCATATTCAATATTAAAACCGTCATTGTCATCGGCATACTGACTCCAGGCCAATCCGAACTGTCGTAGCTGGGCCGAACAGGCCGCCATCTGGGCCTGCCCCCTGGCCTTGCGAAGGGCGGGCATCAAAATAGCCAGCAACAACGCGATTACAGCAATGACCACGAGCAGCTCTATTAGGGTGAAACCATTTCGCGTGTGCATTATTACTCCTTCTACCAATAGAACTTTCTATTGGTATGTTTTTCTATCATTATTATAAAACAACTGCCCGCCGTAATGCAAGCTTCAAATGCTCCATAAAATTTGTTCTGAAGAATCAAGACACGGTTCTTTCTGTTAGTAGCTGAACTCCAAAAAGTAACCACATTACTTGCCACTATCAACAGCAAAATATCCTTGAAATCAATCTTTGGCCATCTTATCATAAATTCTTGCCAATAAAGAAGTATCGAATTTTCGAGATGCACAGATATCTTTTTCTGCAGCAGCAGGCCAGATGTGGTCTAACGCCCAAGATGTGAAAGAAGCTGAAAAAATGGAAATATTACAGGAGACACATCCGTGAAGGAGCGGAGGTACGACATCGATTGGCTGAGAGTTATCGCCATGCTGGCTGTTTTTATTTTCCACTGCACCCGCTTTTTCGATACAGAAGGCTGGCATCTAAAAAACTCCGAGCAGAGCTACACTTTGTTTGTGTTAGTTCGCGGTTTTATCTGGCCCTGGGTTATGGAACTTTTCTTCCTGCTTTCTGGAGCGGGTTCCTGGTATGCACTGAAATCCAGGACTACCACAGAGTATCTCTTTGAGCGGGTCAAACGGCTTCTAATTCCTCTATATACCGCGGGTCTGTTTATTCTTCTGCCTCCTCAGTTCTACTTTGAGCTCGTTACTAATGCGGATTATAGAGGTACATTCTGGCAGATCATCCCTCGCTATTTCGCCAGCTTCCATCTACCTCACATAACGTCGTGGCCCGATACGCTATTGCCAATTCCCTTTTCCGGTCATTTGTGGTTTCTTCAGTATCTCTTCCTTATTTCGCTCATGACACTGCCTCTGCTGCTTTGTCTGAAATCAGAATGGGGTCAGCGCTGTATCGAAAAATTGGCCGGGTGGTGCGATTGCTGTGGTGGTGTATTCCTATTCGTAATACCCCTGGCCCTAACACTGATCAGTCTCAGAGGACTCTTCAGAACTCAAAGAGGCTGGGCTGATTTTCTCTGGTACGCGATCTACTTTATAATTGGTTATGTCATGGTGGGCGACAAACGCTTCACCAAAGCTTTCAAGAGACATCAGTGGGTATGCCTGGCCCTGTGGATTATCGGTTTTTTTGGCGGGGCAGGTTTGTTCGTACTGGTATTAGGTTACGATCCAATGCCGGGTAATGAGCCCTTCTCATTCATATACGTACTGTATCAGATCATATGGAGTATTGCTAGTTGGAGCGCAGTTGTCTTTATGCTGAGCATTGGAGCCAGGTATATGAATTTCAACCACAAGATATTGGCCTATGGCAACGAGGCAGTGCTGCCTTTCTACTTATTCCATCAGACAATTATCCTGATTGTCGGCTTTTTTGTCATTCGCTGGAACATTGGCATCCTGCCCAAGTTCCTGATTGTCACCGTGATTTCCTTCTCTTTGATCCTTGTCTTGTATGAACTGCTGGTCAAGCCCTTCAACGCGGTGCGCTTCTTACTTGGCATGAGGCCCAGGAAGCGGTTAGCTAAAAAACCGGACCCTACATTGACCTGATATTATCCAAAAGATAGTATCGTTCGTATCGCACATTGAATTCTTCTGCCAGGTTCAGGACGTATACATACAAATGTTCTCTGGCAATAGACGGCTGATATATGTATTATAATAAACATATTACTGTTTTATAATATTAACGGAGGCAACTGCAATGAGAACAAATAAACAATGTTTATTGATAACCTGCGCTACAGCAGCATTAATAGCTGTAGCTGGATGTTGCGCAGGTGTTGAAAAGCCGGTTAAGAACAGTTCAGAATTCAATACAAATGCAGAGGCAAAAATCCTAAATGTTCTTGAAGATATGTCCAACGATAAAAACTATGCAATGTGGAATATTACGCCGGATGAAGGTAAACTACTGTATATACTTACCGCAACTGCTGATGCCAAACATGTGGTTGAGATAGGCACCTCAATTGGCTACTCAACCATCTGGTTCTGTCTGGCATTACGGACAACAGACGGCAGGATAACCACTCACGAAATCGACCCATACCGCATTTCGCTGGCCAGTGAAAACTTCAAAAACGCCGGCGTCAGTCATCTCGTTACTATCGTCGAGGGTGACGCTCACAAGACAATTACCCGGCTAAAAGAACCTATTGACATCCTTTACATTGATGCTGACAAATCGGGCTACTTCGATTACTTAACAAAGCTTCTTCCCTTAGTGCGTCCGGGCGGACTGATTCTGGCCCACAACACCACCGACCTGGCATCGGAAATGCAAAATTACCTTAAGGCCGTCACTGACAATCCTGATCTGGAAACTATATTCCTGCACAAAAAACCCAGCGGCCTTAGCGTAACACTTAAGAAACGTAGATAAAATATAAGAAACGGTGCAAAAATTGCACCGTTTCTTAAACATATTTCCCATTAGCGGCTCAGGCAAAATCCAAATTAATGTACCTAAAGCAGACTTATACCTGCTTAGGTACAATAAATGGCTTGCGGTACGGACGCGTTAAAAGCCTGTTTGCCGCCTGATTATCCACAAACTTCTCGGTCGAAGGATTAAACTGGAGTTTAGGGCCAAGACGATACGTGCTTCTCGCAGGGTCAACTCCAATGGCCTTGGTATTCTCCAGGACTGTCTTTACGCTGTCACAAACGATTTTGCAGTCACCAAGAGTTTCGGCATCTTTACCGAAAGGCACCTCTTGACCCATTCGGTAGGAGATATTACCCAGATGGCAAAGAGCACTGGACAGATGTGCCTCAAGAATATCAGCATAGAGATTCTCACGCTTCCGACTGCGAACACAACTTATGAAGTTCTCAAAGATACCCTCAGACCGCCTTGGATACTCCACGTCAACAAGCCCTTCGCCTTTGTCGCTGCCCTTAGGATAAAACTTGCCTTCGATGATAGCGCCTTCCTCAAGGTAGAATTCATTGGCTACTTTGCGTGGGAAATCATCATACTTACCTACCAGGCCGCGAGTCTCAAAAACCAAAAGCGTCCCATCATAATCATATATGCATAGCTCCTGATTCGGGGTCTGGGCCTGGTCTTTGAAATAATTGGGACCTTCCACCCATCTGCCGCCCATACTTATCACACTTTTTGGCAGGGTGGCATCTTTGATTGCCCAACGGGCAATGTCCATCTGGTGTACACCCTGATTGCCCATATCGCCGTTGCCTGTGTCCCAGAACCAGTGCCAGTTGTAATGGACCAGGTTTTCATGATAGGGCTGAAGCGGAGCCGGCCCAAGCCAGATATTGAACTCAAGAGTCTTAGGTGGAGTTTTTATAGGCTTGTATCCTATGCTCCATCTCGGCTTACAACAGTAGCCCTTAGAAACAAGTAATTTACCGTATTTGCCGCTCTGAACAGCGGCAATCTGGTGTGCCCAGCCGTTACTGGCGCGGCTCTGTGTGCCGTGCTGCACAATTCTCTTGTATTTGCGGGCAGCTTCGACACACTTGCGACCCTCGAAGACATTATGGCTGCACGGTTTTTCGACATATACGTCTTTGCCCGCCTGGCAGGCCCAAACAGTAGCAAGCGAATGCCAGTGATTGGTCGTAGCGATGGAAACAGCATCGATGCTTTCATCATCCAGCAAATCACGAATATCAATATATGTATCAACATTTTCGTTACGATCCTTAAACGGTTTGGAACGGCGTTCGAGTACTTTCGCGTCAACATCACAAAGCGCAGCCACTTGTACACCGGGTATATCCCGGAATGCATTGATGTGTGAGTCACCCCGGCCATGGATACCGATTACGGCCACTCGAACAACGTCGTTCGCCCCTCTGACACGGGAAAAAGGACTGGCCATCGTCAGACCAACACCTGCAGCCAACGAATGTTTCATAAAATTTCGACGTGTGATAGGTTTCATTGTTATCCTCCTGTTTCAACTTGTTATACATTTAACTGCCCGGATTCTTTATAAGCAAAAATGCTATTATCCGTTGAAATTACCGTAGCTTCTTCGGAAATGTACTACGAAAATAATACCCTCAGAAACCATATAATAAGATAATCGAAAATAAAATTAAAAGCAAGAAACAAATTGAAAAATTCAAATACTTCCGCTCTTATTTAACTGCCATCAATCTTTTTGTTTATTTAATGACTTCTTCGATTGTCCGGGCAACGATATAATCCGGGAGCTTTCTCAGGCCTGGTTCCGCTTCATAAGCAGATATTATAGTTTTATCAGGAAATGCTCCGAGCTCTTTGATAAGCTCCTCAGCCAATAAATCCAATCTTTCCTCCACTTCACCTGACTCCGTTTTTTCGCGTGCGGCCCTCACCAAATTGTCAAATTCGGCCCGGCTGTCATACCAATCGAGCTGCAACTCCAATTCGAATGCTTCCCTTCTTCGAGCTTGGTCAAAAGTATATTGAATGCCAAATGGATTATATGTCTCTATTCGTTCATCTACAAAAGCGAGGCACGCTTCTATGTAAGCTGCATATTTATCATCGTCAAAATCCTCAAAGCCACGTTCTAAAACCTCCTCGGCCAGCAGCTCTTCTATTCTTCCTGCCAATAATTCCTTGTTGGCCTGAAGCCGTTCATAAAGGGCTTCATAATATGCTTTTAAGAGCAAGCTCGTCTCAGTCATCCGTTTTTATTATCTCCATCCCGAGTGAATTACCTGCTATCGTCATTTTGCAATAACATATTATACTACGCAAAACCGTCAAATACCATCGATCGCCGGATTCAAGAGTCGTATTTAAATGGTCATGTTTTTTTTAAGTGTATATTTCTCAAAAAAATTCGCATAGTTCCTCCAAATTTAATTATATAAGGTATTGACAAAACCCGGTGTAAAAGTCAAATTTATATGTCCGTTTGATAGTATTATGTATTAAAAACCTTGAACTCTTTATTGGGAGAACAATCATGAGAGTTGATATTAGTTCAGTTGATGTATGGGCTGTCAGCATTAAGGACAAACCCGGTGCATTATCCGAGAAACTTGATGCTCTTGCCCGGGCGGATGCTGACCTCGAATTTGTTATTGCCCGCCGCTCGCACGAAAAGCCCGGAAAAGGCGTAGCCTTCGTAACACCAATTAAAGGCCCAAGGCAGATAAAAGCCGCCAGAAAAGCTGGTTTCGAGAAAACGAAATCGCTGCACGGAATCCGGGTAGCTACGGGCAACAAACCCGGCTATGCTGCTGAACTGACGACGATACTGGCCGAGGCAGGCATTAACCTTCGTGGCCTTTCCGGTGCCGCTATCGGCAATCGAGCCATCTTTCACATAGCCTTTGACTCCGCTGCAGATGCGAATAAAGCAAAACGCCTGCTCAAATAAATATACTCCGGCGCTCCAAATAAAAGAGGCGATACGATTTAATCTTCGGTGGTAAATATTCGTGTAAGGACTTCTGATATCTGCTGAATTGCAATGTTTACCTGTGGAGATACGGATTGGCCGAGCAGTATCTGTGCAGGTTGGATGCCAATGAAATAGACATCAACACTAATATTTCGACAGACCATATCAACAAATAATCTTGGTGACAGAGAATGAGTTGAAATTATGTGCGAGTTTAACTGCTCCGGTTTAAATATTCTTATAGTTCCTGGTATAGCTCCAAAATCAATAGCATCAATGACAAGCAAATTCTGTGGGGCTTTTTTGATAATCGGCTGAATATAATTCTCCGGTACAGTGCCGGCATCTATCAGGTCGGCACAGATTTTTGCGTGTTTTAGCTGCTGGCATACAAGCGGTCCGGCCACATCATCACCTTTCAATATATTTCCAATCCCGACAATAACGGTGGCTGAATTGCGCAATATATTTAGCTGTTGGAAAAGTGATTGCTCGGTGCTCATAGCATCAAAACAAAATATGCAATGCTAAAATAGAAACCTACGACTCAGAATTCATAACATAAAAACTCTATGTTATCATTATTCGTCTTATGTTCTTTGACCTGACGATTTAAAGCCTGATGTTCAATTCGCATTTACATTTTGGACAAAGAATTCGCATAAAATCGCTCGTTTGGACGCCTTTATCTGGTTGCTGCTCAATCTCCTGCGGCTCTTTCAGCAGATCCCTGCTCTTGGCTATCAATAAAGAGGGATTGGTATAGGCCAACGGACCGAGCTTTTCATAAAGCCAGACAAGATGTTTTTTTGTCCCTATCAATGCACCACATTTCTCGCAAAGCTGAAGCTCGAATTCGTGGGTCTCGATGGTATCTTCCCTGTTCAGTGTGGCCAAATCCCATTTATTTGAGAGCGCTATTCCTGTCTCTGTTGTGCAGTTGGCTTCACAATTCCCGCAAAAAATGCAGGTATCGTATCGGTGTGTAATTCTCCGCACCGGGGGCGTTGCTTCAAGGTCGTCCTCCATGCTTAAGCATCCCGGAGTGGGACAGACATTTACACACGCCCCGCAGCCGATACACGTTTCGAGGTCGAATTCTGGTTTACCTCTGTACTTTTCCGGCACCACACAGGGCCTGTCGGGAAATCGAGTAGTAAATCGCGGCGAAAAGACCGCTGTCACTGCTTCTTTCAATTCTCTTAACTTTGGAAAACGCAATTTTATACTCCCGCTGTTTATTATTAGTCATTTATGTATGAATTAGTTTCTTTTAATGGTAGTCTATTTCCTCTGCATATCTGTCAACGACACTGTTTTCCCACAGTTCCACACCTGAAGCATGTGCACCCTTAGCGATTGCATGTGCGGCAGTTGGTGAGGTGACCAAAATAAAAACAGCACAGATTATTGCCTTCATACTCAAAGCCGACAAACCACAGACCAATGCAACACCGATTAACAGCAAAAATGTGCCGAGTGTTACACATTTTGTCGAGGCCTGCAGGCGATTGTAAACATCAGGGAAACGAACTAAACCTATGCAACCGAATATATCAAACAATATTCCAATTATTATTAAAATGTATCCAGCTATATCAGTCATCGAAATTTCTGCCTTCCAAAAACTTTGCCAACGCTATTGTCCCAATAAAGCTCAGCAGCGCCCATGCCAGTGCAATATTGAGATAAAAATCTTTTCCGGTCGTCAATCCGAGGATTGCACAAAAGCCCACTATAACGATACCCAGAATATCAATCGAAACCGTTCTGTCCGGGGCGCTCGGGCCGCGACCTATTCGGTACAGGCATAAGAAGCAACATATACATAAGCCAATATAAAATAACGTTATCATAACCACCTCATTCTATTCGAATATCTTTTTCAGGAACCACTCAAATCTTTGGGCAATGTGCTTGGTTGCCTGCTCGACGTCATCCGATTTAACATTAATCCAGTGGATGTACAAAAAACCATCGTCCGTCAAATCCACCGTCAAAGTTCCGGGCGTCAGAGTAATGGAATTGGCTAATGCGGTAATTCCTGATTCTGTTTTTAAGGATGTTTTTATTTTTACTATTCCGGGCTTTATCGGCATCTTGGGATGAAGGGCCCTATAAACAACATCCAGATTGGCCATCATTACATAATAGAAAAATACCGGCATATAAACCAGGAACCAGAATATACGCACCGGAGAAATAAATATGTGATGCTCTTTGGGCAGTATTTCATGGAACATAATCGCAACGAATATAGAAGCTATAAAGCCGGCGATTATAACCTGGCGGTCAATATTGCCCTCGACAAAAGGCCATGTCAACATTATCCAGATGATGAAAGCCAGAACAAAATAAATCAATCGTCTCATAGGTTCACATCCTTATTCTATAACGTTCCGATTATATCATCGGAGTATGTAAGTCCATCAGTCAACACCTTAACAGCAGGTTCCAGAATACTGTCCTTCAGGCCGGGCACCAGCAAGAGCGCTCCCATAAGCAGGCATAAACCGGCCAAAAATACCATCGCAACGAGCATAAAACCCCTATTTTCTTTTGTCTGCCGGAGATTTTCAGGCAGCTCACCAAGAAAGACATATCGTTGAACCTTTAGAAAAGAGATAAGCGTCACAAGGCTGACAACAACCGTAACTGCGGCCAAACTCAGAAATCCCGCCTGAACCGAGGCGATGACAAGTATCATTTTGCTCCAGAATCCGTTGAATGGAGGTATCCCTGCAATCGAGGCCGATGCTACTGTACATGTTGCCCGTGTAAAAGTTAATTTCTCACCAAGCCCGCCCATCTCCTTTAGCTGTCTTGTACCCGTTGACATCTCCACCGAACCGCTCGTCAAAAATAATAACGACTTAAAGACCGAATGGTTGACAAGATGAAACAAGCCTCCAAGGACCGCCATTGCCGCCCACTCAATCCTGCCGTTGCGGGCAAGTATCAGTGCCCCGATACCTAATCCGAGAATAACATAACCCATTTGTGATATGCTATGATATGCCAAAAGACGCTTGAAGTCCCATTGCCCCACAGCCAGGAAAACACCAACGACCATACTGAGAACACCTAATGTAACCAATACCCATCCAACGGGAACAGATACACCAAAAACGTTGAAGATAATTCTTGCAAGCGAATAGACTCCAAGTGCCTTAATCAGGACGCCGGAAAGCATTGCGGAAATCGGAGCAGGCGCCGATGGGTGTGCATCAGGCAGCCAGGCATGGAATGGTACGAGGGCGGCTTTTAATCCAAAGCCGGCCATAAACATGGCCAGGGCAAAGGCAAGGCCGGCATTCATGCCCGAGTCCGCAATTGCCTTCGAAATGTAAGCCATGTTAAGGGTGCCGGTATTGCCGTAAACAAGTGCTATCGCAAAAAGAATGAATGCCGAAGCAATGCTGCCCAACACCATATATTTAAACGATGCTTCAAGCTCTTCATGCTCACAGCCAAAACCGACAAGCGCATAAGATGAAAGTGATGCAATTTCCAGAAATACAAACAGATTAAAGATGTCTCCGGAAAGGATGACACCGTTCATACCCGCAACCATAAGCAGAAACAGGCTCAGATATTTCGACTTGGCGGTATATTGTTCCATATACCTAACGCTAAAAAGCATCGCAGCAGCAGCGACAACATTAACAGCCAAAAGCAAAAGGGAGCTTAAACCGTCAAGGACAAGATTAATGCCAAGCGGGATAGACCATTTACCTATCTCATAAACCTCGGTTTTACCAATAGAAGCAACCGCAAAAACAAGCAGCGAAATGGTTACCATATTGGCCAAGGCGGTTGCAGCAGACTTGCCTTTTCTGCCGAACATCGGAAGCACAAAAGCTATTATTAAAGGAACAGCAATAAAAAGAGGCAGCGGTATGCTCATCCTTTTAATCTCCTTATTTGGGTGATATCAAAGGTGCCGTATTTTTCATAGGTCCTGATGCATATCGAAATCATAAGGGCCAGCGAGCCCAGACTAATAACAATTGACGTAAGTACAAGGGCCTGTGGCAATGGATCCACCGAGCTGCTGACAAAGCCGGCGGCAACCTGCCGCATTACAGGATCATACTGGGCCCTGTCAATTATCGGAGCTATGCCGCCAACACGAAAACCAAGCATAACAAGGAAAAGATTGACGGCATATTCCATGACCATAATTCCTATGACAATCTTGACCATGTTCTTTTTTACGACCGCACAATACAGCCCGAGCATAAACAGTAAAAAGCACAGTGCATAAGGCATTAATATTACCCCGTTATAAATTTTCAATTTGCATGTTTATATCTTTTAATATCCTGTCCCGTCAGAAGAATTTCCAACGGTTTTTACTCCTTTGTATTAGCCGACGTCTCACGTCTGAACGTTGACAAAAGAAATATCACCAGAAATAGTGATGCGCCGACCTTCAGGCCAATAGCGATATTCGAAAACGGTATAGTACCGGCGCTTATCAGTTCGAATTCCTTACCCGGCAGATACTCCTGATAGAGATAATTAGTAAAGAATATCCTGTCTGTTAAGACCAGACCTAAAACAGCAATCACTGCAAAAAGTAATGCACCCAGACAATCGAGCTTAGAATCAAGAGCCAAAGGCAGGTCTTTTTGAACAAATTCTTTTCCGAATGCCAGCATAAGCAGCACATAAGACGACGCTAAAATCACGCCGCCGGCAAAGCCCCCGCCGGGTGTAAGATGCCCGAAAAGAATAATATAAATACCGAAAAGTACTATCAGCATCTTAACCCAGCTGCTGATAGTCTTTACTATTATTGTCATACCTTTCATAAATCAGGTTCCTCCAGCAGTTTCTTGGCCTTTTTTCGCAATAATACAGTTGCACCTATAATAGAAGTAAACAGTACGGTTGCCTCTCCGAGTGTATCATAAGCTCGATAGTCCAGGATAACCGAGGATACGATGTTAGCCGCCCCAGTGCTTTGAAGTCCCTCTTTTATGTAGGTCTGAGAAGCGGCTTCAGGAACCTGAGCAAAAACAGCGGTTCCGAAGTCCGGCAAAGTCTCAAATACTTTTACACCGGCCAGGAATATTACGAAGATAATAACAACAGAAACAACCGTCCCGAAGAATTCTTTGTCACCGCTTATAAAAGTCAGATCGCGGGAGATTGTAGAGCGAATCAGGATAATCAAACCCAAAACTTCCACCACAATCTGTGTTATCGCAATGTCCGGTGCCCGTAAAAACAGAAACATCAACGAAGCCCCGAACCCGAGGGCACCGATACAGATTACGGCGCTTAACAGATTTTTTGTCTCTATCGCAATGATAGCTGCGATTATCATAAAAACCAATAGGGCATAGAAGATATACATATTAACCTCATCGAACTTCACAAATTACAAATATAATTATCAATAATCCTAAAACTACCCAGGTCAAATACATCGGCAGCACACCGGAATGAAGCCATCGCAGAAAATTAGTCAGACACAGTCCGGCTTTTCCGCTCTGATCGTAAGGGTCGAAATATCCCTTTTCCTGACAAGAGTAAAGCTGCTTGAGGCCGCCCATTCTCGAAACAGTTTTGTAGAAATGTGTCCCGGGTATTCTCATTGATTCGTTACTCTGAACTTCACCGCATGTCCATGTCGGTACGGTCCTGACATTCTTAGACAATTTCGCAACAAACCATATCAGCAATCCGAGGCCAATACCGACAACTAACAGAATTGTGGCAAGGCCGGACATCCATGTACCGAAAATTGCAGAATCCGGATCTACGCCCAACGCAGGATAAATGAAAAGCTTCAGCGGTATGTGGTAGAATACTCCGAAAAACACACAGAGTGAAGCAAGCACAATCATTGGAACCGTCATTAGTGGAGATACTTCTTTAACGTCTTTGAGTTTATCCGGCAGACGGGAAAGGAATATCGAATGTATAAGTTTGACAAACGAAGCCAAAGTAAGTGCACTTCCAAACATAGCGCATGTAAGCCAGATGGGCCATAATGTGGCCGCTGTACCATTATTTTCGGTACCCATCTTAATTACACCCTGATAAATCATCCATTTGGAACCAAACCCGTTGAATGGAGGAATTCCGGAAATACTAAGTGCGGCAATTAAGCAGGTAACAAAAGTAATCGGCATTTTTTTACCCAGGCCGCCGAGTTTATCCAATTCAGCAGTTCCGGCTGCCTGCTCGACCGCACCGCCGCACAAAAATAAGCAGCATTTATATATTGCATGGTTGAGCATATGAAAAACTCCGCCTGCAATACCCACAGGCGTTCCGGTTGCTATGCCAAGCACCATATAACCAACCTGGCTGATAGCGTGATATGACAGCAGCTTTTTAAGATTATGCTGAACCATTGCAATCATCACGGCGATAATAATCGTCGCGGCACCTATGATTGAAAGGACGATTGTTAAAGCCGCTGATTGAATTATAAATATTTCCAGCACAATAATTACCAGCAGATAAATCCCCAAAAGCTTATCAATTGCGGCCGGCAAAAGTGCCATCACCGAGGCCGGTGCATATTCACCGCTTGTGGGCAGCCACGTATGTAAGGGCAATGCACCTGCTTTGGTAATTGCGGCCGTCATAAGCAGCAGGAAGGCTATAATTGAAAGTGCTGAATCAGTCGCCATGCTGATATCTGAGATTATAAATGTTCCCGAAAGCGTCCATATCATAAAGACACCGAGCATAAAAGCGGCATCGGATGCACCTATCATTGCGAAGCTTTTTGTCGCTGCAAAATTGGAGCTTTTGCCTCCTGTTGTTATTAAAAGATACAGCGAGACGGTCACAATCTCCCAGAATATCAACAAAAACAGCAAGTGATCGGAAAGCAGTATGCCTGCAGTGCCGCCTATTGTAAGTAAAATCGCTCCATAATATTCATTGATGCGCTTCGTATTCGAGCCGACGGATTTTAATGAATATAAAGTTATTAACAGGCCAAAGCCCATAGCAAACATTAATATAAATGCTCCCAGAGGCTTGACGCTCAGTATCAGTTCCAGTTCAAAGCCGCCAAAATCCTCGCCTAACTGCAATATAGATAAAATGTACTCAGATTCACCCCCGGTGAATATCTTAATGCCGAGCACAAATGCAACAACAGAAATAATAAACGTTAACGCCCTCGATACGGACTTAAGTTTATTAGGCAAAAAAAGCAGAATAAAGCCCGCAATCAGCGGCAAAAAAACAGAGACAAAGAGAATATTCATTTCTTTCAATTTAGAAATCCTCCAGCTTAATTTCAGGCGCGCCGATTTCTTTTCTCATCCGTGCTGTTTTCTCACGAGACAATTTCAACAGCGCCTCATAATCATGAACAATATTACTGTGCCCATCAACAACAGCCAGCCTCTCGGTGCAGCTATAGCAGGGGTCAACCGCGGCAAGTGTAATTGTCACATCAGCAATATGCTGGCCAATACACGAGGCCTTAAAAGAAGGAACATTGACGTAACTTGGTGCTCTGATTTTATGGCGGACAGGTCTGTTACCTCCATCGCTGCGGACATAATGGAATGTTTCGCCTCTGGGCGCCTCAGCACGCCCACAACCCTCTCCCGGTGGGATTTCCTTGACCTCAATGGCAATAGGTCCCTTGGGAAGCTTTTTGACGGCTTGCCTGATCATTTTGACAGATTCAAGGACCTCAAGAAGCCGCACGACAGCTTTTGCAAAAACATCGCCTTCTGTTTGAGTGATTACTTTCCAGTCTAAATCGGAGTAAACCGCATAAGGATCATCATACCTTGCATCTATAGTAATTCCGCTGCCCCTGGCGGTCGGGCCTGTCACCGCATAATCTACAGCGGATTCTTTTGTCAATATCCCTACACCCTTGAGTCGCGAATGAATAATTGGGTCATCAAGCACCGCTTTAGTAAGCATCTCCGTTTTCTTTTCGATTCCGTCGAGTTCTTTTTGTATCCGGGGAATAGACTCCTCGGAGACATCCTCCCGGCATCCCCCAACCTTCACATTTCCATAGTTATTTCTATTACCAGTTATCTCTTCAAGCAAATCAAGCACCGGCTCACGGTATTTCCAGGCCCACATAAAGACGGTGTCATAACCGATAAAATGCCCGCCGAGTCCGACCCATAACAGATGACTGTGGATACGCTCAAGCTCGTTTATAATCGTGCGAACATACAATGCACGGTCGGGTGGGGTTATTCCGGCTATCTCTTCGACTGCCTGTATATAAGCCAAAGGATGCGACGCTGAGCAGATGCCGCAAACACGGCTAACCAGAAAAGGCACTTGGTCGAACTGCAGAGTTTCGCTTAACCGCTCTATTCCACGGTGGTTATAAGATATTCTTACATCTATATCGGTTACGATTTCACCATCAACTGTGAGCTGAAAATATTCCATCTCTTCCTGCAAGGGGTGAAACGGACCAACTGCAAGAACCGGTTTGTTAACGCTTTCTTTCATTTTTTGAAATCTTTCCTTAAAGGATAAACACCCTCGGGCCAGTCATCGGCCAAAATCAATCGTCTCATATTCGGATGATTCTTAAACTCAATTCCCAATATGTCGTGTATCTCTCTTTCTATCCACTCCGCAGCGGGTATGAACGGGGTAATAGATTCTATCGAGGGATTCTCGCGGTCCCGGATAAACGCCTTTACGGTAACAACACAACCGGTTTCGTCATTCGAAAAATGATAAAGAATTTCAAAGCAATCTTCGGAATCGATTCCCGTTTCAATGACAAATCTTAACGCCAGGTCTTCGAATAAGAACTTGCTGACGGCAAAACTGTGTTCGGCCTCACATAAAAGGAAGATTCTGCTGTCCATCGTCTGCTCGATATTTATGAGCTTGTCTCTTATTTCCGACAATCTATTATTTAATTCTTCCTGTTTCATATTCCCATCCTGTTATAAAACCGACAGTGCCTTAACCACGCCGGATATCATGGCTTCCGGCTTAGGTGGGCAGCCCGGTACATAAGCAATAATTGCTTTGGGATCAACTTCCCTGATTATCTTATCCACCGGCCCAACCACATGGTAAGCGCCGTTAAATATCCCCGTGTGATTAGCGCAAGCCCCCACACAAAAGACAACACAGGGCTTTGAGGTCTGGCGATATACTTCTCGCAGCCGCCCAGCCGCCTGGGCGGTAACCACGCCGGTTACCAGCAGAGCATCGGCATGTCGTGGTGAGCCTACTAACCTGATACCAAATCTCTCAACGTCGTATTTAGGCGTCAGTAAATTCACAATTTCAATATCGCAATTGTTACACGCGCCTGTATTAACGTGAAAGACCCAAACCGATTTTTTCAATGACCATATTTTCCAGCTCATGAATTCACCTTACAGCCAGTTGATGCCATAATAATTACCGATTGATGCAAGTATAATAGCTGCAACCAAAGCAATCCCGCAATACACCCAGAAGAACTTCATCGCCTGGTCAATCCGCAAACGGGGGTTTGTATTTTTTATCAGGATTATCAAAACCAGGACCAAAACATATTTTCCGATACCCCATACTAATGACCATCCCGACCTGCCGATTCCTCCGAGAAATACCATGACCAAAAACAGAGGTAAAGCCACTAACATCATTGCCTGCATAATCTTCCAAATCGCAAGCAGCGGACCGGAATATTCTATAATTATGCCGCTGGCAACTTCAGTCTCCGACTCAGCAATATCGAACGGAACAAATCCGAGTTTCGCCTGAATGCACAATAATGAAGCAAGAAACGCTAACATCCCGGAGATACTAAGAACAGGCGCATTTTGAGCAATTGCAACCAGGCTAAGCTGCCGTCCAGGTTCTACCAATGAGGCCGTTTTTATAATCACCACAACAAAAGCCAAAACAAGCGGAAGCTCGTAGCCCATCACAAGCTTCATCTCTCTGCTTGTGCCGATTGTCGCATGGGGATTGGCACTGGCGCTGCTGCCGAGAATCAATGCCAGTGAAGGCAGAATCATTAGATAAATCGCCACAATAACATCACCGACGAAGTCCGATTCTGCAAGAGTAATCCGCCAGAGCATTGTCGAAAGTAAAAGAACACCTGCCAAACCGACAAGCGGTGCCCCTATAAAAACAGTGCGCTGGGCGTCCTGTGGTATAAGTGTTTCCTTGCCCATCAGCTTCATAACGTCATAAAAAGGCTGAAAAAGCGGCGGGCCAACTCTCCATTGCACAAGAGCACTGACCTTGCGAACTATCCAGCAGGCAGCCAGACCCAAAACAATGGTAAACAAAAAACCCGGAAAAATCAGAATCCAAAATAAATTCTGTAATGCTTCAGTCATTTCTTCTCTGCCTTTTATTTATCTTAAAAACGGCTCCCATAAACCACCGTCGGGGACCTTAACAACGATGTCCTCGAATACCTCTTCAAAATCATCTTCCGTATGGACTTCCTTATAATCTAAACTTCCATCCCTACATGTAGTTACACACAATGGTTTTTCACCAGGTGCCAATCTGCCCTTGCATACATCACACACGCTGCTCGGAAAAGGTATCAAATCGGTGTATATCGTTCCAAACGGGCAGGCTATCGCACAACTGCCGCAGCCTGTGCATAACATATTTGACCGCTTAAGAATACCGGAATCGATATTATCCTTCGGCACTTTCTCCAACGCTCCCCGTGGACCGGTACCAACCAATAACATTTTGTCCATCAAGCCGCCTTTTTCGCTTGGAACCTTCTCCAAGGCCCCCTGTGGACAGGCATTGATACACGGTGCGGCTTCACACCTGCGGCATATCAAGGCAAAACGAATCAACTCCAGCAACGAATCAAATCCTTTGTTCTGAGGATGGTGCTTATACGAGCACTGTACTCCGGATTCCTTCTGAAGTTTGCATTTCGCCAGGTCAATTATTAACTTCGCACCCATAATCCTGAATCTCTTATTTAATATCTCATAATATTCTTACTATGCTTTTCAATCCCAGATGTTCGGATAACCAATTATCTGCTCGTATGTAAAGACCGGGCCATCCTTACAAACATAATATTTGCCTATCATGCAGTGGCCGCACTTGCCCACTCCGCAGCTCATATTTTTTTCCATCGATAGATAAATTTGCTCTGGACCGAATCCGAACTCCAATAACTTCATGGTTGCGAATTTCATCATAATCGGTGGACCGCACACAACCACTACAGCGTTAGAAATATCAACGTCACCAGCCGAAAGTATAGTGGTTACCACACCAATATTGCCGTCCCAGTCGCCGCTTGCTCCATCGACGGTCAGTTTTATATCTACACCATCAATCTTCTGCCAGGAGTCAAAAAGAGTGTTTTTGTAGATAAAATCATCAGGTGTTTTAGCACCAAACCGGCAAACAACTGATTTAAAATCGTTTATTCTCTCAACAAGTGTCAAAAACAAAGACCTTATCGGCGCTAAACCCACACCTCCACCGATGATATAGACGTCCTTACCAATAAAATCACCGACCGGATAACCTTTTCCATAAGGTCCTCGAATGCCGATTTTTTGCCCTTTCTCGCAATCATGCAATAAAGCAGTCATCTGACCGGCCTTCATAATCGTTATTTCCATCTTTGTTGTATCCGAAGGTGATGATGAAGGGGTAAAAGGAGCTTCACCAATTCCGGGCAAAGTCAGCTCTACAAACTGGCCTGTCTCGAACCTGAATGTTTCTTCCGGTACAACGACAAAACTTTTAATCGTTGGTGATTCTTCTATAATATCAACAATTCCGCCGTTTATAGGTTGGTAGAGATTTCGTTTCATTTTGCAGCTTCCGCTTTTGTCTTGTCTTTACCCTTGAGTTCTTCGTTCAACTTTTTTAATACCTTGCGGATATCCACTTCGCCGGCTTCGGCATCGACACATCTGCCGCAGCCAACACACATATCGAGGCCGTATCTTTCAAGAAAATAAGAAAACTTATGCATAAAACGATGTCTTAGCCTGTCGCCAAGCGCCTTTCTGGGATTCGCACCACCAGCCACTTCTGCGTAAGCAATCCTCATGCAACTGTCCCACATCTTCATCTTGGCAAAATAATCCTTCTGCCTGGTATCATAAAGGTAGAAACAATGGCAGGTAGGACAGACTCTCGTACACGCCTGGCATTCAACACAAGTCTTCGCTTCTTCGTCATAAACAGCAGAATCCTGGCTGTTTTCCACAATTTCATTAACCGGCGAATCAAATTCGAGATCGGCGTTATTATGCTCAAGCTGCTTTTGTGTCTCGATTCTGATCTTGTCTCGTTCCGCTAATATGGCCTCGGTTGTCTTGGTAAAAAGCCCGGAGTGCTTTTCTATAAAATCTTTGCCCTTTTGCGAACCGACTTCGATAACAAAGTGCTCCTTTACCTGCGAAACATTCAAATCAAACCCGTTTTGGGCAAAGGGCTTTCCACCTAATACATTGCAGAAACAACTATCGGCCGGCCGGGTGCAGTCCGACGAGATTATGAACATTTTCTCCCGTCGAGCCACATAAAACGGGTCTTCGAATTCCGCTTCTTTAAAAACTCTGTCCAGGATTTCAATAGAACGCAAATCGCATTCTTTGAGACCGAAAACTGCAAAAGGCTTTATATTATTCGGCTCGAAAGACTCAGGGTAAACCGCAGCAAGCTCTCGTAAGGGAAATAAAAACTCTTTAACAGGCGTACAAACACGTATGTTATTGAATTCAATCGGGACTTTAGCAGAAGCGTCATATCTATTATATACATAATGCGTTCCGGACATTCTCGGTACGTATAGCTCCATCTCTTGTGTCAGAGCATCCAGAAACGGCTTCAATTCACTTATAAGAACAGCTTGCATCTCTTTCACCAAAATATATCTATCAGTTTACTATTCTTATTAACCAGCAACCTTATAACCTGATTTCACACTTCAAGTCGCCGGTATATAGTAAGGAAGGCTTGCCATGTCCATCGCAATATCAATGGTTATTACCTTGACTTTTTTGGGTACTACTAAATAACTTGGAGAAAAATTTAAAATACCCTTTACGCCCGCTTTTACTAATATATCCGTTGTTGCCTGAGCGGCCTTGCGGGGAACTGCCATAACTGCAAGTTTTATCTTCCTTTGTCTTATTGTCCCCAGTTTGGAAACGTTCTCAATCGTAACATCCTTGATTTTTCTACCGACCTTTTTCGGATTAATATCGAAAGCTGCCGCTATATCCAGTCCATATATGCGAAAACCCGGAAAAGCTAAAATTGCCATACCAAGATTTCCTATCCCTACTAAAACTGCTTTCTGAACAGTATTCAGTTTAAGGATTCTTTTAATTTCTTTGGTGAGCTTCCCAACGTTATAGCCGACACCACGTGTTCCAAAATCGCCAAAGTACGCAAAATCCTTTCTTATTTGCCAGGAATAAACACCAACGAAATCTGCCAGATCAGTGCTTGATATGTTCTTTTTACCCTGCTCAGTCGCAAAAATTAGCCCCCGCAAATAAATTGGCAGCCGTCTAATTGTTTCGTCTGGTATCCTTCTGTATCGCATAATTCATTATACCCTTTAATTTGTGATTGTGTTCACATTCACAAAGTTATTTTGCCGCATTATATATATAATCGTTATCTCCGTCAATAAAATTAATAATATTTTTTTAGTTAGGTTAAAAAAAATCAGCCGCACAATCTCCTTATAAATAAAACTTTACAACCAGTAATGCCGATAATTACAAAAAAATGAAAGAAATTTGTTGTTTTTCCAAAAACTGCAACGGAAAGACAATGGGTTTTATCCGTATATTCAAAAGGCAGTTTCTCATATGTGGGAAATATGAGAAACTTTTTAGAAGCTGATTTCATTTAAAAAAGACAAATATCTTTTAAACAAAGTAAAGAGTAAATGTTAACTTTTACAAAAGCATCAACCTTGGGAATTCACACTTACCTTGAACTGTCCCCCCTGCCACTTTAATTGAATTTCATATTTGGGAATCGATTGTTGCTTAATGCCGATTGGTTATATATTATGTGGCGATTGCCATTGTTATAACTGATGATATACAGTCTGTAAGATTATTTGAACGGTTTATCTGCCGGTTTATGTGAAAAAGATAACACAATATTAGCTGTTAGTGGATAACAGATATGGCAATTACACTTACCAGAGAATACAGGTTTTGGCGTTACCGGATTTTCGCTGTAACCTGGCTGGTATACGGCGGATTTTATTTATGCCGTAAGAATCTCAGTATTGCAATGCCTTTATTGAGTCAGGATAAGGGATTTACGAAAGACAATTTCGCAATGGTTCTGTTCTTTTACGGCCTATTTTATGCGCTGGGCCAGTTTTACAACGGTTTTTTATCCGACAAGTTCGGTCCTCGTCTGATTGTAGGTATAGGGCTGTTTGTATCAATACTGGCAAATATCTTTATGGGATTTGGTACCGCCCTGCTGGTATTTGGCTTGTGGTGGTGTATCAATGGAATCGGACAATCGACCGGATGGTCCGGAACCGTCAAGAATATGGCACCCTGGTTTCGGCGCAATGAACGGGGCGTGGTCATGTCCTGGTGGGCAACATGTTATGTCATCGGCGCAATCGTAGCGACGGGCCTTGCAACATTTATTGTAACACACCCATTGCTGCTGCGAGCAAACGACCTCAAAGACCCATCCGGTTTGGCAATTCAATTGCGCGACAATCAAAACTCGCTCTCAAAGAACCTGAGAGAACAATTTTCGTCCGAAACACGGCAATTACTCACTAAATACGATGGAACAGGACCTGTTCCCGAATCGCTGCTTCAGGCATTGGTACAAGAATTAAACTCAGTACTCAAGGGACCATGGCTTTACGATAAACAACGCTTTGCCGGCATCCATTTATCAGATATAACCATAGCTAACATAGAAGACCTGCTTGCGAAAACTCCTGATCAGCGCAAAAAGGAGCTGAAAGGCAAAAACCGTATTCACTTCAACAAAACCTTGCTGGAGCAGGCTTATCCGCAGCAATTCAAGTCGAGATGGCGTCGAAGTTTCTGGATTCCGTCTGTCGCACTGACTCTTATAGCATTGTGTTTTATCAGTTTCACGCGTAATAAACCCAGCGATGCAGGCCTTCAGGAGATTGCCGAAGACGATTCCGCTGGTTACGAATCAGCAGAGAATGCAAATAATACAGAATTGTCCTCAAAAGAAATTCTTGCTGTTGTTCTGAAAAACTCCGTAGTATGGCTTATCAGTACTATGTATTTCTTCACGAAAATGGGACGCTATGCTTTGCTTTTCTGGTTGCCATATTATATGGTGGAGCATCTTGGCTACAGCCTTGCGGAAGCCGGTTACACTTCTATTCTTTATGAAGCAGCGGGCTTTGTCGGTATAATTGCCGCCGGTTATGTTTCGGACAAACTATTCCAGGCTCGGCGTATGCCTGTGGGAGCTCTTGGAATGTGGGGTTTGGCCATAGTTTGCTTTTTCCATCCCCAATTAGCCGCCTGGAGCCACCTTGGTAATGCAATTGGAATATCTCTGATAGGATTCTTCACATATGGCCCGGACGCATTGATGTCGGGCGCCGCAGCTATTGATGCATGTTCACCAAAGGCAGCCGGATTAGCCGCCGGCGTCATTAATGGTGTCGGCTCCCTCGGACAGATGGTATCGGGTTTTGTAGTCGCTTATATAGCAGACAAATTCGGTTGGGACAGCTTGTTCTATTTCTTCGTTGCAATATCCCTTATCGCAGGATGCCTGCTCGCAATAAAATGGAATTGGGTCCCCGAGGCTCACAAAACGGCCTCCAAACATAATTCGGACTCTATTTGATGAAAACAAAAAAGCACAAAGACAAAATCCTCTTTACACCGGGCCCTCTGACAACCAGTCAGACCGTTAAGCAGGCTATGATGCGAGACCTGGGGTCTCGGGATTCTGAATTTATTGCAATTGTTCAGCAAATCAGACGCAAACTGGTTGAGCTGGGACAAGCCAGTCCGGATGAATACACCGCCGTTCTTATGCAGGGCAGCGGTACTTTCGGCCTTGAAGCCGTCGTTTCATCTACGGTCCCGCCGGATGGCAAGATGCTGATAATTATTAACGGGGCATATGGAAAACGGCTCGCTAAAATCGCATCAGTTCTTAAGATTGACACTATCACACTCGAATACCCCGAAAACACAACGCCCGATCTCCCGGAAATAGAAGAAATGCTAAATAACGACAAAGAAATTACCAACGTCTCTGTCGTACACTGCGAAACAACAACAGGAATTATCAATCCTATAATGGAAATCGGTCAACATGTTGCAAAATCAGGCGCCACGTATTTCGTAGATGCTATGAGCAGTTTTGGCGCAGTGCCTTTGAATCTTACCGAGTGCAATATTGATTATCTCGTCTCTTCCGCCAATAAGTGTATTGAGGGTGTTCCTGGCTTTTCTTTTATTTTATGCAAGCTCAGCTCGCTCAAGGAAACTGCCGGCTACGCACGCAGTCTTAGCTTTGACCTTCTGGATCAGTATCTGGGTTTTGAGAAGAACGGCCAGTTTCGTTTTACCCCCCCTACCCATACTCTTGTGGCATTTCGTCAGGCCCTTGAGGAGCTGGAGGAAGAAGGCGGCGTCAATGGCAGGGCCGAGCGTTATCGTAAAAACTACGAAACTCTCGTCACAGGTATGCGCAAAATGGGATTTAAAGAATACCTCATACCTGAACACCAGGGATATATTATCACCTCGTTCCTGTATCCCGATGACTCGAATTTTTCCTTCGAAGAGTTTTATGAAAGTTTGAATCAAAAGGATTATGTAATTTATCCCGGCAAGGTTAGTGACGCTAATTGCTTCCGGATTGGTAATATCGGCCAAATCTTCGAAGCCGATATCAAAGCCCTCCTGGCTACAATCAGGCAGACAATAGCCCAGATGGGTGTTAAACTTAAGTAAAGCACTAACAAATAATACTTTGTTTAGTATTGTGTCGTTTAAGAGAGTAAGATGCGATTTAAAAAGAAAAATCTTGACAGCCTGCGGTCGGAAGGCGACCTGAATATCTCTCCGCGTCGCAAGGCCTGGGCGAAAAAGCATATTGACGCCGAGACTCAGAACTGGCTTGATTTGGATGCCCGGTATTTTTTGCACCAATCACTTTCAACTCCATGTTTGAATGTCCTGTCTCATTGTGAAGGTATTAACCTTGAAGATCTCCAGGGCCGCAGCTTCATTGATTTCCACGGCAACAACGTGCACCAGGTTGGATTTGCCAACCGTCACGTGATTGATGCTATCAAGAATCAAATAGACAAGCTTGCCTTCTGCACACGCCGCTATACCAACATACCTGCGATAAAGCTTGCTGAAAAGCTGGCCCAAATGACTCCCGGCAAATTAAACAAGGTTCTCTTTGCACCGGCTGGAACTGCGGCCATTGGAATGGCCTTGAAACTGGCACGGATGGCAACCGGAAAATTTAAGACTATTTCAATGTGGGATTCTTTCCACGGTGCCTCGCTCGATGCCATCTCAATAGGTGGAGAGGCTGTCTTTCGCAGGGATGCCGGCCCGCTCCTGCCGGGCACCGAGCATGTCCCGCCACCGGACTGCTATAGATGCCTTTGGGGATGTGAGGATAACTGCACCCTCAAGTGTGCCGACTATGTCGAGTATGTCTTGAGTAAAGAAGGCGATGTCGCTGCCGTTATAGCTGAGACTGTGCGAAGTACGTCGGTTGTTCCTCCGATTGGTTACTGGAAGAAAATTCGTGCGGCATGTGATAAATACGGCGCATTGCTTATACTCGATGAAATACCCCATTGTCTCGGCCGCACAGGGAAAATGTTCACCTGCCAAAATTTTGATGTTATTCCGGATATGCTTGTGATTGGCAAGGGTCTGGGCGGCGGAATATTTCCATTAGCTGCTCTTATTGCCCGTGAGGATTTAGACGTAGCCCCTGATCGTGCACTTGGCCATTATACACATGAAAAGAACCCCGTTGCCTGTGCTGCGGCTATTGCAACAATCGAATGTCTGGAAAAAGACAATCTGCTGGCTAATGCAGAAAAAATGGGCAATTACGCTTTGGATCGAATGCACAAAATGATGCAGCAGCACAAAATAATCGGAGCAGTCAGAGGCCTTGGCCTGTTAATGGGTATGGAGCTGGTCAAAAACCGAAAGACTAAGGAGCCGGCAACCGAACAAGCCGAGCAGGTGATGTACAGCGCACTCACTAAAGGGCTTAGCTTTAAGGTAACAATGGGCAGCATTATAACCCTGACTCCCCCACTGACTATTACTAAACAGCAAATGGACAAAGCTTTAGACATTCTGGACGAAAGCCTTAAAGAAATTAAATGATAGCTGTTACAAGAAACACTGTTTTAAAACAGACAAAAAATTGCACTCAATATTTGATTACAAACAAACGTGACTAAAAACACACGAAAGGAACACGATATGGATTTTGTATATAACAGAAGATATAAAGGTCCGGTCAAAATGGTTATCCTCGACTGGGCGGGAACAACCTTGGATTACGGCTGTTATGCCCCCGCGGTCGTCTTCATTGAAGTTTTCAAACGCCGTGGAGTGAATATTACAATGGAGCAGGCACGACGGCCTATGGGGCTTAAGAAACTTGACCACGTCAGGGCAATATCACAACAGGATGAAGTCGCCAAACTTTGGGAAAAGGTTCACAATAAAAAGTGCACTGAAGCGGATGTGCAGGACATGTTCGAAAAAGATTTCGTACCGCTGCAGGTCGCATGCATTGCCGACTATTCGGAACTTATTCCGGGGACGGCCGAAACAGTTGACGAGCTCAAAAGTAGGGTGATTAAAATTGGTTCCACCAGTGGCTATTTCACTGAAGCTATGGAGATAAACTTTCGTGAAGCTAAAAAACAGGGTTATATCCCTGATACCAATTCCTGCGCCAGCGATGTCCCGGCCGGCCTGAGCCATGGATGGTCATAAGTAACATGCAGCAGGCGCGCATTTTTCCTCCGGAAGCGGTGGTGAAAGTTGACGATACCAAGCCGGGCATTTCAGAAGGGCTGAACGCAGGAACATGGACTGTCGGCCTTGCTAAAACCGGCAACGAAGTGGGGCTTAACCTCAAGGAATTGAACGCCTTGCCGGCCGATGAAGTCAAACGCAAAGTGGAAAAAGCCGCAGATGGTCTGGCCAAAGCAGGTGCTCATTATGTTGTTGAATCCATTGCAGATGTTCCTGCTGTTATCAACGAAATCGAACAAAGACTCAGAATGGGCGACAAACCGTAACCTTAATAACTAATACAAATTCATAAAGAAGTTTGTAACCTGATACATTGGAGCAGAAAATGAGTTTGAAGACTGTCAAGAATTATGTTGATGGCAAGTGGATTACACCTGAGAACAACGGTTATTTAGATATTGAAAATCCCAGTACGGGACAGATTATCGGCAAAACACCCCTCTCTACACCCGAAGAAACCAATCGCGCCATCGACGCCGCTGCCCAGGCCTTTAAGGCCTGGAGCCGGACCCCGGTAGCCCGAAGGGTCCAGCCTTTATACGAACTGGACAGTTTACTGCGCGAAAACGAAGAAAAAATCGCCCGGACACTTGTCGAGGAGATGGGAAAGTCGCTGCCGGATGCACGGGCTGAGATGAAACGGATCTTCGAGAATATCGAAGCTGCCTGTGGCATGCCCGTATTACAGCAGGGAGATAAATTGATAGGTGCATCGTATGACATTGACGGTGAAGTGATTCGCCTGCCAATAGGTGTCTTTGCAATGATAGCACCGTTTAATTTTCCTGCGATGGTTCCGTTCTGGTTCCTCCCTTATGCTCTTGCTACTGGTAACACTTATGTAGTCAAGGCTTCGGAACAAGTGCCCCTGACAATGCAGTTGATTACGGAATACATCGGCCAGACTGGTTTGCCTAAAGGAGTTTTCAATCTCGTTAACGGAGACAGGGTCGTAGGCCAAACCCTTATTGAAAATCCCAGCGTCAAAGGTGTTTCTCTGGTTGGCTCAACAAGAACATGTAAAATCGTCTCTGAAATGTGTGCTCAAAACCAAAAACGCTGCCAGGCAATGGGCTCGTCCAAAAACCATCTTGTGGCAATGCCCGACGCCAGGGTCGATGATATGCTTCGAAATATGATAACTTCCTGCTTTGGTTGTGCCGGACAACGCTGCATGGCGGCTTCGGCGATAGTTGTCGTTGGGAACGATATGTACAAGACCGTCTGTGAGAAATTTACTGAAGCTTCCAAAAACGTTCTTGTTGCCGACCCGTTGGACCCTGAAGTAGCAGATGAATCAATGGTTATGGGCCCGGTTATCTCGGCCAAATCAAAACAGTTCATTCTCGATATGATAGAAACCGGTATCTCAGAAGGTACTACTCTGGCTCTTGACGGACGCGATATAGTTGTGCCCGGCTGTGAAAACGGCTACTTCATAGGCCCGACTGTATTTACGGATGTCAAACCGGGAATGGAAATTCATACTACCGAAATATTCGGTCCGGTAATAGTAATCCTGAAGGCCGGCTCTCTCGACGAAGCGATAGAAATCATCAACAACCTTGAATATGGCAACGGCGCATCGATTTACACTCAGAACGGTTATTACGCCCGCAAGTTCAAGCTCGAAACAGAATGCGGGATGATCGGTGTAAATGTCGGCATCCCGGCCCCCGTTGCATATCTGCCGTTCGGCGGGATGAAGGCCTCGTTCTTCGCAGATATTAAAGCCCAGGGCAAGGCGATTATTAACTTCTTTACAGAAGATAAAATCATTACCGAGAGATATTGGCCTGAGAACAGCTAATTAACGTAAAGCAGGTGAAACCAAACTGAATTAGAAAACCAATATATTCGTAAAAATACTTGAAATTAAATGCCTTCTTCTGGTATTTTATATATGACAAACTGAGTAACTGGGTTAATTAACCATGATAGTCAGACACGGCATTTTGTAGGAGGCAATAAAGATGAAAAACAAAAAAGCCTTCACTTTAATTGAATTGCTGGTCGTGATTGCTATTATAGCAGTTTTGCTTGCGATTCTAATGCCTGCTCTAAGGGCTGCGAGGGCACAAGCAAGAAAAACCGTCTGTAAAGTACATGTTGGAGGATTAGGGCTGGCCCTTAGAATGTATGCGGACGACCATGATGGAAAGACGCATGACTCTCCAAATAACGGCCTCTGGGATAATGCACATGTAGGACTGCCCAAGGTTACACTATACGGCCCAAATGACTCTTTGGCTTACTGGGGAATTGCATACTTTCCATACGCCGAGAATAAAAAAATCTTTGCCTGTCCCGCTGCCGAACGCGTCGATGACTGGCCTGAATGGGGGGACCCATGGGGAAGACAGGCGCAGCATTACTTCGCATACTGCTCATATGGTCTTAATGGTTACATCACGGACGAAAATATTGACATTAAATTCAAACGCCAAAGCGAGGTCATTGCTTTTCAGGATCACATAGAACAACTCCTTGACGACAACGGAGATATGTTCCACATCCGGCCCGGAGAGCGTATCAATTTAACACAATGGCGTCCCAGCAGCCAGGGTGGGACCGGCTTTGTCGACACCACTTGGTCTGGAGATCAGTGGCATGACACGGTTCAGGAGTGTTTCCGCCACAGGCGTATATCGATGACCTGCTGGCTGGACGGCCATGTATCCGAGATAGCTGAAACCACCGGCGAAGATGTTCCTCGCAGATGGTACTTAGGCAAGATAGAGGATTAAAATTTTAATTTTATTATATACGGCCTCATAAGATTTTGGAGATTGTTTATTACCAAAAGCCATACCTACTGTAGTAACGTCAATAAGAAACCTGCATTTCGGGGGAAAATAAGTTTTGATGAATAAAGCAGCAATAAAAGCAGTTACCTTTGATTTGTGGGACACTGTTTTAATCGATGATTCGGATGAGCCAAAGCGTAAAGCTCAGGGGCTTGCACCAAAGCCGGTTGAACGGCGAAATCTTGTCCAGCAATTCTTAGAACGCCATGAACCAATTCTACGGGAACTGGTTGATCTGGCATACGATACGGCAGACGCTGCATTTCGCCAGGTGTGGTACGGACAAAATGTCACGTGGACGGTTCGCCAGCGTCTTTCGGTCCTGCTCAAGGGCTTGAAACGTAATCTGCCTAAGCCTGAGTTCGATGAGCTGGTGCGGCTGCATGAAGATATGGAATTGTCAGTCCGCCCTGATTTGGCACCCAATATAGCCAACGTATTAAGCTCCCTGCAGGGGAAATACAAGACAGGGGTGATTTCAGATGCCATTTTCAGTCCGGGCCGTGCTCTTCGACAGTTATTGGCAGACTACGATATTCTGAAATATTTCAGTTCCTTTGTTTTTTCAGATGAAATCGGCTGCGCCAAGCCAAACGCCGTCGTCTTCCAGGCGGCAGCTAAAGATATTGGTGTCACACCCGCTGAGATTGTACATATCGGAGACCGGGAATTAAAAGACATAGAAGGACCGCACGCCATTGGCGCTCGTGCTGTTCTATGTACGGTAGTCAAAGACCGCTGCAGTGAAAACACTAAGGCGGATGCAATCTGCAGCAGCTTCAGGGACTTGCCTGGCATTTTGGAAAGATTAAACAAAAATTAACACAGGAGTAACGAATGACAACTCCCTTACGATTTCTAATTATTGACGGCTATCCAAAACAAAGCCGCGATGACCTTCAGACAGCCGGAATGAAGCTCGCATGGGAGCTTTACACGGATATGCTTCTCCAGCACCTGCAGCAAGTTGTATATGATCTTTTGCTTCCAAGCGACCCCGGTATTGATATGCCTTCGGCAAAAGACCTCAATAATTATGCCGGGATAATCTGGACCGGCTGCAACCTTACCATTTATGACACGGCCAACTCCAGCGTCTGTAGCCAAATCGAATTGGCAAAGAACGCTTACGAGGTGGGAGTACCGAGCTTCGGAAGCTGCTGGGGGATACAGATGGCCGCCTTTGCCGCCGGCGGCCAGGTCGAGCCTAATCCAAAAGGACGTGAAATGGGAATGGCGCGTAAAATTCACCAGACGCCAGAGGCATACAATCATCCTATGTTTGAAGGCAAGCCCCGTATATTTGAAGGCTTCGTAAGCCACGATGATATGGTTACTAAGCTTCCGCCCGGTGGTGTCCTGCTGGCCGGCAACAATTTCGCCAATGTTCAGGCAATAGAAGTAACTCACAAAAACGGAACTTTCTGGGCCACACAGTACCATCCCGAATACGACCTGCACGAGATGGCAAGATTAATTGTTGCCCGGGAGAAAAAACTCGTCAAAGCCGGATTTTTCCGCAGCCATGAAGACTTGATGAATCTCGTGGTGCGTATGGAGGAGCTTGCAAGAGAACCCGACCGAAAAGACCTGCGCTGGCAATTAGCTATCGATGACGATGTGCTTTCCGACCGAATCCGGCAATGTGAATTCGTCAATTGGCTAAATAAGCTGGTCCTGCCCACTGCCGGCCGTTAGTAAAACTCATGTATAACGAAGCTTAAAGTGTCCACTCAAGACCGAGTTCGAGCAATTTGGCATCTGTCGGATTACCGCTCTTTTCGTCCCAGCCCATCAAACCATAATACTGCTCCAGCATTTTCACAAAGCCCTCACTGTCAACGCATTTACCTTTTGCCGGGCCGTCAGGCAGGGCCTCACTGAGTCTTTCCGGAAGACGGTCATGTTCACGAGTAAAGCCTCTCTTGGCATTGAGCTGTCGCATCATATTCACCCGTCGCTCCCCGACCTTCATCAACTCCCACAGTGTACATTCCCAGCCCGTAGTATAGCCGAGCAAATCTTCGAGCTCACGGTAATTAAACAGGTTCCCGGGCCCCCAGCAAAACATGCACAAACACAACGTATCGAGCAAACTATAGAAATATTGCGAGTAAACAGTCATGCGCACCTTGTCAAGCTTGTACGAATCCGAGGCTTCACGAACTCCTGATTGCTCAGCAGAAACAGACTGGGCGGATTTAAAGATACCCAGCCCTTTGCGTGCCTCGGAATCACTGGCCAAAAGCCAGTCATGCTCCGACGACATATGGTCGGGACCGATAGGACAGACCGCATACATCAGCGCCTGGCTTGGCTTGACCTGTGCCATATGTACAGCCAGGCCATTGTTCTTTACATTTATTGCATAAGCAGCAGTTCCCCGGCCGAAGTGCTCGATTGCGGCTCTAAATCCCTCAGCCAATATGTCACCTATGCCCTTCCGCTGAGCTACTTGCTCAATCAGCCAGAGCAGCGCTTCCGGGTCACCGAAACCAAGTGACTTACCGTCTGTCGCCTCAGGTGTAATCAGGCCTCTCTCCGCACACTCAAATAGATACGCAGCCAGCCCCCCCATTGTAATAGTGTCTATTCCATAATTGTTACACAGCTCATTCGCCTTGGCTACTACTGCCGGATCGGTAATATCCAGGTTCGAACCAAGAAGCCCAAGCGTCTCAAACTCCGGCCCGCCAAGTCTGTCGGTGACCTCGTAAGGCTTTTCTGTTTTCACTTTCCTGTGACATCCGACAACGCATGCATAGCATGTGGTAAAGCCCGCTCCTATTTTTGGTTCAAAAACAGCCCCGTCCAGATTCTTGTAGTCCGGGTGATAGCTTCGAGAGTAATTATGCGTTGCCAGATTGCCGGCTTCTGCTTGAAATCCCACCACTCCCGGCGTCCCATACTTACTCAGGGTTGTTGGAAATCCCGAATCAGGTAGTCGCTCCGAGGCCAGGCGTCCTAATTTCCTGAGCCCTTCCGAGTCAGCAAAATTTATTTTATTGTCCCCTCTGACGACAACTGCACGCAGATTCTTGCTCCCAAAAACGGCTCCCATACCCGTCCTGCCCGCAACATCGTTTAAATCCGCCACGAGGCATGCAAATCGTACGAGTTTTTCTCCGGCCGGACCGCACTGCAGAATGCTGAGCTTACCACCGCCCAGTTCCTTCGTAAGAGCATCATACACGTCAAGAACGTTTCGGCCTTTCAGGTGACCCGCCTCCCTTGTTTGCACCTTTTCTCCGTCAATCTGTAAATAAACCGGTGTATTCGATTTGCCCGTTATGACAACAGCATCGTAACCGGCCCGTTTAATCATCGGCCCGATATTTCCTCCGGTCTGGCTGTCACCAACTGCACCGGTAACCGGTGACAAAGCTGTTACACAACAACGGCTCGCTCCACTGACCGGTGCACCCGTAGTAACTCCCGGCGCGATGGTCAATACGTTCTGTTCGGCCAAAGCGTCTAAGTCGGGGGAACTCTCCTTAAGAAGAAAGTAGGTCCCGAAAGCACCTCCGCCAAGGTACATACGGTAGAAATCTTCGTCGAAATTCTGCTTTTCGACCGTACCTGTTGTCAAATTAACTCTAAGAATGGTTCCCGTAAAACCGTTAGACATAACATACCTCCAAGGCAAGTTAGACAGCTTGGAATTGAATACTGTTTAGAAAGCTTCTTTGTAAAGCATTAGCAAATCCTGCTCCGTGCAGACTCGGGGATTCGACGCATGACATGGGTCCTCGAAGGCCTTTTTAGCAAGCATTTCAAGCTGCTTTTCTTTTATGCCAACTTCACGCAGCGATTTCGGAATTCCGATACGTTTATTGAGATCTTGGACCGCCTCGATAGCTTTATCTGCGGCCTCAATATCCGGCATACCGAATGTATTGACCCCGAAACATTGCGCGACCCTCGCATATAAAGCCGCCGATACCTCCTTATTATATTCCATTACGGCAGCAAGACATATTGCATTGGCAAGACCGTGCTGAATACCAAACTCACTCGATAATGGATGTGACAAAGAATGTGCCGCACCGAGGTCTTTTTGAAATGCCACTGCTCCCATCGCTGCGGCCACCTGCATCATTCCGCGAGCTTCGATATCCACTCCATTGGAATATGCCCTCGGCAGGTAAATCCACACCATACGGATTGCCTCAAGAGCAATTGCGTCACACATCGGATGAAAAACCGGGCATACCAATGACTCGATGGCGTGGGTCATCGCGTCCATACCGGTCGAGGCGGTCAGGTGCGGGGGCAATCCAACGGTTAATTCAGGGTCCAGTATTGCCATCTCCGCCATCAATGGCTGTGCACCGAATATCGCTTTTCTTCCCATCTTTCCTATTGTGATAACACTGCTTCGCCCAACCTCACTGCCGGTGCCTGCCGTCGTTGGAATCGCGCACATAGGAACCAATTGCGGCAGTCTATCAAAAGGCATGTCCATCAACGCAACATCCGGAAAAGCTACCTTAAGCCGTAAAGCCCTCGCCGCATCGAGAGCACTGCCGCCGCCCAACCCGACAACACCATCACATTTGCCTTGCAAATACGCACTGAGCGCACAATCAACGTCCACGTCAGTCGGATTTGGATGCACATCCGTAAACTGTGTAAATCCCCCGGGCCAGACAATTTTCATCTGCTCTTCAACAAGTGAAAACGCCTCGGTTTTAACCAACCCTGAATCTGTTACTAACAAAGGCCGGCTTACCTTGTACTTCCGGCCGAATTCACCCAGCAAAGAACGACCGCCTGCACCAAAACGTATGTCGGTTGGGAACCTGAATTGTGATATCTCAGCCATAAGTGATCCAGCACTAATTTGTAAATTCCGCCCATCGTTTTTAATGTTTCGAGTCATATAAGTTTCCTAACATTTCACCACCAACACAATCAGCAAATTAGTGCTGGGAACTCCTTTTTCTATGATTTTAACGTTATAATGCTTCTTTTGCCAGCTATCAATTCATATAATTATTGGATCTGAATTTCCCGGAAAACATAGTGCCTGTAATGAAAATATGATATAAAATCTATGATGGACACACGATTGCTAAGTTTTAAGCTCTCGTATTTATGAAAAGTCGGCTGCAGCACTACGATTTATTAAGAGGAAAAATCACTTATGAAAAACGATAGACATACCAAATTTCTTAGCGTTTTAATCACATTAGCATTTTTATTGTTTACACCTACCACAGTAACAGGTTCATACAGTAAAATGACTAACATCATTCCCACACCTGTCTCGATTGAGCAACGTGACGGTTCCTTCGTATTCAAACCTTCAATACGGGTTATAGCGGAAAAAGAAGCCCAAACCGAGGCATTGAAACTTATTGATGCACTGGCGCCTGCAATGGGCTATAGATTGAAACTTGCCTCCAAAGCGCGACCGAAAGCCCAGACTGTTAAGTTGGCAATTGATCTGCGAATACCGCAACTCGGCGATGAAGGATACATACTCGATGTTTCCGCCAAACAAATCCTGATTCGCGCAAGGAGACCGGCGGGACTTTTCTATGGAACTCAAACCCTGCTTCAGTTGCTGCCGGCATCAATTTACAACAAAACAGAGGTCCAAAACACTGTCTGGAAAATACCCTGCATTAAAATTACCGATTATCCTCGCTTTAAATGGCGAGGTTTACTCATTGACCCGGCCCGCCACTTCATACCGGTTAATGACGTAAAGAAGTTTCTCAATGGCATGGCAATGCACAAGTTCAATCGGCTGCAAATGCACCTGACCGACAACATTGGCTGGCGGATTGAAATCAAAAAGTATCCGAATCTGACAAAACTCGCTTCCAGTCGAGACCGCAGTGGTGGTATGGGCGGTTTCTACACGCAGCAGGAGATTCGCGAGCTCATCCGATACGCCGGGAAACGCCATATAACGATAGTGCCCGAGATCGAGATGCCATACCACGCCGGTGCAGCGATTAACGCCTATCCGTTTATAGGCATCAATCCCGCCCGTGTAGAGGGTATGTCGCTCGATAAGCGATGGGCAGCGCTGGGCGGCCTGGTGGCTCCCCGTCCCGAAACGGTGGAATTTATGCAGGACGTGCTTGCAGAAGTTATTGAGCTGTTCGGCAGCCGTTTCATTCATATCGGGGGCGACGAGGCAAATTTGAAACTCTGGGAAAACGACCCTGAGATGCAGGCACAGATGAAACTGCTCAGCTGCAACGACGCACATGAGTTGCACAGTTGGTTTATCAAACAGATGGATGCCTTTCTGACCGGGAACAACAGGCGGCTGCTCGGTTGGGACGAAATCCTGCAAGGCGGCCTCGCTCCGGGGGCGACCGTTATGTCATGGCGGGGTGAACAAGGAGGCATCGCCGCGGCCAATGCCGGACACGATGTCGTTATGGCGCCGACTTCGCACACTTATTTCGACTATTATCAGGGTCCTCGTGAAAACGAACCTTTGGCCATCGGCGGATTTCTGCCGCTTGAAAAAGTCTATCAATACAACCCGGTTCCAAAAGCCATTAAAGGCGAGAATACTAAGCACGTCTTGGGAGTCCAGGGCCAGCTATGGGGTGAATATATTTCGAACCGGAAGCATCGTGAGTATATGGCCTACCCGCGAGCTATCGCCCTGTCCGAGGTCGCATGGTCTCAAAAACAATTGAAGAGCTACGAAAACTTTATGTCCCGTCTCCGCCACCATCTCAAACGTCTCGAAGCCATGGACATTAATTACAGAAAACTGGATTAATCGAAGAAAACAGAAGGTACTGATAATGAAATACGTTTGTATTTTGTCTGCATGTTTGCTTGCAATAGCAGTAGAGATAACTTTCGCAGGTCAGCGGTTCATATCGCCGGATGGCAAATCCTCAAACTCCGGAACAAAAGAATCTCCCTGGGATATTGCATCGGCCTTATCTGGAAAACAGAAAATTACCCCTGGCGATACAATATATCTCATGGAGACTACCTACAGACGCCGTCCGGAAGAGCTTTTCGAAATCCGCCTTGTGGGTACGGAAAAAGCTCCTGTCCATATTCGCCCCATGCCCGGCCGGCGAGTCAGAATTGACGGAGGCCTTTCAATGCAAAGTCCCTCCGCACACGTCTGGGTGCGCGACCTCGAGATATTTATTTCTGAACCAAGGCCCAAACAGCCAATCAGTCCCGGCTCGCACCCAAAGGACTTGAATCGCCCCTGGGGGGGACTACATATGTTCGGCGGAAAGAGCTGCAAGTATATAAATCTCATTATCCATAGTTGCAATCAGGGCATAAGTTGCTGGAAAGGTGAAATCAATCCGGAAATATACGGCTGTATAATCTATGACAACGGCTGGCTTGGGACCGACCGCGGTCACGGGCATTGCATCTACACACAAAATGACGAAGGTCTCAAGACAATCTCCAACTGCATAATGAGCTGCCGCTATGATGGCACGTACACCTTACATGCTTATGGCTCCGATCGGGCATATGTAAACAACTACCTCGTTGAAGAAAATATCTTTTACAACAAAGGGCCTTTTTTAATTGGAGGTGGAAGGCCGAGCCATAACATCCGTGTATTCAGAAACTACTTGTATGATGTCGATATGAGATTCGGTTACACGGCGCCGTATAACGAAAACTGCCAGGTCCGTGATAATATAATAGTAAACGGCAGCCTGGATATTAAACGCTACAAAAAGATAATACGGGAAGGAAATGTCATCATCAATGCTGAAAAAAAACCAAAAGAAATAAAAAGTATTCTTCTTGCCAATCGATTTGATCCGAATCGTGCGCATCTAATAGTGTACAATTGGGACCGGGCAGATGAGCTGCAGGTAAGGACCAAATCCTTCTTGAGAAACGGTGACTTTTATAAGGTTATGCATCCACAGGATTTTTTCGGAACTCCCGTCACTCAAGGCAGGTGCAAAAATGAAACCATCCGCATACCTGTGAAAGCTGAATTTGGGGTCTTTGTACTCCTGAAGAGCGATTAATGTTTTTGCAATGAAACGAATTATTCAAATGTCCCTGTCGGAAAGCAGCTATTAATCAAAACAGTCATTTTCCCATTTTACAGAAGCCGGGTAGGATACTATAATAGGACACAGCAGAAAATATCAGAAGAAATGATTTGTCACTTACCTTGTTTGAAATTGGAGATAAAAAATGAAACGATATATTGCTCAGGCGTTCCTCTGTTTATTCATTCTAAATCTTTATGGCTGTACAAAATCCGTCGAAATTATTGCTCACCGGGGGGCGTCATACTTGGCTCCGGAGAACACCATGGCTTCAGTTATGCTTGCCTGGGAAAAAGGAGTTGACGTGGAGGTGGATGTGCATTTATCGAAGGACAATCATATTCTTGTCATCCATGATGCTTCGACAAAGCGCACAGGCCAAATAGACCTGAAAGTCAAAGATACCGAACACCGGGAGCTCCGAAAACTTGATGTGGGAAGTTTCAAATCAGAAGAATTTGCCAAAGAGCAAATACCGTTTCTGGCCGACGTTATCAAGACAATACCCCCCGGTCGAAAACTCTACGTCGAAATAAAATGCGGAAAAGAAATTTTACCCGTCCTTGAAAAGCTTATCACTGAAAGCAACAAAATGTCTCAAATTGTCATTATAGGATTCGACCTGGAAACAGTGACTATGTCTAAGGAGCTTATTGACGTTCCAACATATTGGCTTAAAGGGACAGAAAAAGAAAAAGAAACTGAAAAATGGATTCCACACAATACCCGGCTTGTCCAAATTGCCAAAAATAAAGGCCTTGACGGCCTTGACGTTCATTACGCCGGTGTCACAAAAGAATTTACCGAAGCCGTAAAAACCGCCGGACAAAAACTCTATGTCTGGACAGTTGACGACCTTGAAGAAGCAATCCGGCTGGCAGGGCTCGGAGTAGCCGGAATAACGACCAATCGCCCCGAATGGCTCAGACAACGGTTGAAAAATAAGGCGTCTATCCGGCAGGCAATGGCGGGAAACTGATTTTCGGAATTTTATGAACAGGAGAAACGGCAAGTGAATATGCTGAGAGTTTGGCCGATTGTTTGTCAGTTTGGCGTCGGCGCAATATTGTGCCTCATCGGAATCTGGGGTGGATTACGCGGTAAATACCTCAACCTTAAAACCCGCGAAGACCGCCGGCTCTTGGTAATACTCATCGCAGGTTTCTTGCTGATGCTGGCTGTTGCCTGTATCTTTACTTTCCTGGCGCCTAATTGGGCAAACGGAGAATCAATATGATTGCTCAGGTCATCGGTGGGAAACTCGACTACACAGTTATGCTGTTCTATTTCGTTGCAGTGCTGGGTTTCGGACTCTATTTCGGACGATATACTACGAGTACTAAAGACTTCTTTTTCGGCGGCCAAAGGTTTTCTTGGTGGCTGATTTCTTTTTCATGTGTCGCTACAGTCGTCGGAAGCTATAGTTTCATAAAATACAGTACGGTCGGATTTAAATATGGCATTTGCAGCACACAGTCCTATCTCAACGATTGGTTTTGGATGCCAATACTCGTGCTGGTCTGGATACCAATTATTTACTATATGAAAATTCAGTCAATCCCCGAGTATCTGGAAGCTCGTTTTGATAAAAAAACACGCATCGCCGCAACGTTTATTATACTGCTTTACATCATCGGATACATAGGTATCAACCTTATCACCTTGGGCAGGACACTGCACACATTGCTGGGCTGGCAGGTTATGACCGGTGCGATAGTAACGGCGGTGGCTGTGGCCTTATATGTATATATAGGCGGACAAACGGCCGTTATTATGACCGACCTTGTCCAGGGAATAATATTGCTCATTGCAGGCCTGGGATTGTTCGCCGCTGCTGTTTATCACTTCGGCGGCTTTGGTAATTTCTGGGCACTTCTTCCGCAGGAACATAAATTTGCCTTTTCCGATTTCAATGCGCCGCCCAATTTCAGTTTTATCGGTATTTATGTTCAGGATGGACTCGCTAACACCGGGGCACTTATGCTCATGCACCAGGGTTTTATCATGAGATTTCTCTCACTCAAAAGCGTCAAAGATTCTCGTCGGATGGTGGTCTGCTGGATCCTCGTGCTCGCCCCCCTTGCTGCCATCGCCACCAGTTGCGGCGGATGGATTGCCAGGGCGATTGTTAACAATGGCGAGATGTCTATCGAAGCCTCGGATTCTTTTGTCAAGGCCGCTAATTTTCTTTGCTCCCCGGGTGTTTTCGGCTTTGTCCTCGCTGCCCTGACTGCGGCATTGATGAGTACCGCCGATACCCTTATAAATGCTGTAAGCGCAATATTTGTAAATGACATCTGGAGACCGTACATTAAACCCGGCAGCAGCGACAAACACTATCTGAAGGTGGCGCGGATAACAAGTCTTTGTGCGGCCGGGCTGGGGCTGGCTCTTGTCCCTGTATTTATGAGAGACACCATTTATGGCGCGCACAGCATGTTTACCGCCGCCGTCACACCACCCGTTCTGACTGCCATCTTTTTGGGGATGATATGGAAACGTTACACCCCTGCGGCCGCTTTTGTGACCATCGTAGGAGGAGCCGTCCTAATAGGAATGTCTTTCATCTGGTCGGATTTGCTGGTCGGGCCTTTCGACTTCGGTATGGGACCGGACAGTTACAAGTTCATGCGGGCTTTGTTCGGCTTGTTGGCAGCAGGGACTCTGGGTGTTTCTGTAACATTATTTACCAAACCTGAACCCGAGGCAAAATTAAAAGGCCTCGTCGCCGGGACCCAAATTGACGCCATGCGTAAATTCAAAGGAGGCCGGCCTAACCTGCGGCCTGGTGCAAAAGTCCGGCTCCAAACCAAAATTGATCAAAGCCTCGCAGACAAAAACATAGTCATTGTCCCTCAATCAGCCCTGGATAAAATGGCCGCTGAACCGGGCGACCTGTTATATGCCAGCCATGTCCGCTGGTGGTATGGAGGCCTGCGTTCCGTCCACGTCAAAGCCGGCCCACCCGCCGATTCTGACCAACATGAATTGATGCTAATCAGCCCCCAGGACGCCGCTACCGCACATTTTACTCAAGGCCAGCAAGTAGTAGTCGAAAAGATTATGTAAGAACCGAAACCAGACAATACCAAAACAATGAATCCCGAAGAGCTGCTCGATAAAAGCTTTAATTGTGATTGCGGACGCACCCACAAGGTCCCCGTCAGAAAACTAATCTATTCGGAAGATACTATGGAGCTTTTGCCCGGAGTGCTGGGTTCCTTTGTTGACGGGCGTCGTGTTGTTCTTATTGTCGATTCGCGGACCTTCGATATCGTCGGTCGCCATGCCCGGGAAATTCTCGATCAAACAGGTTGGTCCGTACACCAAATCATTGTCCCTGATTCCGGCCGTGGCAGTCCCGTTTGTAACGATACTACACATGACTGGCTCAATAACAGGTTCCCCCCTGCCGACATAGCCCTTGCAGTCGGTTCCGGCGTCATAAACGACCTTACCAAATGGTCGTCCTTCGAACACGATTTGCCCTATGCCGTTTTTGCAACCGCCGCAACAATGAACGGCTATACCGCTGCCAACGTTGCCCCCGCTATTAATGGTGTTAAAACCTTAATTACTGCCCGGCCGCCCCTGGCTGTATTTGCTGTACCTTCGATCATTATTAATGCCCCTTTCGAGCTTACCGCCGCAGGCCTGGGTGACGTTATTGCAAAACCTGTCAGCACCGCCGACTGGCTCTTTAACCATATCTTTTGCGATGAATACTTCTGCAGTTTCTGCAGCGAGATAATAAATTCCTTGGAGCAATATTATTTTAACCGGCCCGAGGACATCAAGACCTGTCGGCCTGCCGCCATAGAAGCCCTCTTCAACGCCCTCTTATACTCAGGTATCGCTATGACCATCATTGGTACCTCCGCCCCCGCCTCAGGAGGAGAACACCTTCTAAGCCATACTCTTGACATGATGTCCACCATTGACGGTATTGCCCATGACCTTCATGGCCGACAGGTAGGTATCGGCACCCTGTTTACCGCGGCCATCTACGAACACATTTTCCAGGTCGAATCTCCAAACTGCGGCTCTTTCCCTTCTGACATTGACAGTACTTTCTGGAGCCCCCTCACCGAAAATGTCCGCCAACAATACCGGCAGAAAAAACCTGCTCTCAAAATTATACGTGCAAAACTAACCGATGCCCAAACATGGCAGACTTTCATCACCGCCGCCCATAAACAGGTTCGCCCCACAGAAGAAATCAAAAAATGCCTCAAAACCGCCGGCGCCGCACACACCTTCACGGACATCGGATGCACCCGCAAGCGTTTCTTGTCTGCCGTCCTCCACATGCACGAAATCCGAAAACGACCCACAGTAATCGACCTCGCCTGGCTCCTCGGCATCCTCCCCCATTCCGCAAACGAAATCATAGATAAATGGCTTACAACCTGATTTTTTTATACATAATATTAAAGGATTCATGTCATCGTTTTAGGTAAAAACCACTTTTTTATGGGTGGCACGCTCAAACTTTGTTTGGGCGTGGCCTTACAGGGATAGCTTTTCCCGCTTCGGTCATCCCCAAGCCCTTCTGTAATCCAAAATAAACGGTAGTTTTACTAAATACAAACAAGCTTGACACACATCTAATATTAAAATATCTGGATTTTTATATTTCTAAGTAATCAATCTTTTTTGTTAGAATAACTTTTTTGGAGACAGGACATGAAAACCAAAAATTCTATCACAACACCAACCATCATCTTATTAATAGTCGGCTCTCTTGCAATAAATGCTTTTACCTATGGGGCATACAAAAATGATAAAATAATTGAGATGCCCGCAGAGACCCTCCGCGACAAAATTCGGGGCGGCCTGCTCGGACAGTTACTCGGCAATCTAAACGGCCTTGAACACGAGATGAAATATATCAACTCCCCCGGCAACGTGGATAAATATACCCCCGCCCTTCCCGATGGTGCTCGAACGGACGACGACACAGACCTGGAGTGGGTCTATATCGTCGCAATGCAGCACAATAATATCATCATGCTGCCGCCACACCTGATTACTCAATTATGGAAAGAGCGTATCAACAACCGTATATGGTGCTCCAATCAATACGCCCGCCAGTTGATGGACATAGGTTTCCAGCCGCCCCTGACAGGCAGCATTGTCTTTAATCCCTGGGCCAACTTCAATATCTCCGGCCAGTTTATCTGCGAATCATTCGGCCTGCTTGCCCCCGGAATGCCCCGGACAGCGGCTAAAATCGGCCTGAATTACACCCGCGTAACTATCGACTCCGAACCCGCCCAGACAACACAATTATTCACAACCATGATAGCTACGGCCTTTATAACCGACGATATTGACACTATCCTTCAGGCCGGCCTTAAAGCTATTGATAAAAACTGCGATATTCGGCAAATTGTCACAGATGTCCGCAAATGGCATCGCTTATATCCCCAGGATTGGCGCACCACCCGTCAACTCATTAAAGAAAAATATAGCAAACACAACGGCGCAATGAGAGATAGAAACGGATACGAGCTAAATACCGCCTCTACCATTGCTGCCTTACTCTATGGCCGGGGTGACTTCACACAAACCCTTATCAACGCATTCAATTTCGGCTGGGACGCCGACAACAATGCCGCTACTTCCGGCACTATCATCGGAGTAATCAAAGGCTATCGCTGGATGATGCAGCAAAACTGGAAAATAGTTGACCGTTACCATAATACGACACGGGATAACATGCCGATGGACGAAACAATCACCAGCTTCGCCGATAGGATAATAGACCTGTCTGAGCGTGTAATTATCGAAAAAGGTGGACAAAGAAAAAACACCTCCGGCCAAATCGTCTATCATATACCCCTTGAAAAACCAAAAAACATCGCACCCCTGCCCAATCTCACAGACCAGATAACCCGCTTACAGAAAAATATGAAATCCATAATCAAAAACACAATCGTAAACGAAAACGACACCAGAAAACTTGCCTTTGCCGCCTATTCAGCAATCTGCCTCGACCTTGCCCAAAGCATCAGCCAATACCACCCCGAACATTGGTCCAAAGCTCTCGAAGCTCTAAACAAATACCCCAAAGTCATCCAGGTCCTCTTCTTCCACAGCCCCTTCACCGAAGGCGACCACCTCCGAAAAAAAGCACTCGCCGCAGGCCTAAAACAACCAAAACAAAAAACCAAAATCTGGTAGATACGGTTTCAATCCTCTATACGCAATACACGATGTCTAAAATGTAGGGGCAACCCCGTGTGGTTGCCCTGCCTGTCCCGAATTTGTCAAGGGACTCATGTTGGAAGGGCCTCCTTATCATACCGAGTACAACCAAATGTAACGAGTTGACACAAAAGTTTATCCTCGATGTGAGCTGACTTGCTTTTCTGTCGGGGGTCACCCTGAGCGGAGCGAAGCGAAGCCGAAGGGTCTATTTAAAACATTGCTGCGAAGCAGCCGCCGATAAAAGATGTCACTCGTTGTACCAATCTTTACTAAGATCATTCCATGTAGAATTTATCGACTCGATAAGTGCTACCTTTTTTTCACGTTTCCATGCCTTAATTTGTTTTTCCCTGTTAATGGCTGAAGAAGCATCCCTTATTGTTCCAACATACAGCAGTTTATCAATATTGTATTTATCCGTAAAGCCGGGCATTAAGTGGTTTTTGTGCTCATAAACTCTCTTCTTAATATCACCGGTCATTCCCACATATAGCGTTCCGGACTTCCTGCCCATAATATAGACACAAAACGTTTTCATATTAACATTGTAGCTGCATTGACTTGTTAATAAAGGAAGAAAAAATAGTAGCGAGTCGAAAGAACTGTCATCCCGACCGAAGCGGAGGGATCTATTTAACTAAGTGCCCGAAGGGCCTCCTTATCATACCGAGTACAACCAAACTTAACGAGTAGAAACAAGAGTTTATCCCCGATGTGAGCTAACTTGCTTTCCTGTCGGGGGTCATTCCGAGCGCAGCCGAGGAATCTGTTAATTAAAATGCCGACGTAGTCGGCCACAAACGTCTATTCGCTAAGCCTTATCTTGTTTCTGCCATTCCTGCTAAACCTGCCCTGCCTGCCCCGAGTTTATCGAAGGAAGCATGGTCGAAGAATCACCAATAATCAATCGAAAGGTTGGCAGCCTCAAGCCTGTACCCAAGGTACTTGTGCCTAAGGTGCGAAGCTTGGGAATCGCTCGATGCCACATTTCTACCTTCGGTTCGCACTAATTTATAATCACTCCGTGCCTGCGTGACAGTTCGATGCTCATGCTGGCCTTCGGCAGAAATACTACATACTCCTTGGAGACGAAGGGCATTCTTATCATACTGAATGCAGCTGCAGGTAGCGAGTTGACACAACCGTCACCCTGAGCGCAGCCGAAGGGTCTATTTAAAACAGATGTCATTGCGAAGGAGCCGAAGGCGACTGCGGCAATCTTCGTTTTTCAACTCAAAACTCAAAACTCAACACTCAATTTATCCCATAGGGAAACTGAATTGAGAAATCTGGCACACGATATGACATTTGTACACGTTAAAAGGCAAATTCATGCAGTTCTTGTAAAGTCTGCTTTTTCCTTAACCAGCAGGAAACTTCGTGTATTCGATTGAATTCTGTTGAACCGCGTGTAACGCACGGGCTCAATCGCGACGCGCAGCGGCGTCGAATTGAAGCCCATTGTTCGGCCCTCACTATTGAGGGAGAGTCGTACTTTGTTTGATTAAACAGACTTCCTTACACTTTTTGATAATTGAGACAGATGTATCAACTCTGTTTCCATCTTTTTCATGCTTTACCAAAACTGTGCACGAGATTCTTCCTGGAAGCCGGTTCGTATGCAACTCTTCCGTGGTTATTTCGGCTTGCTTTCCAACCATCGTCAGTATCTGTGGCCTTGTAACTATGCTTTCTCCGTTGGGGTTGGTTTCAGTAATGGTGATGTCAACAGTATACTGCCGAGGCCTGCCATGTTCATCAGCCATTAGCATGGGCCGGACAACTGTGTCTACCTCATACTTAACTGGCTTGGCTTGACAGCTGGCTATTACGATAGTTACCAGGATAAGTAGTAGTACCTTGTGTGAATACATATATGTTTCTCCTTTGCGTTGACTAACACTGCGGGTCTGGGGCGGCGAAGTACGAGCCGTCCCTAGCACCCGCATGTTAGCGTATCATTAGTCAAAGTCCAGTTCTTCCTAGTCTAAGGCAGCGTCTGCCTCCTCGCCGGCTCCCACTCCATAGTGTTCGTAATAATCTTCGTCTTCCACTGCATGTAAATGAAATACGACGCCATCGTATATCCCAATGTCGGAGAGCTTGTCTGAGTCGGAATACGCGAACTTTGCGCCTTCCCCCGATGCCAAAACTGCACGGAGCCGTCTTTGTTGTGAACGCGATAGCGCGCGCCATTCTGCGTGTGCCTTAACATCGACCAAGACCCATTTGAGTTTGAAGTTAACAAAACCTCCAGGATCAGCGTATTCACTAATCCCGAGGCCAGATTGCCCTTTTTGCGATAGCCATCGGACGCTGACTATAGGCGACACCAAAAGATTGCATAGCCTTCCTGTATGAGCAGATTCAATAACAACTCTAAAAAGTTCCTTCGATGTTTTTGGAGACCTGACAAGTGTTGCAAGTTCTCGGGCAAGAAGCTGAGGACCTAGGTCGTATTCCCGATACGCAATATTGCACAGTAACGGATACTGTTCGAGGACTTCGTCCTTCGAGTTGAGAATAAGCGGCAACACACGTTTGATACCCGAGTTGTTCTGAATTGCTAGCGCCGCGCCCAATTCGGACTCTGGCCAACAGCGTTTAATGAAATACCGTGACAGACATAGCAAAATGAAGCGCGATCCCCGAAGGCCGTCGTTAATACGTAGCGCAATGTTGTCACCCCAGCCAATCTCCATACTGTCCAGCCAAAATGTAACTCCTTCTGCGGCCAATGCCTCAGCTAATGGTAGTATATACCTTTTCTTATCCAGCCCTGCATGGCAAATGAAAAGGTCTTGTAATGATTCCATCGCAGACTCCTGGCTAACAATGTATATATGGTTTCCATCTAAGACGCCGGACCTCTCTGAGTGTCCGTATAACACTCCTTTACCCAAAGTCCATACTCATATGATATCATATTCATTCCCTAACGCACGTGGTCAGTCGCGACGCATTAGCGGCGTCTCATTGGAACCGCTTGTTGGGGTTGAATACATCACGATTAAGCGAGACTAACCGCCCGACCATATCTTATTCCCTATCTGCTGGATCAGGTCTGTATAATCTTCTAACGTCCATGGAACATCCTTGGGATTGATCTGTTCTCCTCTATCCTTTGCCAAGAGTAGAACAGCTGCCCAATGATCAGAATCACCCGCCATGTTTTTGTAATTGCTCTTTGCGAGCTCCGCGAAGACTTCAGCCGCTCGTTCCGAAGCCCTTTTTATAGCGTTAGAAAGTGCTCCGAGGTCCAAAAGGCCCAGGAGTTGCGCAATTGATACCAACTGGATATCACCTTCAACAACTAACTCATCGGTCCCCAGTCCAACCGCTGAAGCCGTTTGGGCAATTGAAGCAACATCCCGTGATGTACGAAGGTATTCCAGAACGGACAACCGATCAAGAGCAACGGTTGATTCACCGGCTGATACACGAGCCGATACACTTTCTCGCACTTTCTTTTCCTCTTTTTTCAATTCCACAAACTGTTCGTCAGCCAGCTCAAGAAGACCCGCTAGGCGTGTGAGTTTCCTGCGGAACTTGGCAGGTATTTCGTTCTCGCGTTTGTATTGAAGGCGGTGAGAAATAGCGGCCCATGCATGCTGGAGTACCGTCCGAATTTGTACCTCAGCCCGTAACTGAGCGAATCCTTCCCATTCTCGCAAAGAAGCACGGTCTGGGCCGAGAGCAATAATCTTGTGTACGGACAAATAGCCAAACTGGTCTGGCGCGAGAATCTTCCGCTTGTCTCCACTCTGACTTGCATCGACGTCGAACTCTGTGTCAATCAACTGGGAAACAATGTCAGCATCGTCTGTAGTATAGAGGACCACCCTTACTCCTGCTAGGTCCGGTATATCATTCAATGGATCTACATATTGTTTCCCCGGACGATTGAGTTTTTCATAAAAGCTCTCAACAGTCTTCGCACGACCCTCAATAGCGTGATAACGCACATTAGACAGCTGAAGTAGCTCTTCAAGTAGTAGTTCTAGCTTCTCCACGAACCTTACATAGGTCGGACGTAATGTGGTGAAAGCTTTTAGATGTTTATTTTGGTATTTCTGTCGATTGCTCTTGCGTTTCTTCGTCATACGCTAAGGTTCCCCCAACAATGTATATCTGGTTTCCGTATAATATCCCGAACTTCTCGTCGTTAAGATTAATCCCGGCCGCTGTTCTACTCCGATAAAATACAGACAATGTTTGTCTTTTTCAAGAAAGAAACTTGCCCCATAAGAAACATTTCTTCATTTTTCTAATTAACCAATCCCATTATGAACCTGTACTGTGCTGCCTGCGGTTCGGCTCGACGCCGCATTTCTACCTTCGTTCGATACTATTTATATTTACTTCGTCCTGCCTTAAGGCATCCCTTACGGGAATGACAGGACTTCCGTATTCTGTTTGATTCTCATGCTGGTCTACGGTAGAAATGCTATTCAACTGCCCGCTCTTATCTATGTGCCTATAAGGCACCTCATGCTGGCCTCCAGTAGAAATGCTATATAACTTGCCTACCCCACCTCCAAAAATCCCATACATCCCGATTCAAGAGCAGCTTTCATAGCGTCTATTTCAATAACCAGTGGTCGAAGACGCCATCTTTGACAGAAGCTCACTTCGTGAAAAAGATAGCGGCCAGAACACCAAAGCTTGCTAAAAAAACCACTCAATACGCATCACACAATACACAATACGGGCGAAAAATCGCCCAATTTTCGACAAAAAACGCTGGTAATTTTTGACAAATTTCACCCTGAGCGCAGTCGAATGGGTCTAGCACACGATATGAGATTGGTACACAGTCGCAAGTCAAGTAGATTTTTGTTTTTTTAAGTTGATTTTTGTCGTAAATATGGTATAATACCCACCTGTTAGATAGAAATCTAACGCAAACCCCCAGGAGGGGAAGATTCAAGCAAGCAGGCCAGGTCATAGGTTAGTAAACCAAGCCAAATTTATCCTTTTATCATTCGTTTAAGGTCTTAAATGATGAATATTCAGTTAAAAATGAAAAAAACTCATCTAATCAAAGGAAAAATCACAAAAATTGGTATAACTTTTTGTGAAAACAAACCCAATTCACCAATTGTCCAAATGAACTTATCTTTCTATATAACAACGATTTATACGATTTTTAACAGTCTGACAAAAGTCAAAAACAAACCCAATCAAAGCCAAAACAAACCCAATTCAAACCCAATTGCCGAAAGCCCAAAAATGAACGCAAATCAATACAAAACAATGAATTATGAGATTTTTTCTCACTTACTGGGTGAGAAAACAAAGCCAAACAAAGCCAATTCAAACCCAATTTGGCCGCTTTGTACTCATAATGATTCGCCCATTGATATTGTTTCTATTGCTAAAATAGGTAAACCTATATATCATAACCAAAAATTTATGATTAAGAATATTTCACAGGAGGTAAGAATTCCAATGAACAGAATAACTAAACATTTTGCAGTGTTGGCAATCTGCCTGATTAATGTGATCCTTATCACTCAGGCGCAAGCTGAACCACCTTCAATTTTGTCAATTCGACCAAACTCAAGATCAATTGGCCTTTACGAAAAATTCGAGCTGCGTATAGATATCAAGGCTGCTTACACCAATCCATTTAATTCCAACGAGATTGACTTCACAGCAGAATTCACCTCCCCTTCCGGCCGCAAACAGCAAATCTGGGGATTCTATAATCCATCCGGCTGGAGCAGTCTCTGGATGGTTCGATTCTCTCCAACAGAGAAAGGCACCTGGCGATACGTGGTATCAGTCAAAGATTCCCAGGGAACGGCAAAAAGCCGCACGGGTTCTTTCACCGCCATAGATTCGTCACATCACGGATTTATCACAATCGCACCAAACCAGCGATATCTAAAATATAGCGACGATTCTTCGTTTTACGGTGTCGGCCTGTGGTACAACGACAGCTACGAACAGTTTAACGAAGGCAGAATCACTGAAGAGGGACTTGACAATCTAAAGAGTCGCGGAGTGAATTTTATAAGCTTTTTCCCGACTCCTCTTGAAACCATGGGCTCAGGCCTGGGCCGATACGACCAGAACCGCTGCGGCCGTATGGACCAGCTTTTTCAATGGTGCGAAGAGCGCAATATACATATAAGCTGGAACATCTGGTTCCATTCGTATATTTCTATGGCGGTCTGGGGCGGCGGCAACGCAAGATACAGAAATAATCCCTATAGTCTTGTCAGCAGCGCAACTGATTTCTACGGCAGCAAAGAGGCCTGGAAATACCAGGAGCAGCTCTACCGATACATAATTGCACGATGGGGATATAGCCGGGCTCTGTTTCTCTGGTTTGTCGTCGACGAGATTAATGGTACCGAAGGCTGGACCAAAGGAGATAAAGCCATAGCCGAACAGTGGTGCCGTAAGATGGACAGCTATTTCAATGAACACGACCCATATAACCGCCCCACCACAGGCACCCAGAGCGGAGGCATAGGCCAATGGTGGCCCGAAGGGTATAAAATATTCGATATAGCCGGCCGGGAAATATACGAAGCACAGGGCCATCCAATGCCCAAAAGCGGAAAGCTCAGCCCCCGGGATGAAAGCCCAATCCGAACCAGCTACAATAATTATGCAATCCAGACACAAAACCTTTGGAACGGCTTCAATAAACCGGCCATCATTGGCGAGTGTGGTTGGGACCATACGTATTATGAGCCCGGCATGCCCGGATATCTCGCTATCTATCATAATGCATTATGGGTCAGCCTGACGAACGGATCATGTACGACGCCGTTCTGGTGGTCATTCTCCGACTTCATAAATGATAGTGTCGTAACCAACCAGATACTTAATTTTGCAAGGTTCGTTTCAGATATTGATTTTGCAAATTTTTATCTCGAACCCGCTAAGATTTCTGCCGGCGATTGTGATGCATGGGCCATGAAAAGTGATAAACTTATTTTCGGCTGGGTTGTCAATGCACGCACGAGCGTAGCCAATGAGACATTCACAATCTCAGGATTGCCCGAAGGCACTTATGAAATTCGATTGTACCGGACATGGCGTGGCAGATTCATGGACAAACAGACCATCAAATCACAAAACGGCACACTCACCTGTACGATACCGGAATTGAAGACCACAAGGGGCCATGCTCTGCATATTGGAAATGATATTGCTTTCAAAATAGTGCCAAAATAACCACCTTTCGGACTCGGACCTTTTATTTAGGATCTAAAAAGGAATTGACATAATGAACAGCAAATTGCTATATTCCAACAGGTTAATTATTGAAGCGCCCGTAGCTCAGTAGGATAGAGCATCGGTTTCCTAAACCGAAGGTCGGAGGTTCGAGTCCTCCCGGGCGTAGTTCACAACTCACTGAAAACAAACCACTTACGAAAACAGACACTCCCGACACTGAATCTGAAAAACAAAATCTTGCTCTCAGCTTGTTTTTTGAATCGGAAAATGACCCGGGTTTGAAGCTGATTTTGCAGCGTTGGCCGGAACTTCCGGAGCATATCAAAGCGGCAATTAAGACTTTAGTGGAAGCTCATAAAGGAAAAGAATTCCAAGGTACTAAAGTTACTGGTAGTCAATCGCCTGATTAAGTCCAGCTCTGAATTTTATGTGCATCATCACTGGTTTGATCAGACGGCAATGGATTTTTTGCTTGATAGCGACTTTCAGGTTGCTGAGAAGAATCGCCTGTATCGTTGCCTTGGCCGCATTTTACCCTACAAAGATGAACTTTGCCAGCATCTCAAAGAACAATGGGAGACTATGTTCAAGCTTCAATACGATGTTTTGCTGTATGATTTGACCAGCACCTATTCCGTATATCATGGCCACATGTGTGAACATCGTGTGGTCATGAAATGTTTGCTCTCAGTTCTTTGGTCCGTGTAGCCCAAAACCACTACACTTTTCAATAACACTATTGTGGCTGTGTTTAAGGGCATTTAACCGGTTCAATTGTGTTCCGACTAAATCCCGATCTTTACGGAAGTGACAAAAAACACAGAGGGCTCTTCTGAAGATCGCGTGCAATTTTTGCAGGGGGTCTTTGAGTTTTTTGAATTATTATTGTGCCAATATCGCCGCAGACCCGGAGGTAACCAAATTCGCAGAATGCCTGCAATAACTACACAAAGACTAAGATAGCGTCCACCATTAGTTCAGATTTCTTACGATATTTGAATCTTTCCATAATTCTGTGCGGTGAGCCGCGCTTTTTGCAATTTCCATAGGAAAGTTGTATATGTTCTTGTGCTTCATTGTGCTACGAAGCGGTTTCTTGCTTCGAGTTTAATTCATAATGCTCTACATATGAGATCTGAGTGTTTTTGCTAAGCACCTTAATAGTAAGGACTGAGAATGCTTGCAAAAGACACACCCCAACAAATATTTAAAATTTCTGTGAATTTTTGAATTTACAGTTGAAGCTGATTCCTATTATATTATTATTGTATAACGTTTAACTCATAAATCTGACTATCTATGTTTGTTTCATCGGTTGTAAAAGCGGAACTGCTTCGCGAGATATAGACTATCAATTTTGAGCTTTGGGGGTTTTTGATGTCAAGCATTGCGAAGAGCGCTAATAGCATAGAGGGTGAACGAAACTGGCAAGTCCTGAAGAGAGTAGAACTTGCTGCCAGAATCTTTAGGGAACATGGCGATCTAATCCGCGATATAATACGCTTTAACGTGCCTAAGGAAGCAGACGCAGACGATATTTTCCAAGACTTTTTTTTGTCTCTTGTTTCCAGACCAGTTCCTGATACGGTGCAAAATATCAAGGCATATCTCTACCGAGCTATTAAAAATGACATTACTGACGCCAGCCGTCGGACAAAAAACTACAAATCTACAGTTCAAAGATATGCCCAATGCCACAAGTATAGGACGATGAGGAAGCGGCCCAATAACATTGTAGCTCAGTCCGAGAAGGTGCAAAAAATCTTCCAAATAATCGAACACAAACTACCACCACGTGAATTTCAGGCTATTACTGAACGTTTTGTCCATGACCACAGTATTAACGAGGCCGCGAGAAGAATGCACATCGGTGAAAAGACTTATTCTCGGTATCTTTGGTTGGGACTAAGGAAAATACGTAGTATTCTTATAAATTCTGGCATGATGAATTTCGGTAATTCCAACATGTGAAAACACAATAGAGTATTGAGAAGACCTTACGCACTCGATGGTTTCCTGAATCTAGTACTCAGTCCGAGCTAAAGTGTCGGGTATAGCTTTCTCATTTTTATTCGGACCTCTGCTCTAATAAATTGTCAGTCTGTGCCTGTTTTGTTTACCGAATCACTTCGGCAAAAAAACCTAACAGTCTTTATTCTGTGGACTGAGTACTAGTGCTCTTTCACGCGTTGATTGACGGATAAAGCTTCAGTTTAATCCTTGCATCATCAGTTGTAAATCGCCAGTCAACCTTTGTTTCTTTAGCATTCCGCTTTTCTGCCCATGCGTCCACCTCACTTGCCAAATTCGCTATATTATACCAATTTTAGTTATTCATTGCCGATTCAATCAAAGGAAAAAGACATAAAGAATGATCCTCAACGAATTTGTTACTAATCTTTTACTGTTATCTGAATCCTTTTTTTGGTACCAAGTTCAACATATAGGCGGTTTAGTCCGCTTATATGGTGGTATTGGTAAGCGAGAGAGGTATATACCCTGAGGCTGAACAAGCATGGCATTAAGCTTTAGACTATTATGTGTGAGAATAGTGAAGAATCAAAAGACCGGTTTGCACTACGAAGAGCAATTAATAGCGGTGATTCTGACGCAATTACTTACCTCTATAAAAGGTATAAGTCTTTTCTGACAAATTACATAGAACGAAAAGTCGCTTCCAACAGTGATGCTCAAGACCTTGTTGAAGATATATTTCTTTGCCTTTGTGAAGGTAAATGTAAGTACCCTATAAATGAAGATGTTCGGGGGTATCTGTGCGGAATAGCTAAAAACGTTGTTCAAAGCCACCTAAGAAAGAAAAAATATCAGATTCGTACAAGTCGTCTGTGGAAAGATGAGAAATATCCTGAGTCTTTACAGCCTTTCAGGGCAAACACGGCAGGTCAGCCTGAAAAAACTCTTGAGCTAAGTGAGTTCAGAAAAGCACTGCAAGAGGCAATAGCTCAGTTACCGGAAAAATCTCGCCAGGCAATAGAATTGGTGTTGATACAGGAAATTAGACCCTGTCATGCTGCTGAAAAAGCTGGTTGTTCACCTGTTGTTTTTCGTAATCGGCTGAGCCATGGCCTGAAAACACTGCGGAAAAAATTTTCAAAATTCTATCTTACGTTTGGGGTGTTTTTTACCACGTACCTTATAGAAGACGTATTCTTATGACAACGAAGAGGAAACTTATGAAAGATGAGTTTGTTGAACCGATGAACTGCAATGAAGTCAGGCAATTTTTGCCTTTCTTCGTCTTGGGTGGCAAGGGGATGAGTCTGGATGAAAGAGCCGCGATGGAAGAACATCTACAGTTTTGCCGTCGCTGTGCTAAAGAGTGTATGGAAACAAAGGCCATTATTGGCCTAATTCAGGATAACCTCGATTACCTCATAGAAAGCCGGGTTTTCTCCATGCCCGACCCTCAGGATATAGCAAAAGAGCCCGCTACCGAAGAAAGCTGTCGACAATTGTTGGAAAAACTCGAACGCACCGAAGCAAGAAAAACACACAACAAAAGAGTCCGGCAGGCTAAAAAAATCCTTAGGATTTCCAGTCGTATTGCGGCTTGTTTAGTTATCGGCATATCTGTTTTTTTTGGACTTTTGGTTTATATAAAGCCTAAGATTGCCCCAGAGCCTATTTCGCACCAGGTTGCTTTATCTCCAAAACCTTCTGCCAAGATTGAGTTAGTGTCAGAAAATGGCAGCATCCTAATTCCCACCAATAAGCAAATAGCTTCTGCCGATGAATTAATGACGCTTGTTATCAATGGCAAACACCGCATGGTGATGAATATCAATACGGTTTTTGCTATCGAGCCGAAGGTAGAGAACAGCAATGTTGGTTGTCTGGTTAAGCTTTATTCAGGCCAGATTTACACTCATGTTGAGCATGATGGGAATTCATTCATCGTTGATACGGCTCATGGCAAAGCTGTAATTACAGGTACTACTTTTGACATCAAAGCTACAGAAGATAGTACAACATTGGTGGTTAGTGAGGGAACAGTTCAATTCGAATCAGAAAAGGGTGTTGTAAATGTGGCAGCAGGTCAAAAATCCAAGATAATTGGCCGATCTGCTCCGTCAATTCCCGTATCATGTAATACAGCCGAACTCACTGCATGGGCAACTGGTTATGAACCTGGGCCTGTATTAGCGCAGGCCGAATCAGATACCGATCCCTGGTACCTTCCATTGTTGCCTGAAAACAAACCTATTATTCTTGAGGAAATAGACTATGATCACTGGGTTGAGCAAAAACAAGACTGGTTCAAACAGGAATTCCCATGGATATTCGAGCTAAAGGAAGCATTAGCCAAGGAAGGTATTAAGGTCGATTATCCTGAACTTCTTATCAAGAGTGGTGATGTTTGGCAGTTTGCATGCTTACAGACAGTACCTACAAGATTCTCCGCGCCTACTTTTAATTCTTTACTAAGATTAGCCAATAACTACGGCTTTGACAAACAGTGGTTATTGGAAAATGTCCCTGCAGCTAAATCTACGCTGGAAAAGCCAGTATTATCAGATAATAGTTTTACCGGCTTGAAAGCATTTGAGCGATGGCTTAAATACCTTGATGAAACAGAAGAATTAGCACCACCTACATCTATTTATTCATACCATGCCAGCAAGTACTTTGCTGAAACGAGAAGCTTGGTCTGGTTTGCGGTACGAGATGGCAAGTATGATTTAATAGACAAGAAACGTGCTGAAATTTTGGTTTTGTTGCAAGAAGAAGTTACTGTTGCTTGTATGTGCCAAAATGAGGCGTTGTACACGTCAGATAAACATAAACCGTCTTGTTGTAATAGATGTCAAGAGCCGATTGATAGTGTTGTTGGGTACATAGAAACAATGAAAGCTCTTGAAGAAAGGATTGCAGAATATGAAATCGCCAAGTGACACAGTTTTAACGTTATTAGGAGTCCTGTTACTAACGGCATCTTTCCTAAAAGGTTGATAGCTCTTGACCGAACCTGTTGTTAATGATGATACTTGGCCATATAAGGTATTTTCGATTTTTACAGTTGAATTTGAAATTGCCTTGGGAATCTGGCTGCTGGAAAATGTTCCATTAGCTAAATTAACAATCCTGTACTTCAGAAAGAAAAACTCATCAGCTTAGAAGCATTTGAAAAATGGTTAAGTCGTTTTGAGGAAGCAAGGCATTGTTCAGGTGAACTTGAATCTGCAATCCTTTGGTATTCACTATGTGTCAACAGATATGTTACCAAATGTAGAACTTTGCCACTGCTACATGCAAGAAAAGAACAAATGGGTTATGAGTTCGAAAGTGAAGCCAATTTGTTAGATGCCGATGCGTAATCGGCATCGAATGTTGATGAGCAAAGAAAATATATTAGTGAGAATAAATTTTGAAAAACACCAGCAAAAAGTGAAAAAACGTAAGATATTAGGGCTCTTCTATTGGCAATTTTTCAAAAGGGCAGAAAGTGAGGTGTTTTATGAAAGTTACTGATTTTGGAGGTTCACCATTAGGTGGGATTGAGCCTTTGTGTGGTTGTGGTTGCACCTGCCAGTGTGCTTGTGGTTGTGAACCCTGTTCAACATACTCCTCAACTCACAGCCGTACACAATCGAGGGCCTCAGCCCAGCTTGCGAATCAGAAAAGTCCAACCGTTCCCTAGTACAGAACATTAATAGTAAAAAAAAGACCGCCCTGTTGTTCGAGAGAGCCCTAATATCTATAAATTAACCGTGCAGAGTTTTCCGGTACGAACACCGGAATCGGAAATAATACCTCACCAGAAGGTGAGAAAAAGGTTTCGAAGCGTGGCTTAGTAATAGGAGCAAAAAAATGAAAACTCATAAAAGTGATACTTTGTATGATATAGTTGAATATGTCAAGAGAATCTTTCCCGTGCCTCCAAGATGCCATCTGTTTCGAACGGCGAGACAAGACTATGCATATGACACGAATACGGGAGAAATCATCACATGCGACATTGTGTCCATAAACATTATTAAACATCTAGGCAAACCTGATTTTGGAGAATCTGTGCATGAATTAATCCAAAAGCATGGCGACGAACTTGTTGCTGATAGCCTGACGCAATTAGTGAAGCTATCGGCAGATCGAGAGCCCCCATTATTCTCAACAAGGGGCCCGACAGAAATTCGCTACTATCTGGGCTTCCATGAGTTCAAGGAGCTACTTGAACACAAGCTCGAAAGCGTAGTTGTCTCGCTTACAAATAACTGTAATATGGCATGTCGCTATTGCATATACTCCGGCGAACACACCGCTCGTGCTACACATGGCAGTGATGTCATGTCGAAAGAGACTCTCCAATCCACATTGGAATACTTTGTTGAACATTCTACAGAAACAGAACTTCCCCACTTTGGTTTCTACGGAGGTGAACCAACTTTGACGCCGGAACTAATACGCTATGTAGCAGATTATTTGACTGAGAAATTTGGCAATAGGCGATATACAGTTGGTGTTGCATCTAATTTCTTTAATGTCAGTAACGAAATGCTATCTTTATTCAGAGACCGAGACTTCTTGGTTTACGTCAGCCTCGATGGGCCACAACATATACATGATAAGTGGCGAATTAGACCAGATGGCTCTGGTACCTTTGCTCAGGTGATGAAGAATATGCGGAGGCTGAAAGAGCTTGATCCAGATTGGTATAGCCAAAAAGTATCGATAGTATCGACTATGACCCCGCCCTTTAACCTATATGACCTGCGGAACTTTTTTGAAAATGAAGACTTGATCCCTAGCGGTAACAATGCACTTCGATTTAACTTTGTAGAATCTGAAGAGAGTAGCGCCCCTGATTGGACACCTGAGCCTTCTCAAATGAAGTCCTACATGCAAATGCGACAAGAGTATTTAAATAAGGCGCGCCTCGGTAAATTAAGTGACTGGGAAGGAAACCGATTTATCAAATCATTGTTTGACCAAGAATTCTTAAACATTTATCGACGACATCGTAACAAGAAATCTTTCCCAGATTCGACTTTTCCAGGGGGTATCTGTGTGCCCGGGAAACGGAAGATATATGTACAGTCGGACGGAACTTTTCTACTTTGTGAGAGAGTGCCCGAGTTCAAACCCTTCGTTATTGGCAATTGCCAAACGGGAATAGACTCATCAAAAGCGTATCAATTATGTCAGGAATTTGCTGAAATAAGTGCCGGTGAATGTGCCCAGTGTTGGGCGGTGTGCTTATGCGATTCAATTTGCTTTAGGGATGCTTTCAATGACGACGGTCCCTCGCCACAAATAAAGCACGCGGCATGCAAGGTATTACGCAACCATAAGTCGCAATTACTCAGTGAAATGTGTTCGGTATTGGAGGAGAATCCTAAGGCATTTGATTATATGGATTCGATTACCGTACGGTAGTCCGATTTAGTGAACAGCTTAAGCTCGACAGTTGTTAAGTTTAAAGCAGTTTGTACGAACATACAGGATTTCTAACGTCATATGATTTTGTACAGGAACTGAACACGACATAGACCTTTTTGTTCAATGAGAGACCAGCTATAGGCAGTCAAATATAAAATAAGAAATTTTGTAATTTTGCTCTTTGACAAGTGAAGATTCCTCAGGATTAATTGGAGCGACTTCATGGTAGATACAGGCACCATCCAAGCTACGGTGCATACTCGCTGAGTTTGTCGCAGCGTGCCAGACCTTTTTCGCCTGAGCTTGTGCATGTTTACCTCGTGGGGCTTTTCGAATCACTTCAGACAGTTCTTCTCGATTCGATCCATATTCAAGATGTCTGTAGGGATTGGTGCTGCGAACAATAGCTTTTGGCTGGTGACGTAATCGGCTGGTGACGTAAAATGGGTCTTTGAAGAATTCTTCGTACTCCGGCCAGATCAGATGCAATCGGGACCAGATCAACTGTTTCAGAAAGGCTGTTTGTTAGACCAGCCGATAACGCATGCGTGTTAGTTTCGGCATGTCATGCCCACCTCACCCGGGACAAGAGCAGCTTATATTCGCTGTTTTTTAAGCAGTATAGCGATGTAAAAGGCATCAATCTTATCTGTTTTGCGCTTATGGATGCCTTTTTTGGCTTGCTGATCTGAGTATTGTTTGATCCTCTCGGTTAATAATGCAGAGGACATGTTTGTTTTTGGCAATATCGATGCCACGGAATCGTATGTATCGTTTCTTTCTGTTCATTCTTGATCAGGTATCCCGGCAACCTTGCTAGTCCGCAACCTCATTCGTTATACAGAGTGTCTCCCGAAATATCGAGATCTCCAACCAGCTCACACGTGGCTTTCTAATAAGGGCCAGCAGTCTTTCTAATGAGGCCGAGCTTCAAGGAGAATGCACGCTGATCATGCCCTGATCTATTTGTTAAACGGATTCCAGGATTTTGCTGGTTACCTGGTCAAATTATCAGTAACTTTTCGCGTAAAGTTTGGCGCTGCTGTGCGTATCGGCAGAACCTGATAATAACCGTTAGGCGATAAGACAGAGAATGGCTGATAGGCAATCAGCTTCAAATCGATGAGTAGATCGCGGGCAATTTCAAACTATTGAAAATCCAGTGGGAGGATGTCACAGATTTTTTCTTTTCGGTAAAAGCTGACGCCATTTCGATCTGCTACCAATACCAGGAACAGATAAAACACCTAGTCCTGGTGGGTCATAACGGCAAAATAACTCTCTTGCAAAAGGTGGTGATCTACCCAAGCAAATGAGCCATTGACTTTTCTTGTATTTTTGGGTTGTGGAACGTGAACTTTTGGCATAGCATATTAACTCCTAAAAAGGCCAGGCGATTATAAATACCTGCCGAGACCGCCTCGATCAACGCATTTCGTCGGCATCGCCGCCCCATCGTCCCGCCCATCTGATGGTATTTAGAGAAAAAAGGAAATATCACATTTAGGGACAACTTTTTCAAGAGCGGCTTTTTTCTTTCCTGAGAATCTTCCAAAAAAGTAAATCTAGTTTCGGCTTAACAGCCGGAAGTAAAAGTGGAGCCATATACATCTATTAATCCCTTTTAGGACAAGTAAAAGTAAAGGGGATTCAATGGGATCAATAAGTAAATTCATTAACTGTACTATATGAGGAACTGCTTACTATGCGAGTAAAATATAGAATTTGTGTTTTTCTGATACTGGTAATTGCTATTCTGGTCACGGGAGTGCTTCTATGGCTATGGTATCCGTCGCAGAACCGACTGCTTCAAGAGAGACCTCGCACAATCTCTGTAGCAAATCAGATGAACTCAGCGAGAAACGCGAAGAATACACAATCACACGCCTTACCGGCAACAGAGACAAGCACTAACGAAACACCTGATTTGTCCGTTAGTAAGGTTGAAACGGTCATCGACAACACGTATAATGATTTGCCTGAGCCCTTCACAGAAGATGAGATAGACAAGCTGTTAACAAGGGTAGATATTATGATGGCGGGGGAAGATACTATGAAGATATGGAAGACCCAAGACAAGATAATGAAACTGTGGCCGGTGTATAGTAATATTAGAGATGAGTTGCACAATGAGCTTTCCCGCAAGTTGAGTCTAAATAATATGTCGGAGGAGGAACTTCTTGAAACCGCTTTAAAGTTCCGGGAGAAGTTTTGGCAGACAGGGGGCGGATTCTCACAAGACTCATATAGGTATGCTTATAGGGCCCGTCTGCTGTTGGAACTGGCTCATGATAGAAATCCAGAAAACTTGGCGACAACAGACGAGCTTGTTGAAACAATCCAAACAGCTCACCCATCTATTATGTTTGATGAGGAAACGAACAAGAAAGTGCGGAATAATGAAATTGGAAAAACACTTTTGAAATTGCGTTCAGAGCAGTTTAAGCAAATTAAAAGGGAAATTTACCAAGATGGGCGATTTCCCACTTTGCAGGATTTTATACGCGCTGTCGATTTGGCTGTGCTTCTCAGCATATATGATAACCCATCAGCCAAGGAAGTGGTCGACTGGCTACAACGTGAATCAGACCGTGGCGATTGGGCTGCTTACAGAGGGAGCCTATACGAATTTCAGAGTCATTTGAGCCGGAACAGAGCTTTCAACTTTAACATCTACACTTCGACTAAGAGCAGGGTCGGGGAGGAACCAAGGTATGGTCGGCGTTACCCATCATTTCGTGGCCCCAATCCTGAAGAGCGAGGCTTGGTGCTTTGGTCCCAACTTCCTGGTGATGAATTACATTTCCATCATGTCGAGAAATAACAGTAGGAAAAAAGTGAGGTATCCAACCATATGGTTGTTAATTCACTTAGAAGCAAGAATTATAAACAATTCTTTGGTCAACACTGTCAAAATATATTTGTAGGACTAAAGCAGGTGCCCCGTATCCTCAAGTTGGTATGGCAGGCATATCCGTTTGCCGCTATTACCATACCGTCCCTTGCACTTCTCAGTGGTCCGCTTTCGGCTTTATACCTTTATAGCTGGAAGAAGGTTATTGATGGGGTAGAGCTGTGGTTGCGGGGTGATACTGCTAGTGGACGAGAGAAGATCGTCTTATTCATGAGCCTTGGTTTTATTATTGTATTGGCGCAACTTGGTCTTGAGCGGCTCCTTCGTTTTATGGAGCAGTTGCTACAGTTGAAGCTCACACACTTTATCCAGAACAAAATCTTGATACAGGCCACAACATTGGACATGACATTCTTCGAAACGCCATCGTTTTATGATAAACTGCAGCGGGCTCAGCAAGAGGCTGCTGCACGGCCATATACGATTCTATCCTCGCTAATCGCTGGTGCAAGACAATGTGTTACGCTCTGCTCGTATATGGTAGTGCTGTTTACACTATCTTGGTGGACTCTTCCTTACATATTGTTGGTAACAATGCCGGGCTTATTTATTCAAGCCAAATTTGGTCGGCTACGGTGGACCATCCAGTACAACAGAACCCCAGAAGAGCGGCGAATGTTTTATTATCAACACCTGCTAACCTCCCGCCCTGAAGCTAAAGAAATACGTCTGTTTGGTTTGGCAAACTATCTTATCTCACAGTGGCGGAAGATGTTTTGGCAATTCTACCAGCAGGACCGTAGGGTGGCAGCGAGGCGAAACCTGTCTGAGTGTGGAGTTGTTGTCGTGCATACTACTGCGACTGTGGGGTTCTATGCTTTCGCAATCTATCGAACCATTACCGACCCACTAGTCACCATTGGTAGCTTATTAATGTATACTCAAGCAATGGAGCGAAGTGTTGCCTCAATGTCCGTAGTTTTTCAGGCTATTGGATCCCTTTATGAGAATGGTCTTTATATAAATAACCTGTTCGATTATCTTTCGCTACAGCCCCTGGTATGTACTCCTAAGGCCCCTGCGTTGGTACCGAAACAAATGCGCCAGGGAATCAATTTCAAGTCCGTAAGTTTCCGATATCCTGGCACCACCGAATATATCCTAAACGATATTTCTTTTGAAATTAGCGCAGGCGAGCGGATTGCGATTGTGGGAGAAAATGGAGCAGGTAAAACTACATTGGTGAAACTGCTGGCAAGGCTTTATGATCCGCAGCAGGGGAAAATCACTGTGGATGGCATTGACCTCCGAGAATTCGATCCTGGTAACTGGTACAAGCAGATCGGGATCATTTTCCAAGATTTTGTTCATTATTGCGTAACTGCGCAAGAGAATATTGGATTTGGCGAACTCATGCATCTTGAGGATATCGCACGCATACGCTCGGTTGCTAAACTCAGCGGTGCTGCAGAGTGTATTGAGCGACTGGAAAAGGGATGGAAGACCATCCTCGGTAAGTTCTTTGATGAGGGGCAGGATCTGTCCGTAGGTGAGTGGCAAAGGATAGCACTCGGACGGGCTATTTTACGCGATGCCCAAATACTGGTACTTGATGAACCGACGGCCTCTCTTGATGCTAAACAGGAATACGAAATCTTTGCAAAATTCAGCGAGATTGCTAAAGGAAAGACCACGGTTTTGATCTCACATCGCTTCTCAACAGTCAGGATGGCCGATCGAATATTTGTGATCGAAAGGGGGCGAATACTCGAATCCGGCACTCACGATGAGTTAATCGCGCTTAATAACCGGTATGCCATGCTATTTGAGCGGCAAGCATCGGCTTACCGATAGCGCATATTTGTCAATTGGAGGGTACAAGCTCCAAGTAAAACTAGAATTTGTGTTCCCCGGGTGCAAACCATGCAGATTATACCAGTCATAATTAATTATTGCGATATAATTACACTGAGATATGCTTTGTACAAACTCAGGATCAAGACAAGCAGCTTGCCAAACATCACAAGCAGCCAAACGCAAATCGTCATAATTCTCATAGCTGCGATTTGACCAATAGTGGCTCCTAAAATACTGCTAAAGATTCTCCACCGGATTCAGCTCAGGGCTATATGCAGGCAACTATACAATCGTCACATTTTCCGGAATCCGAAGCTCCTTACACTTGACACTTGTGAAAGCCAGCTTGATCCCAGAGCAGGACGGCGTGGACATTCTCAGATCACTGTTGACCGAACTGACGCAGGAAAAGACTCATCATTCGTCCATCAACATAGGGCGATAGCAAACCCACAGTCTCGCCGGTTCTCGGACAAACCGCTGCCAACACATATACCCATTCATAACCTGTCTGTTTCACCACTCGGGGGCTAGTGCCTCTTCAAGCCCAGACTCTGGCCAGAGTCCCTTGTTGGCCGAAGCGTGCCTCATCTTCAAACCACGGCTCTATGCGTTTGCGCGATGGCATCCAACCTCTCTGGGAGGTTTTTTTGAAGGATTCCTGAACTGTAGAGTCTGCCTTTTTATGCCTAGGAGTCTGTCCGAGTAATTGATTTAGGCAGTAATCTTCTGTTTTCTTTTGGCTTCAAATCCTGGTTTTACAGTGTGAGAATTTGCTTGCCGCTGTAGTTACGCTTTTGTTTCTCAAAATGGTTGTGACCTTTGCCATAAAACAGCAGTATCCAACATATTATTAAGCCGCGATGGCATATTGAGCCCTGAATAGTTTCAATAAGTTGTGAGTCAGGCAGACAATCGCCCACTCGCCACGCATCTTCTCAAGGCCCCGCAGCGAAAACTGAACAAACCCTCTCGCTCGTTTGATCTGGCCAAACACCGGCTCGACTATACTCTTGCGTTTAGAATAAGTTTCGAGTCCCTTCCTGGTGCGGAGCTTTCTGGCCATCTTTCCTTGAACGGTTAAATCCTTGAGTGGCTGACCACGAGGGATTTTCGGCACAGGATCATTGTGCTTAGTTCTTTTGGTAGCAATATACGCATCTATTTCTTAGGTTACCATGACAAAAATCGGCATCCGCCACAAGGCGCAATCACTTTTTATTGTTGGTATTAGTTCCTCGTTGGTTTCAAAGAGTTTCATTGCTCTGGTAAGATTCCCTGAGTTTTGGTTTATCAAATAGTTTCCGTGGTCTGCATTTCGTGGATGTAAATTTCTTCGAGGGCTGCATATGTTTAAAATCCTGTTTTCATGAATGGCTACCAGTCGACCATGCTTCATAATGCCAACGCGGTCAGCTATAATTTTGGCCCTGAATATATCGTGTGTGATCATTAAGCTAGCTTTTCCCTGTTCCCGCAGCCACCGTAGTTGGGCCAGGAATTCTTGGGCGCTTGTGGGGTCAAGCCCGCTTGTAAGTTCATCCATAATGATTACCGGAGTGTCTTTTAACAATGCGATGGCTATACCAAGTTTTTGCCGCATACCTTTGGAGAAATGTTTGAGACGCATCCTTAATGCCCTTTCAGGCAAACCCACCATCCACATTACATTGTCATAATCCTGCTTTGTAAAACTCTTTCTGCTTGCCGGTTCAGCGAAAAACGCAAGGTCTTGTCTTGCTGTAAACATGTCATAAAGCTGAACATTTTCGGAAACATAAGAAACATACTTTTTTGCTTCAAGCGGCAATTTATTTACAGTCATAACTGTTGATACTTGCCGACCAAGTTGTCAGCGGGATAAAGTCCAGGAGTATGTTGATCGTTGCTGTTTCGCCTGTACCATTTGCTCCAAGGCAGCAGAAAATCTCACCTGGCTTTGCGGTATAACTTACATGGTCCAACGCCAGAACACCGTCTTCGTACCGTTTTGTCAACTCATTAATTTCAATCATTTTGTTATTCTTTAAGCTCTCATTCTCCAATCTATAGTCGGTTTTCTGTCACCGTACATCGTACCTTCTAAACTTTAAAAAAGATAATACAAAGAATATAATATTGAAAAGAAAAAGCAGGAGTATATCAATCCAGACGGCCTGCAAAGCTTCTGCCAAAGCAGGATATCGATAATGCATTTCAGGAATCGTAACCCCTGCCGGATTGAAGCCCTCTGCCGGCACATCTGTACCTGTCGCCATACCGCCAACCATATATGTTTTCTGGATATAGTTATCGTAAATAATTGTCTTAACCTGATCCTGGAATCTTCTTGCGTTTTCCCTAAAATTGAGGGGTTCTGTCACTCCCGTGTGTGATAACCCGGAAACGAGATATGTATAACAACAAAAGGGAGAAATCCTTGAGAGATTCATTGCAACGATAGTTTGGGCATTCTGCTTGTTGCTATAGTGTTGATCGATTTTTCCGATTTCATCGGCAATACGCCTTTGGTACACCTTGTCGAGAGCGAATGCTTCTTTATCATACTGGGCATAGGCTTTTTTCTCGTCGTCAGTTTCAGGATGCATTTTTGGCATTTTTGGTAAAGGTAGGCCAACAGAGGTCAGGCATTTCCTGAATAATTGCGCCTTTTTACTGTTTAATTCAAACTCGATTTGTTCTTTGACAATTTGTTTGCGAAGACTTACGACATTTGGAGATTCCGTCGGACAACAAATTTCGGCTATCATAGGACTGATTTTCGGTATTACCAAGACAAAGATTACCCAGACAAAAAGCGACATCACAATAGAGGTTATAGAAGTGTGCGTCAATGTTGAAAGGCAAATACCCAGAGTAACCACTGCAAGAATGAACAGAAAGGTAATCAACACAATGACCAAGAAAGCTGGCCAAATGTGTGATGATAATATCGACATGTCGGCTGACGCGTCCAAAATTATCAAAGCAATCAAGAGGGAAATGACAAAAGGAATCAAGAGAGTAATGTAGCTTCCTACAATTTTGGCTAAAAGAATTTGGCCGCGGGGAATCGAATTCGAAATCATCATACGTAGCGTACCCATCTCCTTTTCACCAGAAATACTGTTGAAGGTAAAGATCAATACTGCCAAGGATACGACAAAGCTCACATTGAAAAGCAGGTCTGCTTTACCAAAAAGTAACGACTGAGCGTTACTGATGCCTAACTCCTTAGATATGCGAAATATACCTTCCCGAGATGTTACAGCCTTGTCGGGGAGAAACTGTTCAAGCCCTAAAGCAAAAACGCTTAACACCGAGGGAGGACGATATCCTTCCACATTAACGTTGCTATGTATGCTCTTACCGTAATGCTGTTGATAAGTTTGCTTGGCTTTCTGATAATCAGCAAGCCTCAGTTCATAGTTTTTGCAGCTTACGTACATTCCAAGAGGAATGAGCACAACACATAAAAGTGTTGCGATTATGAAACGCAGATCAAGCATCATACCCAAAATCTCTTTTTTGATAACAGCCTTGAGCATTTGTATGTCTCCTTAAATGTAGAAAATGTCATTTAATTATCTGTTTGTGTTTTTTCTTCTGCTAAGTTTTACGCCAAAGTATACTATTGCACAAATCAAAGCAACCAGTGCCAGAACCAATATTAGCGTTGTTGCAATGTGGGTTTCTGCACTGATACGAATTTTAAGTCTCTTTTCCAGTGCTTCTACAACTTCACTACCGCTTTATCCGCGAGCCTCGACAGCTTCATATTCTCCTATCTCCTAAGTCTGAGCCCGGCCGTAAGTTTATTGTTATCGTTTTTTTATCACCCTTAGTTAATTTGGCTATAGATTTCGGCTTAACTTCTGCTGTCCAGCTTAACTGCGGTGATATTTCAAGGATTATGTTAAACAAATCTAATGTGTCGGTATTTTGCAGATCAGTTTTAATGTTTATATCTTCTTGTGGCTTAATTTCGGTATAAAGGTTGTTTATAAGAATTTCCTGCCTGCCAGCACCTTTGGGAATCAATGTTAAATCGACTCTGCCAGCTTCTATTTTCTCTAATTTCTCAGCAGAAATAGCTCTGGTAGCATATTCTTGCTTAAGTTTGTTTATCGCTTCCAACTGTTTTGTCGTGACCATCCAGACTTGAAAGTTTATCACAACACAAGTGGCGCTAATCTTCGATAACGCATTCTCAGAAGTTAAAACCGCTTCCAGACACTTCCCTTTTGTCATTAAATATTTACCTGCCACCTAACTATTCTTTATATAGTTTTCATATAACATCTCAATCCTCTCGTTGTTCGAAGCGATTTAGCTTAGGCTCCGTCTCCGTTGGTACGATGTGGATGCCAATCGCAGCTAAAAAATACTGCTTCTGAATCGGGAATCCAAGGTGTACTCTCTCTCACAAAAAGCATATTATTGAGTATATACAGAATTGTGCAAGGGAAAAGTCAGATTTTAAAATACAGCTTGAGGCATTTAGCCAGCTCACATCCATTGGATGAAGCTCCCTCCACAAATTATTGGCTATTTCTGCTTGACTCTGTCTTGAAGAAGTGAGATAATACAATCAAAAGATTCAGAAATTGTGCGTTCTCTGAACCATTGTCCTAATAAAAGTTCCTCTGCATGAATCATTGGCAACCTTCAGAATTTTCGTAGGATTTCGGGCTGTCTTAAATACTACGTGAAGTGAACAATGACGATAGAGCCACTACACTTTTGATTTACAGTTTCGTGGTTGTATTTAAAGGTGTTTAACGCGTTCTGTTGTGTTCAGATAATTCCCAAAGCTTCATAACACAGCAAAAACACAAAAGTTTTTCTGAATATTGCCTGCGGTCTGTGCAGGAGGTCTTCAATTTGGGGGCATTCTGACCTTACGTATCTGTGGCGTGTGGTCATCTACAATACCTATCAGCTTGACATTCGTTCTTTCATCGTTCACAAAAAAGACACTGCATCCGGGAGCCTTTACAGGTCTGGCAAAATCCCCGAAGGGCTTGAACCAGTTGGGAAGGGTACCAAACTCTTCATAATATCCCCACGTAGTCTTTTTGCTGAAAGAATCAATCGATGACAATATGCCAGGAAATATCTGGTAAGGCAACTTGCAGTTTATTTTAAGCCAGAAACAGCGAAGACAACAGTTTGGCATGGCTAAATTGCCTAAATTTTTCGCTGATATTTGTATTATGTCGTTAAGGCCAAAGGATCTACCGCAGGTCTTAGGATTAACGAGTAGTATCAGCAAGGCAATGACCACCGCAATAGCCATCCCCGTCAGCCCTTTGCTCGGTCTCATCCGGAGAAACCAGGGAAAACCAGGAAAAACCAGTTGACAAACGAGCTGGATTTCATATAATCTCAGTCAGTTCTTACGGATTCGTCCGGATGAAAGCCGGTCAGGCACATCCGGCGCGGATTGATCCGTCAACAGATAGTATGAGTACGTTTCAAGATTGAGACGGGAATCAAGGCAATTGGAGTCAATGATGGAAGATCGATGGTTCTCCGTAGATGAGATCGCGGCCTATCTCGGTATCAAGCGGGACACGGTTTACAAGTGGATCGCCGAAAAACAGATGCCCGCTCATCGAATGGGTCGTCTTTGGAAATTCAAGAAAGATGAGGCGGACGAGTGGGTAAAAGCTGGTGGAGCATGTGCATCGAATAACCAAACATCTAAGACATGAAGAATATGAAAATGAAGTACAAATTCTCAGGGCATCAGACGTTTGTTTTCAGGCATGGGTGGCTTGAAAAAGGCGTTCGGAGTGTGGAGAAGCATTCGAATATCTTCTCACGTGACGATGCTTTAGTGTTACTGGGCGTTGGCAAGAACATGGTTGCTAGCATCCGACATTGGTGCGAGGTCACTCAATTCATTGAGACTGACGACGGGACCAAGGGGGGCAAAGGACGACAGCTTCAAGTCTCGGATATCGGGCGGCGGCTGCTTCTAGATGGCGGATGGGATCCCTTCCTCGAAGATGATACATCGCTTTGGTTGATCCACTGGCTTCTAGTTTCAAACCCCGATATCGGCACTACGTGGCAACTCCTGTTTTCGAAGTTCTACCGGCCGGATTTCACGAGAAGAGAATTGGTCGATTTTATTGCCTCGTTTGCTGAGAAGGAATCAATCAAGGTCAGCGACAATGTTATCCGCAGGGATACGGACTGTCTGATCCGAACGTATGTGGCCGGCACCAATGGCAAGAAACAGACAGGCCCCGAGGAAACTTTCGACTGCCCTTTACTTCAGCTCGATCTGATCCAACCGTCTCCCGATGGCGACCTGTACAGGTTTGCTATAGGTCCTAAACCATCACTCTCCGCTGCGGTTTTTGCATTTGCGCTTTCGCAGTACTTCGATCGTGCGGCGGGGACCACGAACACGCTGAACTTACAGAAGTGCCTGTACAGTGAGGGTAGCCCCGGGCAGGCATTCAAGCTTGACGAGAATAGCCTGATCGAATACATCGAAGACCTGGAAGATCAAACGAGCGGCGCCATGATGATCGACGAAACGGCAGGACTGAAACAGATTTACCGCAGGCGGTCTTTTGATGCCATGCAGATCCTGGATGACTACTACGGGAGTAAGAACCGATGAACACCTCGGCATGCCCAATCGGCGAATATTTAGAAGTCGGGCGAGGATTCAGGCGCTCAGTCAACCTAGAGAAGGACTACCGTAGCGCTGTCCAGAACGGCGATTACATTGTTACTCCGATCGCGATCGAGGCGATGCACCGTTTCAAGGAGGGACTGGCAGATGGGTCCCCATCACGGTCATGGACCATCACCGGTCCCTATGGAGTAGGTAAGTCCGCCTTCGCAGTGTTCTTGACACGGATTTTGTGCTCCGCTGATACATCCGGGTCGGTAGCCCGAGATCAGTTGAAACAGGCGGATCCTGAACTCGCCGTTGAACTGGCGGACCTCGAGATCTGTAAGAACGGAGCAAAAGGATTGTTGCCCGTACTCATAACGGCGCGCAGGGTTCCGGCACCTCATTGTATCGCCGAAGGCATTGTCTCAGCGTTGAGCGCGGAGAACAGCAGGAAACTGAAATCGGTTGGTCGCAAGTTGGCCCACGAACTGAACGCCGCAACGAATGGTGCTCCTCTCGACACCCGGTGGATTGTCTCAACTCTTGATCTTGCCAGCCAAACAGCAAAGGATGTCGGCTACAGAGGCGTCCTTATGATCATAGATGAACTCGGGAAGCTATTCGAGTACGCCGCCAGACACTCTCGGAAGGGTGATGTCTTTGTGCTGCAAGAATTGGCGGAACATGCTGCACGGAGCAATGATTTTCCTCTTGTTATCGTGGGGCTACTCCATCAGTCATTCGAGGAGTACGGTAGACATCTCGACATAGGTACCCGGCGAGAATGGTCAAAGATCCAAGGTCGCTTTGGCGATGTTGCTTTCCTGGAGCCGGCTGACCAGGTGATTCGAATGGTAGGTGAAGCCATTCGCTGGAAGGTCTCTCCCCGGCCCAGAGGGCTAAAGCCAAGTGTGGAACAGGTTGTTGTCGCTGCCTCTGATCTCGCCATCGCGCCGCCGGGAATGCCAATTGACGAGTTCAAAAAGGCTGCAGCAGCGTCGTATCCACTGCACCCCCTGACTCTGGTCGCGCTTCCATACATCTTCAGACGTTTTGCCCAGAACGAGCGATCTCTGTTTTCATATCTGAGCAGCATGGAACCCCAAGGCTTCCAGGAGTTCACGAGGACGAGGCTTATGCAGCCAAAGACACCCAAGTTTGTGCGACTTGGGAACCTGTTCGACTACTTCACCAGCAATTTTGGACTTGGGTTATATCGGCAACCCCAGGCTCTCCGTTGGTTAGAGGCCGCAGATGTCCTGGATCGCAAGGATGAGCTCGGGGAACTCCATCGCGAGGTCGTGAAGACCATCGGCGTTTTGAGCGCGCTTGGTCAGTTCTGTCACCTTTCTGCATCCGCAAGCATGATCTCCCTAGCTGTTCATGATTCAACTACACCGAACAAGGAACTGCAGGCTGTCCTGACAGATCTGAAAGATTCTTCTGTGCTGACTTACCGGAGTTACAACAAGAGCTATCGGATATGGGAAGGCAGTGATGTCGACATTGAAGAGCGCATCGCCGAGGGTGAACGCAAGACTAAGCGGTCTCTGGGCCTTGCTGACAGCGTGCGCCAATTCATTCCAAACCGGCCGATGGTCGCTCGTCGTCACAGCTTTGAGACGGGAGCGCTTCGGTCATTCGAGGTGCTCTACGTGGATTCGGTTGAAAAGCTAGAATCGGCCGTGGGTGCAGAAACCGCTCTAGACGGCAAGATTATTGTCTGCCTCGCTGAATCCACTGGGTTGGCTGAGCAGTTTAGCCATCGGGCCGAGCAGGCGAAAGATCTAAAAAGGTTCCTATTTGCGATCCCGCTGCAGATAGGTGAACTGAGAGGCATTGTGACCGAACTCGGAGCACTCCGATGGGTGTGGGACAATACGCCGGAGTTGCGAGATGACCGAGTTGCACGACGGGAAGTGTCCCTGCGGATCACGGAAGTTGAACAGCTAATGCTCAGGCATCTCAATGGGCTGATCGATCCCCGCCCGGAACCGGCCGGGAGTGGGTGCTTATGGTTCTACGCTGGTGCCAAGCAAGACTTCTTGGCCCCATCGGATGTGTCTCAGCTTCTATCGAATGTTTGTGACCGGATCTACGATAAGTCTCCGAGGATCCGCAACGAACTTGTGGTGCGGCGTTCACTGTCATCAGCCGCCGCTGCCGCAAGACGGAACCTGATGCAGGCTATGATGGAAAACGCGGACCAACCGCTTCTCGGAATAGAAGGATATCCCCCCGCTCGCAGCATTTATGCATCAGTACTGCATGCTACGGGTATCCATCGTCCACAGAAGGACGGCACTTGGGGGTTTACCAGCCCTACGCGAAGTGGGAAGCATAATCTCTGTCCGTGCTGGAAGCGTCTATATGAACTCGTGTTCGACCGTCAACCTGAACCCGTACCGGTCAACGTATTGTCTTCCGAACTCTCGGGGGCTCCTTTTGGTGTACTCGACGGCCTGTATCCTCTGTTGCTCTGTTCCTTCATGCTGGTATATCGAGATGAAACTACGCTATATCGGGAAGGGACGTTCATTCCCGAGCTTGCGATCGAGGATTTTGAAGTCCTGATGCGGAGGCCAGAGCTCTTTTCACTGGCAGGGAGTCGTACACGCGGCGAACGTGCTGTTGTAGTGCGTAGGATTGCTCGCAGCCTGAACGTTGAACCCACCACAGTGCCGGTGGTCAGAGCACTGTTTTTGATGGTGAAGAAGCTGCCCGAGTTTGCATGGAAGACGCAGCATCTTCCGGGACCAACTCTAGCGCTTCGTGACGCGTTTGAGAATGCGAAGTCGCCGGAGAGGTTCCTCTTTGTTGAAGTTCCGAAGGCCCTTGGTTTTCTTCCGTTCGACGAAGACAGCCTGACAACAAAGGGGATTGGCAGATTCTTCACGGCACTCAATGATAATCTGCGGAACTGGTCCGAAGTCGCTACGAACACGCAGAGAAATGCTCGTGATGTCTTACTGAATGCTTGCGGTTTTGAGTCCGGAGAGGCCCGCTGGAGCGTACTGCGCGAAGAGTCGTTACGGCTTGAACCGCACGTCACATCGTCGCAACTACTTGATTTTGTTCGACGTGTCATAGAGTCTACTGGCGACCTGAATGGAGTCAATTCTGTACTTGGATTACTCTCGGACCGCCCCCCCGATCTCTGGTCGGACATGGATGTAGATCGTTTCCCGGAAATTGCACAAGTCTTTGGGCGATTGTTCAAGGAGGCCCGAAGACAAAGCGTTAAAGCGTCAACGGTTCGTGGGCTGGGAAGGGTCGTCTCCAGGCAGAAGCGCAAAGCGAAAGAGCTCATTGAGTGCCTGCGTTGTGAAATAGCAAAAAACACTGATAAACGCACACCATCGATGCTGGTTCTAGCGGCTCTCGAAGAACTGGCAGACGAGTTCGCCAATCAGGATTCAGAGTTGGATCACAAATGAGCAATACATCAAGGACAAGTAATAAGGTTCGCCATATCTTAGGGCTTTCCGGCGGCAAGGATAGCGCAGCACTTGCCATCTACATGCGGCATAAAGTGCCCAATATGGAGTATGTTTTCTGTGACACAGGAAAAGAACTCAAGGAGACGTATGATTACTTGGCAAGGCTTGAAGTATTTCTTGGAAGACCAATCACAAAGCTCTCGCACGCGCGCGGGGGGTTCGACGACTTGTTGAAGATCCGGAACGGATTCTTGCCATCACCTCAGATCCGTTGGTGCACAGAAGAACTGAAGATCAAGCCATACGAGCATTACATTGGCGACGATCCAGTGATCAGTTATGTTGGGATAAGAGCGGATGAGAATCAGCGCAAGAAGTATATCTCTACGAAGCCCAACATCACGCCCAAGTATCCATTCGTAGAGGATGGCCTCCATCGGGAGGACATTATTCGGATTCTGAACACAACGTACGTTAAGGGCAAGCCCCTTGGACTTCCTACTTACTATAGCTGGCGGTCTCGGTCAGGGTGCTTCTTTTGCTTCTTCCAGCAACGACGGGAATGGGTTGGGCTGTTTGAGAATCATCCCGACTTGTATCGCGAGGCCATGAAATACGAAAAGACTGATCCTGAATCGGGCCAAACGTACACCTGGATTCAAGGGGAGAGTCTTGCAGATCTCACTCGACCCGAACGCGTAGCGCAGATCAAGGCGAATTACGAAAAACGAAGGCAGCGACAAGCAGCATTTGGAGGGAATACATCCCTAGGTGATGTGCTCTGCGGCGACGAAACGAGTGAAGGATGCCTTATATGTCATTTATGAACGACAAGAAAACAACCTATCTGGACAACAACGCTACGACCCAGGTTGCCCTGGAGGTCGTAGATGCGATGTTGCCTTACTTGGCATCCGGATTTGCTAACGCTGCCAGTCCTCACGTGAGCGGCAGGGCTGCCGCAGCTGCTGTGGCCAAAGCTCGGGAACAAGTAGCTGCGTCCGTCGGCTGTGATAACACAGAGATTGTCTTCACTAGTGGGGCGACAGAGGCAAATAATATGGTGATTTTGGGGGCTACGAGACGCCATCCGGCACGCAAGAAGATTGTCGCAACAGCAATTGAGCATAAATCAGTTCTAGAGCCGTGTGAATGGATGAGTGCACAGGGCTACGAGCTAGTAATCCTTCCGGTGTCCCCCGATGGCGTCGTCGACGTAGAGGTAGCCGCAGATCTCATCGATGAGCAGACTCTTCTCGTCTCAATTCAGGGCGCCAACAACGAGATTGGAACACTGCAACCCGTGACAGCTGTGGCTGAACTCGCCCGCAACAGGGGGGCTTTGGTCCACTGTGACGCTGCTCAAATGCTGGGGAAGGTTCCAGTGGATGCAGATGCCCTCCTAGTCGACTATGTGTCTGTCAGCGCTCACAAGGTTTACGGCCCAAAAGGCATCGGGGCTTTGTTCGTAAGGAAAGGAACCGCACGATCATCGCTCACCCCAATTATGTTTGGCGGAGGCCAAGAACTTGGACTGCGTCCTGGCACTCTGAACGTTGCTGCCATTGTAGGCTTCGGGGTAGCTGTTTGCGTCTCAACTGCTGACCTAACTTCGGACGGTCAACGAATTGCTGCATTGAGGGATACCTTCGAGGCCGCAGTTACAGCCGATCTCCCCGGAATCTCAGTGAATGGTGCCAACTCGCCCCGTTTGCCTGGTACGTGCAGCATCACGATTCCGGACATTCCGGCTAACGTGCTGATAGCTCACACCCCTACACTATGCATCAGCGACGGATCGGCATGTGCGTCTGGGTCATTCGCACCTTCCCATGTAATACAGGCTCTGGGACATTCCAGTGACTATGCAAGAAACACAGTGAGGATCTCTATGGGACGTTACAATACTGAGTGCGAGGTGAAGCAAGCCGAAAGGACAATCGTAGAGGCGGCCATGAATATTCGGTCGCAACTCATTAGAAGTGCATTTCGCGCCAGCTTACCAGAGCGGCAGGAGGAACGCAAATGAGTCTTGATGATTTCCTCAGTCAACTGCGAGAGCTCAGTAAGCCTGGAAAAGGCTTCAAACCGCACAAACATTTAACCTTACTCGCGGTCCTTCGTCTTGTCAACGAAGGGGTTATCGACAGCCCCAAAGCTTACTTCGATGAGAGATTTCGGAAAGTGTTTAGGGAGCTTATAGCGTTATACGGGGGCGAGTCTGACCGAGATCGCGCCCATACGCCGTTCTTCCATCTGTCGGCCACCAAGTTCTGGCGGCTCGTGCCATGTGAAGGTCAAGAGAAAGCACTGGAACTAGCATCGACAGTAGGATCTGCTGGGGAACTGACAAGGCTAGTCTCTCATGCAGTACTGGATGACGCGGTGTTTGCCCTCTTCAAGAGCAAGACCCAAAATGAAATTATTCAGCGCGAACTTGAAGCAATCTTGCACAAAGGTCTTATCTCTCGTCGGAAAACTGCAGGTGTTGTTCGTGAGACGCCCGCCCCACATTCCCTCTTCAGTCATGAAGCAGCTGCGCTTGAAGAAATCAGCAAACGAGTAAAATCGCACTCATTGGGCCTTTTGCTGACAAATTTGGACATCCATGATCCCCAAAGCAATCGCTACTTTGAAATCGATGCCTTGATTGTTTGTCGTTTCGGCCTGTATGTTGTTGAGTTGAAGCACTGGACCGGCAATGTGAAGATTCGTCCTTACACTTGGTGCGTCAATGGCCTGTCACGAACCGATCCCCACAGGGGAAACAACTTTAAGGCCAAACTGGTGCGGGGACTTTGCGAGCGACAATATCCCTATCTCAGGCTGCCATACGTCGAGTCCGTTGTAACGCTAACTCACCCTAAAGTGCAAATAGAAGGAAACGCTCACCCCTCCACAGACAAACACCAACCGACATTTGGAAGCATAGGCCACCTGATCAATTACCTAAAAGCTCAAAAAGATTCTCGACTAAGCCTCCTTTCCGATGAAGAAGCACTGAAAATTCGAGGCTGTGTGGAAGGCCTCCACCAGCCAGGGAGACCGCATGACATACAGTTTCCCGGTTACGAAATCGTGGACCGTCTTCATCAGTCTCAAGAACGGGAAGAAGTAATTGCAAGACGGACCGATGTGCGCCGTCGCCGCCTGACGCGGCTTCGTGTGTTCTTCGATGTTGCCCGGTATGCCGAAAGCGAAACTAACGCTTTAGCGGAACGCGCCAGGGCGACTTTGAACGCTGTAGCAAATGTCGGAGACCACCCCAATATCCTGCGGGTCTGGTCCGTTCCCAATGAGGATGGGCACTTGATCGAAGGTAGCGATTGGTCTGAACAGGGTACCCTCCGCGACATGATATCTCAACAGGCTCCCATCGAGTTAAACCGCACCTTGACCATCACGCGTGGTATTTTGGCTGGGCTTGCAGCTATTCATGTTCAAGGTGTTGTCCATCGCAATTTGTCGCCGGAAAATATCCTTCTCGTTGGCAACACGCCAAAACTGATGAATTTCGATCTCTCTTACCAACTGGCAGACGATCGGACAACCGTGATTCCAGACCCATCCAAACTGAAAAGACAGGCCTATATCGCTCCAGAAATATACCAGAACGAGGCCTTTGCCGATGATGCCGATCTGTTTACCGTTGGTGTTCTGATGTATCAGATGCTAACGGGTAAGCGGCCTTTCAAATGTTCCATGGGCTTGGCAGATAGCAATGGGCAACTCAAGCAGCATTGCATCGATAAATTATTAGGAGTAGGTGTTCCAGACGAAATCGTTAGTCTCATTAACGATTTGGTACGGTTGGATCGAACACTCCGACCAACCTCGGTAACCACCGTTCTGGAACGACTCGATGAGTATGCGGTTGAACGGCTACCCGGCCCTAATGCCCAATTGCAGCCGGGCGATGAACACGAGCAGTACAAGATCATTGAGTTCAGAGGGAAAGGTTCCGAATCCCAGAGTTACAAAGCCCGCGGCCCGTTGGGCGAGATACTCTTTCTAAAACTCTTCAATATCGACGTGCCGCAGGAACGGATCATACGCGAGAAAAAACTATCCGCTGCTGTAACTCATAGCTGCGTTGTTAAAGCCGAATATTGTCAACGCTGGCCAGATCAGCGTTGGTTGCTCGCCTATGAATGGGTCGAAGGACGCACACTTCGTGAGCGCGAAGGAGAGCAACCGCTTCAGCTTGATCTTTTTTTCAAGGTAAGTCAAGCGATACTCAAAGCCCTGGAAGTGCTACATGCCTTTGAAGAGGATGATGTTATTATTCCAATCCTTCATAACGACATCAAGCCGGACAACATCATTCTCACTCCTGATGGGCGACCGACGCTGATCGATTTTGGCATTGCCTCTCATCCAGGTACATCCCTTTATGCCGGAACAAACGGCTATATACCCCCGGACACTCTTCTCGGCGAAGATCGGGAGTATTCTGTTCAGAGCGACCTGTTTGGGCTTGGTGTGACGTTGTTCGAGTGGTTCTTCGGGCGCAGGCCATACGACACACTCACTGTTGAGGCTGAACCAGTGGATATGCAGACACTTCGCTCGGATCTCACACCTGCGCTCCAACAGTGGTTTTTGCAAGCCATTGCTTCACAATCTGAACAACGGTTCTCTTCAGCCAAGGAAATGAACACGGCCTTACAGGACGCTCGTAGCCCAACGGACACAGTGGATGAAGTTGAAGATAATGTTATCCCAGAAGATACTGAGAAAGGATTCTCACAGGAGAATGCTCGGCGCCAGCTATCAGAAGAACCTGCGACGCACAAACTGGAGATTATTAGTTTCATTCCTTCACCGGGCATAAGCCCCAATCCTTTTGTGGCCTATCTCAACACGCTACATAACCGGGATGCGTCGAGCGGAAATGCATTGGCCGAAAGCCAGGCTTGCAATCCCTGGTTTGCGAGCATTCAGGTTAATCATCCGCTTACAGACAGAATCAAGACAGAACTCCTGAGCAACAAGCGCCATGTGATTCTTACTGGACACGCAGGTGATGGAAAATCAACGATTGGGCTGGAACTATTCAAACAACTATCAGGCATTCCTGCGAAAGAACCTTTGGGGGACGAATTGAGACGACGTGAAGATGTCGTTGTTGATGGGCAACCCCTTGCCCTAATAAAAGATTTCAGCGAATGGGATGACGATTCCCGCATCAAAATCATTGAGGATGCAACTCGTAGAGATGCACCGACAATGCTGTTGATTTCCAACACTGGAACGCTCCTGAATGCGTTTCGCAATATTGATCAACGTGACGGTCGGGATTGGCTAGGTGCGGAAAGCGACTTGTTGGAATCCTTCTCCCAATCTGTGCCAACACCTGTTACGCACAATGGTGTGGAATACTTCGTCATCAACCTAGCTATGTTTGACAATCTCAACATTGCCCGAGCTATTTTTGAACGAATGTTGCGCAAAGAACGCTGGGAATCTTGTGAAGCCTGCACAGAGCAGGAAAACTGTCCTGTCCGGCGCAATGTGCGCCTGCTGCAGGACAATCCTGCTGCGATTGATCGCATTTTCTTATTATATCGGCGTATGTTTGAGTATGGCGACCGATTTACCCTGCGGCAACTTGTTGCTCACATGGCCTACCTTGTCACGGCGGGTTTAGAATACACCGATATTCTGGAATACGCCAACCGTCCGGAACCACCCCTGTTGAGCGAGTTCATGTTCTTCAACCGTTTCTTTGGCGATAATGGGCGAATCCCAGATAGGCCTGCCCACCAGATGCATGTGATACGTACGGCTTGTTCCTGTGAGCTTGGAGAACAACCGTGTCCCAGTTGGGAGCGGCGCCTTTGGTTGCGTGAAGAACAATCCGACTTCAAATTAAGAGCCAGAGGTAACATTGCCGATTTTGGCTTGCTGCGACGGATCGGTGCGGGACAAAAAGATAGCACATTCTACACAGAGAAACAGGGACAACATCTTGCTCGAAAACAAGTTCGCCGGATGCTTTTCTTCCTGCACGAGTTTCCGAGAAACACAGATAGTGAGAAAAAAGAGAATCGCATTTTTCTTTCTGCTTTCTTGCGCTCCCCCATGTTGTTGGAACTCCTGGAATGGCGGGCACGCGCCGGGCGACTTTCACCAAAACAGAAAACAGATTTGCAGCATCAGGTGTTTCATGTATTACAAGAACACTTTACCGGTATCCGCATACCCGAAGGCGCATCCTTCGACAACAGCTTGTATGTGACGCTGAGTCGCAATGCGCGGGATATTCGACAGAGCGCACAGGTTGTTCTGGCTGATTTTAGGGCAAGAGATTTCAAGATTGTTTTTGAGTCGGAAGCGGATGACAGGAATTGCCCCCGACACCTTCTTTTTGCTGGAAACGGTCCGTACGAAACCACAAAGCTCATCCTCGAGCTACCGTTCCTGGACTATGTGATGATGCGACACCATGGAGAAACCGGCCAGCCATTGCAGACGGCCTTTTCTGGCCGCCTGGATCGCTTCAAGGCTGAACTTGTTGCGCTCAGCATACCTGACGAAGAGGAGCAGAACGTTATGTTGCTCAGGCTTCAAACCAATCATACTTTTCGGGAGCAGAACTTCTTCGTTGGAGATAAGAAGCTGGAGGTAACCAGAAATGCCTAATCCATATCCCCCAATAAAGCGAGAACTTCAAACAGCAAAAACGGAAGATGCCAATCCTGCAATTCAGTTATTCGGGCGCAGATTCTTCGGTGATCAAACCGTTCCTGAGTTCCTAATCGAGTTTTTACTTGTAGCAACCTCACAAAAAAAAATTGCCGAGGAAATCATCCCTGCTGATGGCTCTCTTTTTCCGGACATGGAATTATTGAGCAATTGGCCAGCGGAGACTCCCTTGAAGTATGCGCCAAAATCCAGGTTAAATCTGAAACTGTTTGCTTTGCTGGGTGCTTCTAAATTGGAGACACGCCATCAGACACACCGAGATCACTATCGTGACTTGATCAAAAGCATTGAGCAGAATATTGAGGCGTTTGGAGGCATTCCACCCGAGGAGGTGTTGAAGACGCTCGAGAATCTTTTTCTGGGGTTTCAGCGTGTTGGCGGACAACGTACCTGGTGCGCCCAGAGTTTTCTCCCAATTCGCCCGGAAATGATTGCTGGGGAGACTATTTGGAACTCTACAAAAGGTAAAGCCGCACAAAGTTGGGATGATTTAACGGACAACTTCAACCATTTCTTCACATCCAACCAACATCGCTTCCTTGCCCGGGGTGGAGAAGCCCTTTACCTCCAGATTTGCAACGCCTTGCGCACCCCCACAGAGAATATTGATGCATGGTGCGGGAACATTAAGGCAAGTCATACGGAGCGGGAACGCTGCCCTGAAGCCCTACGTACAGCCTTGGCTCAGGGCTTACATAAGGCACTAAATGCATGTCCTGCCACTGTCGGGGCTTTGGCCCGATTCATCGACGAGGGAGCAGAACCAGAAACGGCTCGACGAACGGATAATGAAAATGGACTGCCACGCTACACCAAATGCGGCTGGTGTCCGGAGGATACCTGGTCGGAAAGCCTTTTGTTCGCGGTCGATTTGTTGCGTCTGTGTGACGCGGCACTTGATCCGGTTGATCGGCTGGGTCTAATGGAAACTGCCTGCACCATGCAGGTGTTGCGCACGCTCTGTGCCCAAAGCGCCCGTTATGACGAGTCCAACGATGGTGCGGGAGCAGGCGCACTGGGATATATCTGGGCCGTCTCGGACCCGGGAGGTAACAACAACATTCTCAAACGCATTTCACGGCGCAGTGTTGAGGCCAACCTGCTCATGATCCAACGAGCTATCCGGCATCCCGAGATACTGGCAAATATACAAAAGCAACACCATCCAGCCAAACCGCGGGAAAAGCACTTTGCCGATTCCTACAAGGAAGCAGACACCCGATATGGGCACAAACTTTTTCTAACGCTCGCCAAACGCCTGGGATTCATGGTTCCACGTCGAGGCAAGGGAGCACGCTTTGTGTTAACAAACCACCTGTTGCGATATCTCGTCCTGACAACCGTCCGACCCGGAGAGCGAATGACTCGTGATTCGTTCATGGAGCAGGTTTTTCAGAGGTATGGTATGGCCCTGGGCAGGAAGTATCTTTGCTGTGCCTGTGAGTGGTGCGGCGCTCATCCCCCGTCAACATTGGGCAACGATTCAGATAAATGGCTGGTTGATATGTTGAGCGCTGCGGGGATGCTGATTCGTCTGTCCGATTCATGCTCCATGGTCGAGAATCCGTTGAGCGACGGAAGGGAGATTTCTCGATGAAGTATTTTGCGAATAGCGTATGTGATTATATCAAAGCGCAAATAGAGTGTCACAAGGTAAAGGGTTCCGCCGAGAAAGCGCTTCTCATGCTTCCCAGTTTTCCAGCAGGCGTTCTTGTTAATATAGGACGGGAGTTGGAAGCCCGGGTTTCACCGCTGGTCGCAGACCTCACTTATAAAATAGCCAAACCGCTGTGGGAAGAGTGGCGGGAATCGTCGTCGTCTCCAGATATCCAAGCATACCTGCAGGAAGCGGAGCGTAAAGGCTGGCTTGATGTTCAGGGGAATTTGACCAGCTATCGAAATGCAGTGTCTGCAAATCCAGGGGCAACAACCGCAGTTATATTAGGTGGGATAGATCATGTCACCGATGCCGCAAGTCTTTCGGATTTCCATTGCTGTCAAACAACAACAATCTGGGAGTGGTCGGAGGGACTGAACAAAGCATTCGGATCTTGGATTAAAGAATGTCTGGAGAACGCTTCGGTAGCCTACGAGGAAGAGGTTATAGCCCACTTCGATAATGTTCTGAAAACTTTGCTGGAACGTGTACCAACAGACATCATCAGGATCAGTGAACTTCTGGACGGACTGAATCTAGCAGATGCACAAGATGGACGGGATGCCGAAAGAGTGCTGTTGAAGAGTCTGGATAGCTTTGGCCTGCCCCAGTTTACCGGTTACCGTTTTGGTGGCCGTAGGAGTTTCCCGCCTTATGTTGATGCGGCACTATCTTTTGCATCCTATGGAATGTTTCTTGAGCAACGTCCAAGGGAGAAGGCCCTGAAAAACGTCAAGAAATATTTGGAGGATAAGGGCTCGAAAAATGCTCTCTATGATGAAGGCAAAACAGGCAGCTATGCTTCCGATGATGCGTTTCTTGAGGATTTGATAGCCTACATTGGACACGGCAGTCATGAAGAACTAGGCCGCTTGCTCGAATGTGATTTTGTGACCATTCAAGATGAAGTGCTGAAATACCGCCCTCCTCGCGAGCCTCGCGAGCCAAAGCCCCCCAAAGTCAAAAAACTAGGGATCGATCCTCTTGAATGCGTCCTGACCGCGTTATGGTTGACGCTTGCCGAGTTCAAGAAAGACTCGGAAAAGCGTGGAGACATCGCTCATGATGTTATTCGTGAAATCCGCATTGAATCCTTCCTTTTCAAACACGACTGCGATGGTGCCTCACCCGATGAACGTCAGGAAGCGGCCAGGTTGTACTTGAAGGAGTTCTTGGGAGGATTGGATGGCTGGTTGACTAAATACATTGCCCTCGAAACCGAAAACGCCCAAACTGATGCCAACAGGGTGTCTGCTTACTCCAATCTAATTAAGCAGGATATTGACTTTCAATACTCCGCCATCGCCGAGCCTCAACTCAGTTTTGCAGTTACTATTATCCCTGAAGAAGAAAGTAACCAAACGACTTGCAGCTTTGCTCTGCGCCTCCCAGACAACTCGCCTTTTCGTATGGCAGATGAACTTTTCCGATGGGGACACTCAGAATTGGTTAAGGCAACAGACTATTTCCTGCCCGTGTTCTTCGTGCCATATTATGATGAACTCATGCTTGCAAAAGACGATGAGGAAGCTACTCGCGTACTGATGCACGGCATACGTAGTGAAGGAAAGTTGATGGTTGACGTTCTGGCACCTGCTTTGGCCGAACTGACACCAGAAGAATCTGTCTTCGCGGAGTCCCTCAAGAAATTGGCCGGGACATACGGGGCACTTATCAAGCGTGCAGCTCAAAATGGCCTGTATGGGGCGTTGTCGGACAAATGGGATGATTTGCGCCATGCCTGCCAAGATACTTATGATGCCTTCCTGGCGCCAAACAGTCCAGTCCACAAAGATCATGGAGCCATATTGCAGCGTGCGTTTCTCTTCGTTCAGAAAAGGAGTGAAACAGATGGGAATCAATGGATGTGGAAGCGATATGAACCGTCAGCAGCTGTCACCGTCCTTCATCCCGCTCTCTTAGAGCTGTTACATGCACGGATCATATATCTGTTTGAATGTTTCAATGCAGAGGTCAATAAGCAGCTTCGGGCGACGGGTGCGCGTTGTTTCAAAAAGGCACTCTGGGATTACTATCTTGGACTTGCGGCCGTCAAGATGCCTCTATGTGGTCTCCTGAGGGACAAAGACCTTGTCTTTGAAACCTCGATTCGTGGCGACAATCTCCTTCACCGTATTGGAGAGGTGACAACATCAGACGCAACCTTGTCGACACGTCTTCTGCTTCGCTATGATGCCTTCGAAGATGAAGACATATCAGATGAAGCCATGTTCCGTGAAACCCGTGAATCCTTAATGCTCTTCCGGATCATGAAGGAGTACTGGGAACTACATCCACACGCAAAAGATGGAATCAGTCTAGCCATTTATCAAAACCAGGATATTCAACCGCTGATCGCTGCGACGAATCAATTCATCAGCGACAGTGAACGCAGAGATGTTGGAACCGATTCTCCCTACCATATAGCAATCACCATATTCTCTGAATCTGGGGACGATACGGGGATTTTCCGTTGGATTGAGCAATGGAAGGAAAGATGGGAGGCGGCAGAAATCCATGACAAACTAGCTCATTATCGTGAGTGCCGCCTTTCGGTATCCCACCGAATCATTACTCCTGATAGGAGCTACGAGCAGTTCAGAAACATCATTAAGTCGAGTCTTGAAGTGGATATAGCTATCCTCAGTAACTTCATCAATGCTGGTGAACAAGGTAACCAATTTGAAGAAGTGCCCGCACCCTATGATGTTACTACTCGACCTATCAAATTTCCAATCCTTGAGAAAACCTTCTGTTCTCCCCAGGAAGGACGATACGCCCACGAAAGATATCGCATTCTCAGCAACAGGCAGTTCATGTTGGCCACAAAGCATACGGAAGTAATGGCTCGACTTAAAGGCATGGAGTTGAGTGATCATGTAGCGTTAGGCTGTGGAGATTTCACCCCGTGGCGCGGAGTCATTGATGATTTGCACAAGAATACCGAATGGGTTGTTTGCATAGATCCAAGCATAGACGAGCGTCTCCTAGAAGTTACTGGAGACCAGACAGTCCGTGACATAATTGGTTTCGGCTCAGGTGTAGGGTCTCACGGTGAAGCAAACTACACGATATCCACCGAGCAATTTCATTTTTCTGATCTCCAACATAAATTGAAAGTCTCCATTTCTGGCATTGTCGTCGGCTGGTCAGAAGAAGACCACACCCAAGCGGCACAGTTTGCAATTAATCAGGCGAAGGGGCTTTCCGGTTTATCCCTTATCAGAGCGACAGGTCTTGGTCAGCACATCCGCGATGTCATGGCTTATACACTCGCCAGAAAATACTTCCGAGCAGAAGGGGATTTGTTGTGCGATCAATTTGTGTCACTTGATGCCTATCGTCATTGGTTTGATGGTGCGGATTCAAATATGCGACCAGACATCCTCTGGCTTACGGCAAAGATTACTGACAGTGGCGCCTTGCACCTCGACATGCGAATTATCGAATGCAAGCTGGCAAAACGCTCTGACTCTCACTTGCAAAAGGCACGCGAGCAAGTTGAGTCCGGTTTACAACATTTGATTCCAGCATTCATGCCTCGCCAGTCGCCCGATGAGAAAGAACGGCCTGATGCCAGGTACTGGTGGCTTCAACTCCACCGCTTGGTAGCCAGCAAATCACAGGCAAGTAGTACGCAACGTGCGGCAACCCTTAATGCTTTGGAGCACATGGCAGACGGCGACTACTCCATTTCCTGGGGCGCGGCAGTCTTTGCCTGTTGGACTGATGACAGTGCAGATACAATACAAAAGCTAACATCTTGGACCTTCAGCTTCAGGGATAAGGCTTTAGATATCGTTCCTATTGTAACCGGAAGTCAGGCCATTCGCGACCTTTGTAGAGATGAGTGTGATGGTTCTTTTGTATGGGATAACCAATGCATGACGTATTCGTGTCAATTGGGAATACCCTCACAGGGAACCGCTATAGTTGATGAGATTCCTACATCTCCTTCTCTCGAAACAGAGGAGCCCATCTCACAGGTAGCCGTCACGCCAGAAGAGGAATACGAGCAGGAAGATGCATCGGGGATTATCCCTGATAGTGAAGTAGTACCTGTCACTCATTCGGCAATTCCTGACCGCATCTGTTTGGGAGTGTCCTCCCGCGGCTCGCGTCCAGTATTCTGGGAATTTGGGCATAAAGAATTGCATAACCGCCACATGCTCATATTCGGCAGCTCGGGTATGGGAAAGACGTATGCCATTCAATGTCTGTTGAATGAATTAGGACACTCTGGCCAGAACTCCCTGGTCATAGACTACACAAATGGGTTCCTGCCAAATCAGCTTGAGGATATCACGGCTCAGTCACTTTGCCCTAAGCAACACATCATTCGCAAGAGTCCATTGCCAATAAGCCCTTTCAAGCTACAACAGCAGATTATTGGCGACGATATCATTCCGGAAAGCCATTCAACAGCCGCCAAGAGAATTGCTGCAATATTCAAAGTTGTGTATGACTTGGGCGATCAGCAATTCAGCGTGTTATTTGATGCCATTATATTAGGAATGCAGTCATACGGGGATGCTTTCAAACTCGACAATCTGTTGGATGTCCTTGAAGGCTATATAGAAGAAAAGACTCACAACAAAAGCACTGTCCAATCAACAATGAGCAAACTGAAACCATTTATCATGGACAAACCTTTCTCGTCTGACGTCGGGGGAATAGGATGGGAGTCGATTTTCCGAGACCATGATCATCTTTGCCACATCTTTCAACTTGCCGGACTGGACATGCATTCCCGGCGTCTTGTAACCGAATTCATACTGTGGGATTTGTACGCTTACGTGCGTGGTAGTGGAAACAAGAACGATCCCAAGATGGTTGTACTTGATGAAGTTCAAAATCTCGACCATCGAGAGGAATGCCCACTGGCAAAATACCTTACAGAAGGACGAAAATTTGGTTTGTCTCTCATCCTGGCAACCCAAACACTCAGCAATCTTTCAAGTGGTCAGCAAAGTCGCCTATTCCAGGCAGGCCATAAGTTGTTCTTTAGACCTGCAGAAACGGAAATGGGGGAATATGGCAAGGTGCTGCAGAATGCAACAGGAGAACCCTCACGGACATGGATTGAGCGGTTGTCAAAACTTCAGAAAGGGGAATGCTATTCGCTCGGGCCTACCCTTGGCGAAAATGACACTCTGAAGCAGGTTGCTTTCAAGATACGCATAACCCCCTTGGAGGAAAGGAGTCTTGATGGCTGATACAAAAGCCAAGAATACTCGTCTTCCCCGGAACTTCCACAAAACGTTTATCCCGGAGCGCCGGTATATCCACGCCATGTTGCAATTTGCTTCGACGGGTAAAAGTGGAGATAGTCAAGCTATTGCTTTGGCAACAGGCATACCGACAGGAAGTTCCAGTGGAAAAGTTATGCCGACTCTTGATTACTGTCGAGGGATGGGGCTTATCAGTCTTCCCGAGTCCTCCATGAGAAACACGACAAAGGAACCTCGGCTTACACCTTTTGGCAGAGTTGTACTCCTTGAAGACCCCTTTTTGAAGGAAGCCGTAACGCAATGGATTGCTCATTTCAATCTGTGCGGGTCACTTTGTGGGGCCGATATTTGGCATCAGCTATTTTTCCACGGCACTCAAGCTTTGGGAAGTAGTTTCCAAAGACCGCAATTGGAAAACTATCTCAAAGGTGTTTACGGAGTTCAGCATGGAAATCTTATTGGGCCACTGGTGCGAATGTATGAAGATCCGGCTGCATTCGCTTCATGTGGAGCCTTACGGGAAGCAAACTCAGTAATTCGTCGCATACCACCCCCTATCAACGATGAGTATTCGTGGGGATATGCAGCCTGGATACTAGACGCTATCGAACAATTCTTTCCTCAAGCAACCCAGATTACCGTTACTGAACTCGATAGAGCAGCTGGCTGGAAAACCATCCCGGGATGGGGAATTGATGAATTTCAACAAGTATTGCGGCTGCTTGAGCGAAAAGGAATTCTTTCGGTTGATCGCCACATGAATCCTTGGATATTACAACGCACCGGAATTAGGAGTAATCTGTGGATAAAAATCTATGATGATCTCCTTTGAGAATCTCTGCATGGTGAATAAATTATGGTAAATCGAATAGGCGATTTAATTCGGTTCCAAGATGAGCGACTCTTCAATGGTGCTGTCAATCTTGACTGGTTTCTTGATGACCAAGAACGTGCAAGCAAAGCGGCGTCTGCCTTTGTTTTTCATGGGCCGACATATCATGGAGTTACCCAGAGTGATGTCGGAGACGCTCACGGCCACCGTTTACAGGACACTACAAGTTTCACACATTCGATAGTACGATCCTGCGCGGGCTTATCAGAAAAACCTTTTACTCTGGCAATAGCAGGCTACGGAACCGGCAAATCTCATCTAGCACTGACATTGGCGGAGTTGCTTGGAAATCCTGATAGCGATGCCGCCAAGGCGGCTCTTGATGGTCTGAGAAGTGCTGATAGTTCTATTGCAAGTGACATTGAAAAACTTGTGCAAGGGATTGGCAAACCTTGCCTAGTTCTTTCATTAAACGGAATGCGGAATTTCGATCTTACGGTTGAAGTAAGCAAACAAGTTCTTGCACAACTGATCGCTCTTAACGCAGACACAAGTCCTATGGACAATCTGCGTCCTCGATTCTCTGAGGCAATTAGTCGAGTGAAGATCATGGCATCAAATCCAGAATTGAAACATGCTCTTCTGGATTGTACCGATTTAGACAGTCTTGAAAGTATTCTGAACAACCTCGAATTACAAAACGAAAAAACATACGAAGCCCTCTGTCCACTATTTGAGCAAAAGGGATTGCGAATTCCTGTTCATGGAGGTGAATCCTTAAAGGATTTGTTTGATGTCGCTTGCAGAGAATACTGCGGGGTAGCCCCTGATAAACCCTTCTCAAGCATCCTTGTTCTTTTCGATGAGTTTGGGAGATATGCCGAATTCGCCACGATGAAAAGGCAGATTGCTGGAAGCGGTGTTCTGCAGCATCTCTTCGAAGGCATTCAGAACAATTCAGATCAAGCTTCATTCATCGGGTTTATTCAGTTCGAGCTAAACTCCTATGTACAACGAATCGCTCCTGAATTCAAGAATGACATTATCAGGGTCACCTCTCGTTTCCAAAATGCAGACAAATCATACTTAAGCACCAATCTTGAAACACTCATTGCACATCTGATAGAGAAAAAATCCTCAGACATTGCTCATTGGTTTGATAATAACCAGAGTAAACAAAATTCTGCCAACATCATGGATTCCATCAATAGATGGTTTCCTTTATCCCGACAATATCATCTCTGGAGCGATTCGGATCAGTTCCATACTGTGGTCAGAAAGGGGTGCTGGCCACTTTCTCCGTATACCGTCTGGCTTTTATACTATCTATCTGCTGCCGGACGCCACCTCCAGGAACGTTCTGCACTTTCTTTGCTTTCTAATAGCATGAAAAGGTACATGGAGCGACCTGCCGAAATTGATGGTCAACCCTGTGAGTTGACAACCTCGGATTTGTGGTCAGAGGAACTGCTTCAGGAGTTTATTACTTCTGAAGAAAGCGGGCAGCAAGGTACTATTGCTCATTCTTATGCGACGGTATTCAACAAGCACGGCAACAAATTAAATCCAGAGCAAAATACACTTCTTCAAGTGATTGTCCTTGCCGCCAAACTTAGGCTGACTGTGACAGACAGAAATGATGCTGAATTAGCATTAAGTCGTTTAAGCGGAATACCTGTAGCCGAAACACAGGAAGCACTCGAGGCACTTCAGGATGAGTACAATATCATTGAGTGGGATAAAAGTTTTCAACTTTTTGATATCTTGGGCGATGCAGTCCCCCGTACTCAGTTCCTTTCCTTTCTCCGACAGCGAGTTGCTAGTGCTTTTGATGAGCAAGGCAAAGCTGATTTATTCGCCAACTCAATATCTAAATGGTGCGACAATATCAGCGATCTGGAATGTGACTTTTCAGAAGCAAATGGAATCTCTACGAAAGAATGGGGCTACCAACATGCCATATCCAACCTTGTAACTCTTCCAAACCATATTGAGCTCGCCGTAGATAATTGGAGTAAAGCTCTTGCTGTTGATGATAAACGTGGAAAAGTTATTTATTGCTATGTTGGCCCGGATGAAGATATCGAGATGATAAAGAATGATACATCTCGGCTGCTGCGGAGTTCAGCAAAGCTTTTGAAGCAAACCTGTCTTCCGGTTTTTGTGGTCTTTATTGTTGATGAAACAGCCGACATTGGACGGATGATGGCTGAATTGGCGGTACTTACTGACTCCATAAGTGAACAAGATAAGGGGCGATTTGGTAACTTAATCGGCTCCCACGAAGAAAAGACATGCCAACAATTGACTAACTTAATCGGCACCGCAATCAAAGAAAGGCACTATGTGACGGGGCTGCGGGATTCCCTTGAAGTTCGGCGGTTAAGTCGTTTGGGAGCAGAATTATTCGCAGCCATATACAAAAAACCGCTTCCATTCCCATTTGATGGATATTCCACGAAAAGTGGAAATGCCGCTGCCTCCTGCCACCAACTGACATTAGAGCTTTTAAATGGAAAATTGGATCATCAAACTTGCAGTTCAAAACCATCCAAGGACAGGAATCGTGCACTTGGTGTGTTGCAACATTGTTGGGATTGTTTCAACCGAGCAAGTGGTAAAATAGCAATCCCCAAGAATCCGGTAGCTCATAGCATTGTTATGTCATGGCGCAAAAAACTTGATACTGATGATCAGCAATTCAGGATAGCAGACGAATTGCGTTCTGCATGCCTGCCACCTTATGGCGCAAACCTTGCTTCGGCCGGATTGCTGTTTGGAGTCTTGTTAGCCCCCCGTAGAGACAGTGTCTATATTGTCAATGACGATGGAACCCAACTTGATGTCGGACAGTGGCTTCAAAACGACCTGTTTCGCAGTAAGACTATTGATCTTAATAGAATCGGCAATGCTGAGATTGTCAATATTGGAGAAGTCTCCGCGGAATGGGAACATCTTCTTGAAGACTGGGAGCAAGCTGAAACGCATCAAGACAGGATTCAATATTACGCGCAGGCTATAGAACTCAAAGGCCGTGCTCCTGTCCCACCAACGTTGACATACAAATATGTTCATCTTGAAGATCTTGCAAGAAAATCCAACTTATCCATTAGTGACATGAAGAAGAGACAGAATGATGCTTGGGCAAAAATAGATCGAGGAGTTGAATACACAGATGCTGCAAATATAAGCTGGGAAGCTGCTAAGTTGGTAGAATTATTGAAACAAATGGAAGGCGAAGGAAACGATTGGACAAATTCTGAAAAAGCACAGTTAAAAAATGAGATAGGTCGTGCACGTCAATTTGTTCTTGAGTTCTTTAGTGACTGGTTGAGTTCGCAGATCCTTCGTTCGGAGGACCCTGATAAAGTAGGCAAATTCAAACATCATCTTGGGAAATTAATGTATAATAATCTAATTCTGTTGGATCTCCATGAGCAAGCAGAGTCTTTGAAAGAGCATGTCGACCAGCAAGTTCGCAACTCCCAGGTACAAGCTGAGGTAAGCCGACTTATACAAGAAGTTGATTCTTGGCTTACTGAACACAGCGAAGTTTTTCGCATCATCAGGATTGCGGAGATAAGAGGATTGCTCATACCCGGAAGAGAATTCACTAAAAAACTACAAACTGCAGCCCGAAAAGTAAGCCTGCGGGAGTTGGATGATATCAGAACACGTATCTCGGTATTCACGAAGAAATTGAAAGATGCCGAATCACACCTAAGTAAGAAAGCCAATGGTTTATGGAGTTCGAGGATTCGTAGCTATGAAGATATTGCTCCATTGCTACAGGATGTAAATGAGCTGATGCAGACTTATGAGGGGTGTGATACGGATTTGGAAGATTTTAGGGCCATACGTAAAGCCATCATGATCTTCCAGGATTGTTATAACAAGCTCAATGACTTGTCTTTGGACTGGGGAAAATTTGAAGTCTTGCCCACTGCTCTCAAGTCGGAAGCAGACATGCTGTATGGAGATGACGACACACCACCTTGGGACATCCACGAGACCATAGATATCCTTAATAAAGAGATTTCGAAGCAGCGCAAAACCGCTGGCAGGGAATGGTTAGCACGATTCGAAGCACAGGAAAAACTCATCGCTGGCATGGGGGCAATTGAGGCAGATGCGCTGTTGCAAAAATTACAGCGTCCATCGCCATTATTGACTCCTGCGCAGCAAAAAGCAGCGGAGCGAGTCGCAAAGAAAGCAGAACGGCGTTGCCAGGAACTAAAAGTGGATTGGCTGATAAGCAGGTTTGAGGAACTCTCTGAGGAATCCAGAAAGCGGTTCTTGAAAAGAGTCAAGGATTTCACTGGCTAATGCGTGTGGCAGATTTATTTGCTATTCCAGCGTCGCAGACTATCTTTGTAGTGGTTCAGCGTGAAATGGGTAATTTCTGTTTACAGTTAAGAGAGTACCTTGCCTTCCGCAAGGAGGTTTTTTGAGGCATTACGGCACTCGTCCTGAAGCCATATCTCTACCGACGGAGATCGGCGCATGGATGGATTTTAACACCATGCGTAAAAGGGGCGCGGGCAAGGGAGCCGACAGCCAACGCCCGGGCGGGTTCTACACGCAGGACGATATGATATACTGGAAGTCAGGAAGGAAGATGACATAGGGTTTGACCACACTTACTGATGGAGTACGGTTACTGGTCAATACCGGTCTGCGTGCTTCTGAGCTGTGCAACCTCAACATTGGCGATCTGCCAGCCAGGCATGGCAAGGACTGTATCTGGGTCCGGGATGGTAAGGGCAAAGTCTCTCGAACGGTAGATATATCCGAGAAGCTCAAGAAACGGCTTGAGTGGTTCGTCAAGCTCTATCGCAAGGGTGCCAGAGCGAAAAGTGCTCTGCTTGTCAGTGAACGTGGAGACCGGATCATATATCGCAGCATATATGCCAAGGTAAAACGTATCGGCGAACAGGCTGGAATCGGCAAGCTGCATCCCCACATGCTCCGGCACACTTACCTGACCCGGCTGTACAAGAAAGCGGCAGGTACAGGCTCTGGATTAGGAAGAGTTTTAGGCGGATTTCGAGCAAATTGAAAGAAAAGGCTGACAGTATTATATATACTGTTGCTATGAGCCGACGCCGGACACATCACCGTAAAACCGAAGCCACACTATAACACTTCGGCCAGCAAATGCAAATTCCATTCGCGTATTTTTTGGACTTGACACCCTAACTTTCAAATTCCATTATCCGTCGGGAGGGGTAAGTAAGGTTCAAAGGAGCGGCAGGGGCGGGGGCGTGGTAAGATTCCACCGACCGACCTCTCTTTTTTTTTCTTATCCTCACCTCTCCACACCAAACCAACCACCAGCCCTCTACTCACTCACTATGGCCTTGATACGCCCTTAGTAAGCGTCAATGAGCGGGGGGTTATCATGGAATTTGTCTACGCCCCTATTCCTCAATTCCAACTCAGTATATTTGCCCCGATTTTCAGTCGGAATTAAATCGTTTTTTTTCGTTCCGTTTTCGCCCATAATATGAGGTATAACTCATTGACAAAAATCCGCAACCGCGTTTCAAACTCAAAAATAAGGAAAACGCTATCCAACAACTGGTTGTTAGATAGAAATTATTATCGTACTCAATAGTATATAATCTATCGGCAAAATATGTCAAATTTATTTCGGCCAAATTTGGGAAAAACCACCCTAAAAAACGAAATTCACTAATCCGTCGGTGGAGGTAAGTAAGGTTCATTCGTCAAGCGGGGGCGGGGGTGCGGTAACATCCTGGACCGACCGACCTTGCTTTTTTTCCCTCCTCTCTGTCTGCGCACCTGGGAGCCGCCGGCCAACACCACACTCACACCCTATGACCTGCACACGCTCTGTGTGTGCCCTATGGCCTGTCAATGAGCGAACGCTCGCCGACACCAAGCCTGCTGGCAGCAGGACGCTCACCCACCAAGCCCATAAATGAACCGTCCCAGCCACCAGCCAAGTCTGCCTTGTTTCCGCCCGCCGGCGAGACGCCCGTCAGCTTTTCCCCCTTCATCCTGTCCTTACCCATCTTAACGCAGTTTGCTTGCTTGGTTGACATTGCCCCACACTGCCGCGGAGTCGGCCGTTCCGGCTCAAGCCCAACACAGAGGCCAACACAGGGAGATACATAGGTGCTCTTGGTGTAGTGGCTGTTTCCGGCCTTGCTTATCCCATGGCGTCGTGTCATTGCTGCTTGTCGTTGTGTGATTTGTTGGCCGAACCACACGCAGCTCAGGCCCAAGCCCAAGCCCACGCACAGAGCACAGAGCCAGTTGCTTATCACTATGAGACAATGGCTGTTTCCGACCTTCTTGACCCCTCCGAAAGTTTTTTTCAATAATTTTTAAGTTTCCTCTTGACTTCTGTCAATGAGGGTATATCATTTACAGAGAAGTGTTAACCAACGAAACCCATTTAAAGACACCTGCAAAATGAGTGAATTTGGCAGAGTCAAGTAGAGGTGAAAAT
>CAZZAX010000004.1:0-103922 GCA_964653075.1 uncultured Pirellulales bacterium
AGCACCTTTGGCGAGCAAGGAGGTGGCAGAAAGAGCAAAGGAAAAAGGAGTTGTTATGCTCGATGCCCCGGTGAGCGGAGGGGAGCCCAAGGCCAAAGACGGAACACTGGCAATCATGGTTGGGGGACCGCAAGAGACATTCGATGAAGTAAAAGACATTCTGGGCATAATGGGGGCTTCCGTGACGCTGGTGGGTGAGATTGGAAGCGGCAATATGACGAAATTGGCCAATCAGATTATCGTTGCGCTGAACATTGCCGCGATGTCGGAGGCAATGGTGCTGGCTGCCAAGGCGGGTGTCAATGCAGAGAAGGTCTTCCAGGCGATTCGCGGTGGGCTGGCCGGCAGTACTGTCCTGAATGCAAAGATGCCGCTCGTGCTCGAAGGCAACTTCAAGCCGGGATTTCGCATTGAGTTGCATATAAAGGACCTGGCCAACGCATTGGATACCGCCCATGAGGTAGGAGTTCCTGTTCCGCTATCCAGCGCGGTAATGGAGGTAATGCAGGCATTGAAGGTGGACGGCAAAGGCTCAGACGACCACGGCGGGATTATTCAGTTCTACGAAAAACTCGCTAAAGTCGAAGTAAGACAACAATAACTAACAAATGGTCGGCTCAATACGACCGACATCCTGGTTCTGTTTATGCGCCGGGCATCATGGGCAGCAGATACGCGAAAAGAAGTGTGAATCCGAGCCCTATCACTCCGAGTGCGGCAGTGAGAATAGTCCATGATTTGAGCGTTTCTACTTCTGTAAAACCACCCATCCGCGCGAAAATCCAGAAACCGCTGTTGTTCATCCAGTCACCAACCAGTGAACCGCTTCCAATCGCCATCGCAAGGTAAACCGGATTGCAGCCAAGCATTTCGGGCGAGATGCCCATGGCGGCGAATATAGAGACAGTTGTGATCATCGAAACGGTTCCGGAGCCCTGGGCGAATTTCATTACGACGGCAACGGCAAATGCCATCAGCAACATCACTAAACCAACAGTTTGCCCTTGTTCACCGAGCATTTCCTGGAGCCAATACTTAATGCCGGCCTCTCGCAGCATGGCGCCGAATGCGCCGCCGGCAGCCGTGATCAGGATGATCATACCGCCGCTCATCAGAGCTGTTTCGCTTCTGGCGGCCAGTTCCTTGAAGGATAACTTTCGCTGGCGGACCAATACGAACATTGCAACAGCCGCTGCGAGAAGCAGAGCCATATCCCGGTTACCTAAAACGGCTGCGATTTGAATCATCGGTTTACCAACGTCCAGGGCATTAGTCACCGTGTTCAGAGAGATTAAAATTATCGGAAGAGCAATTGGAGCGAATGAAATCCAGAACCCGGGGAGTTGGTTGTCATCGAGCGGTTCCGGTTCCGCCTGGCCGGCATACGGACGCATGGGGATATCCATTCGTCGGTTAATAATCTTGCATATCAGCACACCGAGCGCAGCAGTTGGCAGGCCAATGAGCAGGCCGAGTATCATCATCAAGCCGACATCGACTTTGAGTTCACTTGCCATTAACAACGGACCGGGTGTCGGGGGAACGAGTGTGTGAGTAATTGCGGCGCCGGCGACGATAGCTGTTACGTACAGCATATAGTTTTTGCGTGTCCGTCCCCATAACGAGCGAGCCAGGGGGACCAGCAGATAGAAAACGGTGTCGAAAAAGACCGGCACGGACAGTACGAATCCGCTCAGCATCAATGCCGTCGCTGCTCTTTTTTCGCCCAACACCTTTAGAAAAGACCGTACTATCCGGTCGGCTGCGCCGCTGTCCATCATGCACTTGCCGATAATGGCCGCCATGGCGATTACAATGCCGATGTTTCCGGCGGTCCCTCCGAATGCCTTGCCCACACGGGCAATCTTGTCGGCAAAGTCACCCGGCGAGAGTAGACTGACGACCATCGCTGACGTGATCAGCGCAACAAAGGCGTTCAGCCGCAAGACAAGAATCATCGCTATGAGTAAGACGACGCCAATAATTAGAATAGCTATCGGATTCATAATAACAGACCTCCAAACATTGTCTCTATACAATCACTTATAAATTCAGGTGCTCCTTTGCGAAAGCAAGGCATTTTTTGACGTTGGCTTCTTCAAGCCTGACCAGCTCATTCGGAGGCAGATGATTTACTTTTGGCAGACGCCCCTGTGTTGAATTTGTGCGGACATACCTTATGGTACGAGCCAGGTCAGAGCCGGGCACGTCCGCGAACGTCACCCAGTATTTTTCCGTCAGGCAGGGGACTTTCAGCGGATCTCGTGTTGCCATCTCAAGACTGAACCGGATTTCAGGCCTCGCCTTGCGGAGTACATGCACCATTCGAGGCAGGTCAAGCAGGCCCTGACCCAGCGGGACATCGGCAAGCAGAAATCCGTCTTCGTATTCGGCCACAGCCATATCTTTAAGATGGGCTGCAAAGGCATAAGGTGCGTATGCTTCGACAACCATCATCGGCTCTTCCAGAAGAGAGAAGCTGTTACCTGTGTCAACACACACGCCTACGTATTCGCTGCTGATGCGTCGGAGCATATCGAGCATTTGGTCTATGCGCCAGTCTTTATGATTTTCAATCGCCAGTCGCATACGGTGTCGGGCTGCTACCGGCTCAGCCAGTTGCACCGACTTCAGGGAACGTTCCGCAAATGCTTTGAATTGTTCGGCTTTGCTGAACTGTTCATAGCGCCGCCCGCCTATTGCGATACGGATTACCTTTGCTCCGGCCTGCCTGGCCGTCCGCAACGACGCTTCGAATCTATCTACACCGGACCTATCCTGCGGCAAAGATATTGAGCCCTCGACGAACATATCATAAGCCTCAGCCTTTTGGCATAGTCTGCGGGTGTAATCTTTGTCCCTAACTCCTATGTTCATCTGAACACCACCGGCACCAATGTTGTAACAATGGTCGAGGAAGTTCAGTGGGTCACCAAAACCTCCCTTTGCTGCCCGGGAGCGTTCCGCTCTGAGCCGAATGTTATAGGAAAAATCTGCAATGCCGAGCCGGGATTTCCTGGCTTGGCCGGCACCATATGCGCTTGTAAAGTGTCCTATATTTGCCGCCGCCAGTCCGCCGGCAATTGAAAAAAGCACTTCTCTGCGATTCATCTTTTCACTCTCCTATTTCTTAAATCCCCCGGCTATATTTGGCATTTTATGATAGACATTCTTTAGTGTTTGTCGAAATAATTCGGTTGTGAAACTCATTTTGTTTTCACTTATAAGATAATGTCACACTTCATCCGGTACCACGAATGGTTCGCGGTAGTTTCGTCGTAAATACATATTTGCCCAGTTACCGGCTTGGCCGACGAATTTCTCACTTGTCTGGTCAAACGTCAAATAAGGCCCTATTGTCAAAGGTTCCTTTCGAATGTCCACCTCGTTGGCTCTAAGGTGTTTCAGACAACTTTCAAAAGATTCCGCGAGGATACTGTTTCCTGCGATTTGTTCTTTTATTTTCTCAACTGGTTCTTTGCGTCCGAGCCGATAGGATATGTTGGCCATGTGACACAGAGTAGCAGAGATGTGACCTTCGAGAATATCAGCTCTCAGGTCACTGACTTTCCGGCTTCGCATCGCCTTAATGAAATTTGCCTGATGACCAAGACCGCCTTCGCCGGGAAACTGCTTGATCTTTTTATTGTTGTTGTCGTATGCCCAGCCGCCGCCTCTACCCCCTCGAAAATAGCCTCCCTCACAATTGACCACCATGCCAAAGTTGGTTCCTCTGTAGTGGTCTCGGGCGCGTAGCCCTTTTCTCCTTCTCAGACCACGAACTTCATAGATAATCGGAACCGGCTTATAGTCAAAGAAAGTAATCTGTGTGTTAGCCGTTTGCCCGTCATCGTCCATGCCGAACCGACCGCCGATGCTTATTGCTTTGGGGGCGATGCTCTGCTGGCCAATCGCCCATCGGCTCTCGTCGATATTGTGGGCACCGAGATTGCCGACCTCCCCGGTACCGGTATCCCAAAACCAGTGCCAGTCATAGTGCAGGTTCTTCCGCATTAAAGGCACGAGAGAAGCAGGTCCTTGGAAGAGATTATAGTCCACCGATGCAGGGATAGGCTGAGGTCCGTTGACTTTGCCGATGCTCTCGCGGAGATTGTAGCTTATTGCCCTGACGAGTTTGATAGGACCAAGGTTGCCTTGTTTGATGTATTCTACGGCCGCCAGCAGGCCTATATCGGAGCGGTCCTGGCTGCCGGTTTGTGCAATCCGCTTATACTTGCGAGTTGCTTCCACCATCCTGTACCCTTCCCAGATATTATGAGAGAGCGGCTTCTCAACATACACGTCTTTACCTGCCTGGCAAGCCCAGATGCTCATTAGGGCATGCCAATGGTCAGGAGTAACGATGATAACGGCATCAATGTCTTTATCATCGAGTAATTTACGGTAGTCCAAGTATGTGGTGACTTTCTTGTTTCGATTCTTGAAGTTTCTGGCCTCGAAGTCCAGGAACTCTGTGTCAACATCACAGAGAGCGACTATGCGAACGCCCGGTACTTTGCCGAAGATATCGATGTGCTCCTTGCCTTTTTTTCGAAGACCCACAATAGCGATGCGAATATCATTGTTTGCCCCAAGAACTTTCGAGGAGGCTTTGGCATGCGTTGCTGAGACGAATCCTAAATAGGCAGAGGTTGTTAAGTTTCTGATAAAGTCTCTGCGAGTAAGTCTATTCATCCGTCTTGCCTCTGAATACTACCTATCGTGTTGAAAACCTAAATACGGTCATAGTATTGAATTTTTCACCCGGCCGCAGCACAACGGATGGAAAATGCGGCTTGTTGGGTGAATCAGGAAAATGCTGAGTTTCAAGACAAAAACCATAATGCCTGTTATAAATCTTTCCCCCTTTACCTTTGACTGCCCTCATACCGTTTGCCGTATAAAACTGCATGCCCGGTTCAGTGGTCTGAACTTCCATAACCCGCCCACTTTTAGGTTCATAAACCCAGGCGGCCTGTATGAGTGCACCTGATGAGTTTTTCAGGACATAGTTATGGTCGTAACCGCGTGTTTGTGTAAGCAGGCTTATCCTTGCTCCGATGGTCTTTGGAGAGGTAAAATCCAGAGGAGTATCTTTGACACTATGAATCTCCCCGGTAGGTATTAGTGCCGTATCCGAGGGTGTATAGTAATCGGCGTTGATTGTCATCTCATGGTCGAGAACGTCACCATTGCCTGCGCCGGCGAGATTGAAATAGCTGTGATTGGTAAGATTGATAATAGTAGGTTTGTCTGTTGTAGCTTCATATTTGATTTTCAGCTCGTTGTTGTTCGTCAGGGTATAGGTAACGATACACTTAAGATTGCCGGGAAATCCCTCGTCACCGTCCCTGCTGAGATATGTAAATCTAACACCGGCCTCTGTGGCACGGCCATCCTGGCCGTGTTCACGGGCTGGAAGCCCGTGCCACGCGGGCAACGGACTGCCTTCCCACAAGACCTTATCGAATCTCTTATTTCTTCCGCCGTGTATGTGGTTTTTGCCGGCATTGGCGGTCAACTTGTATTCTGTGCCGTCAAGAGTAAACCTGGCATTTGCAATACGATTGGCATAGCGACCGACAACGGCCCCAAACAAAGGATTTCTCTTGATGTAGGATTCCATATCGTCGAATCCAAGCGCCACGTCGGCTGATTTGCCGTCCCTGTCCGGCACTTCCAGTGACACCAAAATTGCTCCGTAATTAATAATCCCTGCATGCAGCCCGTTTGCATTCGTCAGCTCATAGAGCGTTACTTCCCGGCCGTCCGGCATTCGACCGAACAGCTTCTCTGTTACTCCCAGGCCGGCCTGAGTTTTCTGGAATGACCTGCCTGCGGCTTTTCCGCCGTTTAAACAGATTGCTATTAGTGCCACGCAAAGAAAAAAACGATAATTAGCCATCGCAAAGCCCTCAAAATTCGCTTACCATGAGTTGTTCGACACTATCAAAATTACAGTACCTGCTCCTGTTCAGAAAAGATTCAAGTGTCCAGAAGATTCTTCTACAGTCTATCATATCCGGTCAAGCAGGCAAAGTAACTATTCTCCTATAACCCTGTTCGTCTCAGTAACAATCTGCACTTCCACTTTTATCCGCTGTTTACAATAGCTCATGCAATCATCATATGTGTAGGCGTAATTATCAGCTCTGGAACAATCGCCCGGGCCGGCAGCTTAGCGACTGTCACCACACAGGCGGCAATATCCTCCGGCTGCAGCATCTTGGCACGTTTTTCAGGAGGTGGTGGCGTGGGACGCTTGTCAACTATCGGTGTATTTGTTTCGCCCGGGTAGATATTTGTTACTTTGATGCCGTTTTCACATTCCTCCAGGTTGACAAAGGTACCAAGAGCACTCGTGGCAAACTTCGACACGCAATACGGCATACCCGCCAGCAGCATAGCACGTTTGCCAGCCAGAGATACGATATTGACGATAAGTCCCCAGCCTCTTTGACGCATTACCCCAAGTGCGGCATGGATGCAGTTAAAAGTACCCGTTGTATTGACCTCCATCATACGGTCGAAGTCTGCCGGGTCTATATTGGACATCATTCTATTACTGACGTTGATACCTGCACTGTTTACGAGGACATCGATTGGCCCGAGCTCATCGCCAAGCCACTTAAAAAGCTGCGAGACTTGCTTACGATTAGTGATGTCACAGGTCTGCCAGACAAATGCAGACTTACCGCCGTCTGCTTTGGTGGCATTTACCAGGGCTTCTTTGTTGTTATCTGCAATTGCTACTTTGCAGCCTTCGGCGGCGAGGGCCCTGGCGATACCCAAACCGATACCTCCCGCTCCACCGACTACTAATACTATCTTGCCTTTCAAATCCATAATACAATCCTTCCTTGTTCGGCTTGCGTTTTGTCACTCGGCGCAATCCAGAGCATTTCGACTGCGCATTTTGTGTGACATTTATATGTTAACGATTTTAAGTCATACATCAGTGCAGTCAAGCGCTTGATTGGTGATTTTTTTGATTAATATTTTATCAGAAGAATATGCTGAATATCGACCAGCCGGCGATAATGGCAAAACCTGCCAGCGAGAGCCATAACATTGCGTCCCACAGCCGGCCGGGTCTCAGGTTCTCATCGCTCCGTTTGTAGCGAAAATACAAAGCCGCCGCCCCCAGCATCGGCAACATTATTGCCTGGCCGGTTCCGCAAGCCAGGATCATTTTCGTTGGTGCACGCACTCCTATATATAACATCAGTGCAACCAGCGGCCAAATGGCACAAATAATGCGGGTCCATTTGAACCTTGCCTTTTCGGAGCCATCAGTGATTCCGAAAAGACCCAAAGCGTCGGCCACCAGTCTTGCGTTACCTGCTGCGGCGACAAAGAATGTAGAGTAAAGTACTGCAAAGGCCCCGGATAGAAATACTTTATCCGCCCAGGGTCCGAAGACCGGCACATACATCGCCGCAAGCGTACGCACCATATGTTTGCCGCTTGGATTAAGGGCCGTTCTACCAAGCACGGCTGCTCCGAGCAGGTAGAAGGCGACCGTCGCTAACGTATAGATTACCATCGATGTCCACGCGTCAATGTGTAGAACATGCAGCCAGCCGCGGGCACGCTTTAACCATTGTCCCGAGCTGTCTCTGGGACCGGTGTACTTCGCATAGCCCTTTTCCAGACACCAATAGGGGTACATCATCAGTTCCAAAGCACCGACGCCGATTATACCGAATGCCGCCAGCGCTGTGGCAATTGGCTTGATGTTTGTACCTTCGGCAGCAGGCGGCAGACGAAAACTCATTCCGCTGACCAGGTCACTACCGGTAACAGCCCATTCCGGTTTAGTCTGCAAAACGATTAAAGTGATTATAGTTACGATTGTGAATGTTACGACTAATACTGTGGCCACAAACTGGATCAATCCGTATCGGCCTACATACAGCAATAAAGATGTTACTATTGCCAGAATTGTTGCCCAGATATAAGCATCTGTGGGCTCTCTAAGCTCTACTGTTTCAGAAGTTAATGAGTTGACTCTCTCTTGTAGTTTATTTATCACATCGCTTTCGGCATTTTGTCCCTGAGCTACCTTTAACTCAACTCTGGTTCTGACCAGCTCGTTCTGCAAGCGGTTATATTGTCTGCCATAGCTTGTTAATGGTTTACTGATGGCTAATGTCTGTCCGACGCCACCTACAATACCACCTTGTTGGGAGACCACCAGAATAGTCATTATTGCCCAGTACCAGAGTATCCAGCTTACTTTAAATCGCGGCCCAGGTAAGTCATTCAATGCCTTGAGCGGTGTCCGGCTCCATGTGATGGTGTATCGACCAAATTCTATCTGCGTAGAGACCTTGATTATACAACCGAGGATAATAAGCCAGAGCAGCCAGAAACCCGCCTCGGCTCCGGCTTTGGTCGTGGCAATCAGTTCACCCGAACCTACTATTGAGCCGGCGATTATCATGCCGGGACCGAGCCGAATGAGTGTCGCGCCGATGGTTCGAGGTGGTTCCCTTACCATTGAAGCGTCGACGGGTGAGGATTGCTCATTATTGTTGTGAGCATTATTAGAATTCGATTCAGGCTCTATTGGCATGTCGCTGTCCGTGCTGATGTTAATTGGTCAATTGATAATTTTTATACTTACAATACAGTATTCAATATTTACTTATTCACGTGCTCAACGAACTATACCTTGCTGAGATTTATAGTTTATGTTCACGTTTTGAGCAACATTTTTTTATCTTCTATATGTACTTATGTGGATTTTGTCTTAAAGTGACAAGAATGAGCTGTATATCGCAAAGCCGGATTCAGTACATCGCGATTACGGTATTTGACTACACAGACCTTATCAACTACTATACGGGAAAAACGGGCCATCGGCTGGTTCTACCATACTCGTGCATAAAAAATGAGATTCGAAAAAATAGAAATCAATCCGCAGAAAAATCCTGCGATACTGGACACTGCGACCTGGGACGCCGCAAGTGCCTGGAGCACAGTCTCGGCCGTGGATGAATCCTACTGGAACTCGGTGTTACAGGCACTCAAGGAAGGACACTCGTTGCCTGTTGATAAACGTTGCGTTGTGTATGTCGGTTCTTTTGCTGAATACCGGAAAAGTATGTTCTTCATGGCCGGACTTGTGGATGGCCAACAGGTATTCATTCAGCTTGGAACCGATAGTAAAGATACCATCCCGGGAGAGCCGATTGGCACACGTTCTCTTGAGGACGGGACTTATCTGGCCGTGTATCGCACAGATACCGAGACTATTGGCCGCTATGTCACTCTGATTAAGCCGGATAGAGCCCCTAAAGCGCTCGGTGCCGTACCAAGATTGGGTGTTGGCTCGAGAATGTCAACTGCCGCTTGGCAGGGTGTGTGGCAGGCGATGAATAAATGTAATTTTCAGGCCAATCCGATTCAGAACTCGGTTCGTGAAGTAAATCTGCTTCAGGACGTCCTTACAGGGCGGCCGCCGCGTTTTAATTACCTGGCCAATTTTGGCCGGGTCGAGGAAGGGCACACCGGCAGCACTTTCGAAGGTCTCTGGGTGGCCGGAGTGCTGGAAGCCCTAAAGGTCACCTCTTCCCCGGCGTTCGGCGCCGATGCGGACCACATAACCGTAAGGCGCGGTGCCGATGATATTATTCGTGCCAAACGCGTTATAGAAGCAGCTCGCCGCTACACTTTTTTCACCCTGGATGTTTCCGATATCCTGGACTACGATGCAATGAAGATTGGCTCGAAAACCGCAGCCGAGGACTATCTTTCCAATCATATTTGTCAGCCTAAGCAGCAAAGTGGAGTAATTGCTTATCACTGCCAGAATTGTTTCCCCGGACAACAGTGCCGTTTGGACAAGGCAGCTATCGGACGGCTGGTAGGCAAGTACTGGACAGCGCTGAATGCAGTTGAGGAATTATCCAATTATATCGTAACTGTAAGGAACAAGGTCCCTTTCGACCTCGAGCTTAGCATCGATGAGACGCCATCGGGTGTGGATGCATTTACCTGCCTGACAACCGAGAGCGAGCTTATGTTTCTTATGCTTGAGCTGCAAAGGCGTGGGATACCCGTAACACATATCGCACCGAATTTTGGAGTGGAAAAGGGTTCGGACTACAGAGGACAGGACGGTCTCGTCGTTTTGGAAAAGCGCATTCGGGGGCTTTATGAAATCGCTTGTGAGTTCGGGTTTATGCTGGATTGTCATTCGGGTGATGATCTCAAATCTGCGACCAGGCAGGCCATCGGCCGGGCTGCACAAGGTAATATACATTTTAAGGTGTCCCCTGTTCTGCAGGTGAAATTCGCTGAGACAATGAAGGATGTTGAGCCTGAGAGATTTGGTTTCTGGTGGGATGACACACTGGACTATGCGCGCCGTGAAGCGGCGGCAGATTCTACTTTTGCCGTACAATGTTTAGATAGGTATGAGGCAAGTGATAATCGGGAACCTTCACCTGATCACACAGTTTTTCATTATTATAACTTTGCCTCGGTGGGCAGGCGTGACCAACAAGGACAGTTTATTCACCGTGAGAAGTTTTATGACCTGTCGGCGGATTTCTATAGAGAATATCAGAAGCGTATTTGCAATTACCTTTGCCAGGTGGCGGCGGACATTTTTAATTCCACATAAATAAGTCCATTAAGAAATGCAGAGATATTTTGAGTAATTGGTATGCTTTTCGTATGATATGGTACGTAATTAGGAAATAATGCAATGGGGCAGCGTTTAGGTGAAAAAACAGCAATTGTTACCGGTGCCGGCCGGGGAATCGGTAAAGCGGTGGCGTTGCGCCTGGCCCGGGAAGGTGCGAACGTGGTTGTCGCTGACATCAATCCAGAGACAGCCGAACAAACCGCTGAGGAAATTCAGGTACTCAATCGCTGCGCATTGGCCTGTCACATTGACATTGCCAACGTTGCTGAGATTCAACCGATGGTTGATCGTGCTTTAGCTGAATTCGGTAGAATCGACGTTCTCGTGAATGCCGCTGGTGTGGCGCAAACGGGGCTCTTTTTGGAATTAACCGAGCAGCAATGGGACCGCGTTGTAGATACCAACCTGAAAGGGACCACCTTTATTATTCAGGCAGTCGGCCGCCAGATGATAAAGCAGGTTCCGGAGCAAGTCAAAGCAGCAGGCAGCGCAGATCGCAGTCCACTTGGGGACACCTTACGGTGCTATGGAAAGATTGTAAACTTTTCCTCAATCTCCGGCCGGCACGGCAGGGCCGAGCAGGTGCCGTACGGAGCGAGCAAGGCCGCCATTATCAGCATCACACAGTCCGCTGCTCTGGCCTTTGCCCCGTATAATATCAATGTCAATGCCGTATGTCCCGGTGTCGTTCCCACACCGATGTGGGAACAAATCGACCGGGACAGAGGACGTATGTCGGGCCTCGCCCCGGGTGAGTCGATGAAATCATTCATTGAACGAACACCATTAAAAAGGGCCGGCAGCCCTGAGGATGTGGCTGGTGTTGTTGCTTTTTTATGTTCGCCGGATTCGGATTATATGACCGGGCAGACGCTGAATGTTGACGGCGGATTCGAAATGAATTGATTGAACGTCCGCCAAAAGTTTCAGGCACTTAAAACATTTACCAAAAACAGGCTTGCAACGCAAGTATAGGAGAGCCAAAACATGACCGATTTTGAGAAAGCACGGGCTTTGTTGCACGAGTTCAAAGGAAACTCATATCTGTTCGGCACGGATGTCCTTCCGAAAGTAGGCCAGGTGGTTGCCGCCGCAGGAAAGAACGCGGCGCTGGTTCGTGATACATTTAGCGGCAGCGATGATTATGTGGGGATTATTCGCAACTCACTGGCTGAATCGGCAGTGAATCTTGTCGCGGAAATCAAAGGTGCCAGACCTAACTGCCCGAGAGAAGATCTGTTTCGAATAACGGACAGCCTGAGAGAAACTGAAGCCGATGTTGTGATAAGCTTCGGCGGTGGCAGCACAATCGATGCTGTAAAGGCCGCCGAAGTCCTTCGTACTCTTAACGGCGATATCGATGCGTATTTTGGAAGCGGGCTTGTCACAGAAGCATTGCATAGCAGCAGCAAGTCACTTACCACACACGTGGCAATTCAGACTGTTGCCAGTTCGTCGGCCCACCTGACAAAGTACTCGAACATAACAGAGGTCTCTACCGGCCAGAAGAAGCTGATTGTCGATGATGCAATTGTGCCTGCTCTACCGGTCTTCGACTACAAGGTGACATACAGTACGCCTCCGGACCTTACCGCCGACGGAGCGCTCGACGGCATCTCGCACTCGCTGGAAGTTCTTTATGGAGCCGTCGGTAAGCCTTATTACGAGAAAGTCGAAGAAATCGCCGGCAACTGTATTCGACTGGCGGTCAATTACCTGCCGCCGGCTATAGACAATCCAAAGGACAAAGAGGCGCGTGAAGCACTCTGCCTGGCGACAGATCTTGGCGGATATTCCATTATGATAGGCGGAACCAACGGGGGACACCTGACCAGCTTCTCATTGGTGGATATTCTCCCGCACGGTCGGGCCTGCGCAATTATGAATCCGTACTACACGGTCTTTTTTGCCCCGGCCATTGAACGTCCGTTGCGCGTTATTGGTAAAATCTATCAGCAGGCAACGCTCATAAAAGCCGATATCGAATCCCTTAAAGGAAGGGACCTCGGGGTCGCTGTGGCCGAAGGTATGTTCGAGCTGGCTCGAAGGATAAGCTATCCTACGCGGCTGGAGTATGTTGAGGGATTCAGCCGGCAGCATATCGACCGTGCCCTGTCCGCCGCCAAAAATCCCCAGCTTAAAATGAAGCTCCAGAATATGCCTGTACCGCTTACGGTCGAGATGATAGACGAATATATGGGACCGATACTGGAAGCGGCACGGGATGGAAACCTTGCACTGATCAAGAACGTGAAATAGAAATCTGAAGCTATGAAAATAAAGTTGGATTATGGCAAGACAGGATTGGATATAAGGCTGCCGGACTCTTTGAACGTCGATGTCGTAGAGCCCAGGTATAGAGAAGGTCTGTCTGACCAGGCTGCGGCCATAGAAAATGCCTTGCTCAAACCGATTGGCTCAAGGCCCCTGCGAGACTTAGTCACACAATCGGGTACTGTTGGCATCGTCTTCAATGACATCACCCGCCCGACGCCTTATGAGATTATTTTGCCTGTTCTTCTACGAGAGCTTGGCAATATTCCCGACGAGCGGATATTGCTCTTCAACGCAACCGGCACCCATAGAGCCAATACGCAGGCGGAGCTTCGTGATATGTTGGGAGATGAGGTTTTAAAAAGGTATAGGATTATCCAGAATGATGCTCTGGGTCGGCCTTCACACAAGTTAGTCGGGACTACGAGTAGCGGAAATGAAATCTGGCTTCATAAAGAATATCTGGACTGTGATACTCGAATTCTGACCGGTTTCATAGAGCCGCATATCTTCGCAGGTTTTTCGGGTGGCGGCAAGGCCGCCATGCCCGGTCTGGCATTGCTGGAGACCGTGCTTAGAAACCATAGCGTCAGCAACATAGATAACCCCAAGGCGACATGGGGTGTGACTTCCGGCAATCCTGTATATGAGGAGATACGACAGGCCGTGTCACTGGCACCGCCGAGTTTTTTATTGAACGTGGCACTCAATAGACAAAAGGAGATTATAGCCGTCTTTGCCGGTGACTTCCGCAAAGCACACGAGCAGGGTTGTGCCTATGTAAAGAAAAATGCGATGGCTGCCGTAGAAAAACCATACGACATTGTTATTACCAGCAATTCAGGATATCCGCTGGATTTGAATGTGTACCAGTCTATTAAAGGTATGAGTGCGGCCGCACGGATCGTCAGGAAGGGCGGCAGCATTGTGGTGGTGGCTGACTGCTGGGATGGAATCCCGGACCACGGGGAATATGGTAAGCTGCTGTCTGAGGCCGATAGCTATGAATCTCTGCTGAGGACAGTCCGCCGGGAGGGGTTCTTCAGACATGATATGTGGCAGGTACAGCTTCATGGTTTAATCTGTCAGAAGGCGGATGTGTATTTCCACAGTCACAATCTCAGCGATGAGCAAATTAAGCGTGCCCTTCTCAAGCCGTGTTCGAAAGTTGAAGAAACCGTCAAGGAGCTTCTGCACAAATATGGATGGGATGCTTCCATTTGTATTCTGCCTGAAGGACCTCAGACAATTCCCTATGTCTCTCGGGAAAGCCTTACGTGAGATGGTATGGCATTGCACGAACGAGTCTTTCAGCTAAATTTCATGCGTTCATAATTGACAGATGTGAGCTATCGTGATACACTCATTAATGATGTTAAGCAACTGCAGGATTGTTTTATGGCCAAGACCGTGAATCGCCGTGGATTCATAAAGAAGTCTTTAGTAGCTTCTGCCGGCCTAACGTTGGCGGCAGGTCATAAGGAACATATTCTTTTAGCCAGGTCTGCCGCTCAGAGAACAGATGAACAAACACCAGTTCGACAAAAGAGTACCAATATCGATATGCCGATGGGCAGGATTAGGCATCTCGAGATCAGTCGTCTGATTTGTGGTGGCAATCTAATCATCGGCAGTGCACATGATCGTGATTTGATTTATGTTGCCTCGTTGATGAGACATTACTTCACGGACAAAAAGATCATTGAAACATGGCAAATATGTGAGGAATGCGGTATCAACACAATGATAGGGCCGGTCAACAGTCCGTACGCATTAGGTGAGGACCCAACCATTCGAGTGTATAACCGCTATCGTAATGAATGGGGCGGAAAAATTCAGTGGATTGCCCAGACTTATCCTAAAACCTATGACCTTTACGGTTCGATTCAAACGGCTATCGATAATGGTGCTGTCGGTGCCTTTATGCATGGAGGTATAGGTGACAATTGGGTCAGGAATAACCGCGTGGACCTGTTGGCCAAAGTTATTGAGTTCATCAAAAAAAATGGGCTGATTGCCGGCTGCGCCTGCCATTCTCTTGAAGTGCCGGTTGCTATGGAAAAAGCGGGTGTTAATGTGGACTTCTATATGAAGACACTGCACAGCGGCGATTATTGGTCAGCCACACCGAAAACCGAGCGCCCCGAGCGTCGGCTGCCGCCCCACGATAATATGTGGTGTATCAGGCCTGAAGAGACAATCGAATTTATGAGAAAAGTCAAAAAGCCATGGATTGCCTTCAAGGTTTTAGCGGCCGGTGCCATACACCCGCAAAAGGGCTTCAGATTCGCATTTGAAAACGGGGCGGATTTCGCCAATGTCGGCATGTTCGACTTTCAGGTTCGCGAAGATGCGCTTATTACACGTGACATTATCGCTGAGATTAAACATAAAGGTCGCGTTCGACCATGGATGGCATGAAACAATCCAAAAAAGTCGGCCTGTCTTACGGGTCGTGGCACGGGCTTCCAGCCCGTGAAAACACGGCCAAGATGGCCGTGCCACAGCGCCGAGCAGCTTTTAATCAATCACTATTCCGATAGACCAAAACTGGAGATGCAATGAAGAACATCAAGACACGTATATACAACGGCGAAACTTTGATTGGATGCTGGTTGAATCTTGGGTCATCGCTCACCTCGGAAATAGTAGGTTTGTCGGGGTTTGACTGGGTTCTCATAGACATCGAACATGGGTCGGGTTCTGAAGGTCAGGTATTGCAGCAGTTGCAGGCATTAGAGCACACGCCCGCAGCAGCCATTGTCAGGGTTGAGTCTTATCAGAGACAGCGTTTTCATCGTGTTCTGGATTTAGGCGCAGAAGGAATTATGTGTCCTCGAATCAATACCCCGGAGCAGGCCCGGCTGGCGGCAAAAGCAATCCGGTATCCGCCGGATGGGATAAGAGGGGTCGCCCGAATGGTCAGGGCAACAAATTTCGGCTCTGGTTTTAATGAATATTATGCCAATCAAAAGAAAAACCTTGTCTGCATTGTTCAAATCGAAACAGAAGAGATACTCAAGAGTCTGGATTCGGTGGCGGGAATCGACGAAATCGATGTGCTGTTTGTTGGACCGATGGACCTTTCCATGGCTTTGGGTGTTTTCGGCCAGCCCGACCATCCGAGATTTGTCGATGCTCTTAAAGCCACTGCTGATGCGGCCTCAAAAAAAGGTAAGGCCGCCGGTATCTTGCTTCAGAAGCCTGAAGAATTTAAGAGGTACTATGATTTAGGATTTCGTTTTATTGCCTGTGGTTCGGATTCGAGCTTTGTCCGGGATGGGGCCTGCAAAATGGCAGACAGATTAAATGAGCTGAAAAATTCTCACGAGACCGGGAAATAGAAATCATGTATTAATCTAATCTTGAGGATTAGCGAGGAAACAAACTTTGAAAATTACGCAGGTTGACTCTTTTCTTATGTCCTGTCCAATGCCTGAGCCTGTCAAATTACGGTTTTGGGCGGGAGAGCGTACAATTGTTAAAAGAGATGCGATGTTGATTAGAATAACCACCGATTCTGGCTTGAAGGGATATGCTCCAGGTCCGGCCCACGAGCGGGCAGACAGAGAAATAAAGCAGACAATCGCACCTTTTCTGATAGGCAGGGACCCTCGCCGCTGGCGGGAATTTCGCTTTTCAGCAAACCGGGAGGTCATGAAAACCTATAAGGCTGTTGAAATCGCAGTAATCGATCTTGTAGCAAGGTATGAAGGATGTACACTTTCGGCATTGCTTGGCGGACGGCAGCGTGACAGGATCAAACTGTATGGCAGTGCTGGTATGTACATGGGGCCCCAGGAGTATGCTGAAGAAGCACAGGCGGTCATAGAAATGGGTTTTCCGGCGTACAAAATGAGACCCGGTAACGGGCCGGAAAATGACCTTAAGGCTATTGCTCTGATGCGGCAGGCTGTGGGCCCGGATGCCGGACTCATGGTCGATGCTCATACATGGTGGAGGATGGGGGACAAAAACTATTCGTTCGAAACTATTGCGAAATTGGCCCGTGATATGAAGGAATATCACCTTCTCTGGCTGGAAGAACCATTGCCGCCGGATGACCATGCTGCCTACAGAAAATTGCGTGCCCAATCGGATGTGAAACTGGCTTCAGGTGAACACGAGCCGGATGATTTGGGTTTTTACGACCTGATTAACTCGGAAGCGGTTGATTACGTTCAGATGGATATCCTATGCCAGGGAGGGATCTCGAGTGCCCAGCGAATCTTTGAGGGTGTCCGTAAGCAGGGGCTGCGATTTGCATTTCATAGCTGGGGCACGGCCCTGGAAGTATTAACGGCTGCTCAGTTGGGTGTATGCTGGCCAGAAACTGTTGTTGAGTGGCTCGAATACCCATGTTACTCGCACAGGAAACATCCGGTGATGTACCCTTTTCCGCTGGCTGACGAGATATTGTCCGAGGCTCTGGAAATTAAGAACGGGTATCTTGTTCTGCCGGATGGACAAGGCATGGGAATCGAAATTAACGAAAATGTCATTGAAAAGTATCCTTTTATTCAAGGTCCCTGGTCCATATTTAAGTTGGATTCTACGGCCGAGACTATCGCCGTGACGGGGGATCACAGTGTCAAATGGGTTAAAGGAAAAATGTCATGATTGATCCCCTGTGGCTTCTGCTGGTTGGCATGATTGTTGTGCTGGGCGGGATATTGCTCCTGCGTTTGCATGCATTTCTGGCGTTGATACTTGGAGCGCTGATTGTCGCAAGTCTTACAACATCAGCGGCATTGGAGAAGTATGCCAATCAAAAACAGATGTCAGTTAAGGAAAAGGTTGCGCTGGTGGAATCTTCCGTGGGGCAGCGGGTGGCGCAGGGATTCGGCCGTACTTGCACCAAGATAGGGATTCTGATTGCAATGGCCTCCATCATCGGAAAGTTTTTGCTTGAAAGCGGTGCCGCCGAGCGAATTGTCCGTTCGCTTGTAAAATGGCTGGGGGAAAAACACGCGTCACACGCATTTTTAAGCAGCGGCTTTCTGCTTGGGATGCCTGTCTTTTTCGATACGGTTTTTTATCTGATGATGCCCCTGGGCAAGGCAATGGGGGTCAGGACAGGCCGCAATTACGGTCTCTACGTAATGGCGATTGTAGCAGGGGCGACAATGACCCATTCTCTTGTGCCGCCGACACCGGGCCCTTTGTTCGTTGCAGGTGCACTTTCTGTAAACATGGGACTGATGATCATAGGGGGAATCGTAGTCGGTTTCTTTACAGTGAGCGCCGGTTATCTTTATGCTCTATGGGCAAATCGGAGATGGCCGATACCTGTCAGAGATACGGCCGATACTTCAGCCGCCGAACTTAAAAGCATGACGGAAAAAGATGAAGCAATCCTGCCGCCGTTTTGGCTTTCGATACTGCCCATCGTTCTGCCTGTTGTTTTAATTGCCGGAGGGACGTTTTTCAAGTCCTTGTCGAAGACGCAATCTTCCATAACTACGGCTCCATTTTGGCATGGTATTGCCGTGTTGGTTGACAATGTCGGCAATCCCAACGTGGCACTCACAATCTCGGCGGCGATTGCTTTATTGACTTATGCATGCCGTAATCGAGACCATAAGAAGAATATCACAACGCTCCTTCAGAATGCGCTTTCGAGCGGCGGCTTAATCATCCTGATAACATCCGCCGGTGGTGCCTTTGGCGGAATCCTGCAGCAGACAGGTATCGGTTTTCGTATTCAGGAGCTGGCTGCTTCTTACCACATAGCTGCACTTCCCCTGGCATTTTGTGTAACAGCTATTGTCCGAACGGCTCAGGGTTCCGCAACGGTTGCCATGATAACCGCGGTCGGAATTCTCGGTGGTCTGGCCGGGGGCGGACAGTTGGGATTTCATCCACTCTATCTGGCGCTGGTCATCGGATGTGGGTCGAAACTCATTCCCTGGATGAATGACAGTGGTTTCTGGGTAATATGCAAGATGTCCGGTATGACCGAGGCTGAAACTTTGAAAACCTGCTCGACGATGATGACATTGATGGGAATCGTCGGTTTGTTTGTGATTATGATTCTGGCACGTCTTTTCCCGTTGGTTTAAAAAATCTCGATAAATATAAAGTAAGGAATAAAAATGAAAATTATCGACATGCGTGTTCACTCCATAGCTATTGCAGATCCCCCTTTGCGCAGCTCCTATGGGCTTCATGCACCCTATGCCCTGCGGACGATTCTGGAAATAGAAAGTGAAGATGGCATAATAGGAATCTCTGAGACTTACGGTGGAGAAGTGCCCGCACGCACACTTGAAGCAGTCCGCGAAAAGGTTATTGGTCAGAATCCTTACCGGCTGACCGGCTTGCTCTCTTCGATGGTGGAAGGTGAAGGCTCCGGAATCGACCGCTCCCAGACCTATCTTGTACCCGGCGAAAACCCTCTTGATCAAACAACCCGCACTTTTGCAGCTATCGAAGTGGCCTGTCTTGATTTGATTGGTAAATCCGTCGGCCAGCCGGTATGTGACCTTATCGGTGGTCGCGTACGGGACAGAGTAGCTTTCTCTGCATATCCATTTTTCAAGCACGCCGGTGGCGGTGGAGAAGGTGACGACCTGCGCCGGGACGAATATGGCGAGGTCATAACTCCGGATACGCTTGTCCGGGAAGTCAAACAAATGATTGCCAAATACGGGTTCAGCTCCATTAAGTTCAAAGGTGGTGTACTTGAGCCCGATATTGAGATTGAAGCAGTAAAGCTCCTCTACCAGGAGCTTGGGGCCGGAATACCTCTGCGTATCGATCCGAACTCGGCATGGACGGTCAATACCTCGGTACGAGTGGGTAAAGAGCTGGTAACAGAGCTGTCGTGTGGTGGATATTTGGAAGACCCGACCGCAGGTCTTGAGAATATGGCGGAAGTCAGAAAACGGCTCATGGCAGAGAATATTACGACACCCCTGGCAACCAATGTGGCCGTTACCTCCTTTGCGGACATACCCCGGGCTCTGGAGATGGATGCCGTACAAGTCATTCTTTGCGACCATCACTATTGGGGAGGAATGCGGCAGGTCCGGCATCTGGCTAATCTGTGTAAGGTGTTCGGTATCGGCTTGTCGATGCACTCCAACAGTCATTTGGGAGTGTCTCTGATGGCCATGGCGCATGTGGCGGCGGCAACCCCGCATCTTACCTATGCCTGTGATACCCATTATCCGTGGCAGTCGGAAAAAGATGAAGTGGTCGCCGGCGGCCGGGTGCCGATTGTAGATGGTTGTGTCAGGATTTCCGATAAGCCCGGATTGGGGGTGGAGCTGGACTACGACCAGTTGGCAAAAGGACGGGAGCGTTACCGGAAATGTTCGTATCGTAAAAGGGACGACGAAGCTCAAATGCGTAAATACATAGATCCGAATTGGCAGCGGATACTTCCACGATGGTAAACTATAGAGACAGTGATTTCCTGATATTATGGAGTAATGAATGAGCCGGTCTGGAAATCTTGCAGATTTCGCAGTTATTCTCAGCGAAAAAGATAACGTAGCGACAGCGCTGGTTGATATGCCGACGGGAGAATATATATACAACTCCGGCGAAGGCCGGACTACTGTCAGCGTACCTGAAGTTATCGCGGCCGGTTTCAAACTGGCCTTTTCGGACATCAACAAGGCAGAGCCGGTATATAAGTATGGATATGTGATAGGTCTGGCCAAGGTAGATATCAAAAAGGGCCATTGTGTACATATACATAATTTAATCAGCTCAGTATAATTCTGTGGGGAGGCGAACGTATGTCCAAAATTAAAATCAAAGGATACCTGCGTAAAGATGGTCTTGTTGGCATACGCAACCACATTGTCGTAATGTCCAGCGTCTCCTGTGCGAATTCTGTCGTGGAGCAAATAGCCAGGACCGATGCCGATGTTATCCCGATTACACACCAACACGGCTGCACACACATGGGCGCCGATACCGAGCAGGTGCTCAGGACACTCAGCGGCACCTGTAACAATCCGAATGTCGGAGGTGTGTTGCTGGTTGGGCTTGGCTGCGAGACTGTAAGTGTAAGCGAAATTGCATCCCATGTGGACAGCAGCGGGAAACTGGTTAAAACACTTGTGATTCAGGAAACAGGCGAAATACGGAAAATTATGGATATTGCCCGCGATAGTCTTCAGCAGATAAAGGAGTTTGTCTCGAAGCAGCAACGAAGCGACTTTGATATTAAGAATCTTACGGTAGGCCTTGAGTGCGGCGGCTCGGATCCGTTTTCCGGGATCACTGCCAACCCCGCTGTCGGACTTGTAAGTGACAGGCTTGTGGAGCTTGGGGCGACGGTGATTCTCTCCGAAATACCGGAGATGATCGGAGCAGAAGCAGTTTTGGAATCCAGAATTCCGGATGAGGCGGTAAAGCAGAGAATTCTGGCCCGAATTAAGGACTATGTTCAAATGATAAAAGAGGCCGGTGGTGACCCGCGAGGCTGTAATCCGGCGCCCGGCAACATTAAGGCCGGGCTCAGTACCATTGAGGAAAAATCGCTGGGGTGCATTGTCAAGGGCGGCCGTTCCAATATCAACGAATTCGTCGAGTACGCCCGGCGCCCAATGTGTAAAGGGCTTGTTGTGATGGACACGCCCGGAAACGACCCCGAATCGGTCACCGGCATGGCTGCCGGAGGTGCGAATCTGATACTGTTTACTACAGGGGCCGGAACGCCGGTCGGCAATCCGGTTGCGCCGGTGATAAAAATCTCTTCCAATACGAAGATGTATCGGCGAATGAGCGACTTCATCGATATCGATGCCGGTAAGATCATCGGGGGCACTCAGGTAGAGGCGGTAGCTGATGAGATTTTCGAGTTTATAATCGACGTGTGCAACGGGAGGCAAACTGCCGCCGAGGTCAACAAATGCAGAGAATTTTCGGTGAATCGAATCGGCCCAACTTTTTAGGATAGCGGCTACGAAAGCCTTATTTTCCTGCCATTGTTTTGGTGCGCTTATGTGCTTTTGAGATTGGGTTTGATTTGGGTTTGAATTGGGTTTGTTTGGCTTTGAGTGGGCCTTTATCGGCTCCAAATTGGGTTTGATTGGGTTTGTTTTTTCGCTTAGGCAGCGGGTGAAATCTTTCGTAAATCCTTATAGAAAAATGCTTTGCACCAAATTTATCCTCAGATAAATTGGCTTTGTTTTTACGAAAAGAGGCAGCACTTTTCGTAATTTTTTCATTGAATAACTGACCTTTTTCATTATTTAGCTGACTTTTTAACGATTCAATTTTCATATATTGGCCTTTTTAAACTGGGGACGAAAAAAACGCTCCCTCTATAATTAGACGTACCTGCACGTTTGATACGAAAATTCGGGGATTTTCGGGCAGTTGAATTTTGCTAAGTGCTTATGAGGAAAGGAATAAAAATTTTTTTAGAAAAATTGAAATTTGTCAAAAATTACCAGCGTTTTTTGCGCGCGAAAATCAAAGAAAAACGAAAAAGAATTGGCCACAGAGAGCACAGTGAACTCAGAGGTATTTCGTTCAGCTTTGTGTTCTTGACCAGCAAGTCTCTTAAAGCAAGCTTTATCACCTTGTTTGTCTGCGTCCACAGTAGCATAAAATGCAACATATTTGAAGCTGACGAAATTCCGTATTTGTATTAGAAATCGATGATTTGTGTAGGTTTTGAGCGTTTTTTGTCGAAAACACATGATTTTTGAATATATGATTTACTTAATTGTTTAGGTGGTGGAATTATCCCTACAGATTCATGGTGGTGGCCAATCAGTAAATGGTGCGAAACATTTCACGGTAGATGGTCGAGACGAGCTATCTGACCTCCTCAGGAGAATAAACGACCTCTTCGGCCGTGATCTTTATGCCGTCAGCAGTGCGGATCACTACATTCCCGATAAGACGTATTTGGCCGGTTTCCCCGTTTAACACACCCGTATCAGCAGTACAGGTCAATGTGTCCTTTCTGTTTTTGATAGTGATATCCTTGCAACGCTGTTCGACTACGGTGAACGGGGATTCATTAGGATAGGTAGACTCGGTTGTAGTCAAGAACGTTCCCGTCATTTTCATGCTATCCGTCTCGTAAACTTGTTGTTGCTCGCGGCAACCACTAATTCCAAGACAGGCAAGGAGAAATACTGATGCAATTGCGAAAAGTCTAATGCTTTTCATAATCTGACTCCATAAAAAACAGCCGCTTCAATGATGGCCCAAACCAACAATTATTTTCCAGACATGATGCCTCTCGCAGGATGCTTGACCGGCTCTATTATAACGTATTACAGGCCGGTTTCAACAAATAAAAACTTCATCGGGGTGTAACCACGGAGGTCACAGGATTGAAACTGCTATTGACAGATAGCGCCAGGCGTGATTTTCTAATCATGCAAAACGATAAATGATCAGTACGATACCGAGTAGAACAGGTGCAAACAGGTCGCTTCCTAGGACACTTCGACAAAGCTCAGTGCAGGCTCTGCTCAGGACAAGATTGCATGATGCGTATTGCGTGGATTTTGGCCCTTCGACTACGCTCAGGATGAAGGAGTATAAGCATTTCTACCGGAGGCCAGCATGAGGTGCCTTATAGGCACGTAGATATACACAGACGCGAAGCAGTGGAGTGATTAAAACCAGTGTGAACCGTAGGCCAGCATGAACATCATACAATCACGTAGCGGTGGAGTGATTTAAACTGGTGCGAAACGAAGGTAGAAATACGGCATCGAGCCAAACCGAAAGCAGGAATTACAAATTAGAAATCAAAATGTAAACAGTAAAATTACATAGCAAAATTCAAAAAGTAACTTTACGACGCAAGAATGTGGTTGATTTTGCTGGTTTTTGGTGGTAGTTTTCATTTTTTGAGGTTTGCATAGGAAAGAGATAAGTTTTAGAGAATGGCGTAAAGACGGAGAAATTGCTTAATGAGTAATACACCTTCCAGAGTTATAGAACTTGTTGAAACTTTCGACAGCCATATCGAAACATATCATTCGCAACAATATAATGAGACCCAGCTTCGTAGAGAATTCATCGATCCGTTTTTTATAGAATTAGGCTGGGATGTAACGAACAAGGCCGGATATGCACAGGCTTATAAAGACGTCATACATGAAGATGCAATAAAGATAGGCGGCGCTACCAAAGCTCCAGATTACTGTTTTCGCATTGGCGGAGTTCGCAAATTTTTCCTTGAAGCAAAAAAACCATCCGTAAACATCAAAGGCGATCCGCACCCGGCTTATCAGCTAAGACGTTACGCCTGGTCCGCCAAGCTGCCGTTATCAATATTGACCGATTTCGAAGAGTTCGCTGTTTACGATTGTCAAATCCGCCCAAAGCATACCGACAAGGCCGATACTGCACGAATTATGTTTTTTACATATAAAGATTATCATAAAAAATGGGATGAAATCTCCGACATCTTTAGCAAAGAAGCGATACTAAAAGGCTCTTTCGATAAATTTGCAGTTGCAACTAAAGGAAAACGCGGCACAACTACTGTTGATACCGAATTCCTCAAGGAAATTGAAACATGGCGGCGTATGCTTGCTCGAATCGTAGCGTTGAGAAACATATCTCTCTCGAGAGACGAGATAAACTTCGCTGTTCAAAGAACCATTGACAGAATCATCTTTCTAAGAATGTGCGAGGACAGGGGAATCGAACCCTATAGCCAGCTTCAATCAATAAGCAGTGGCGACCATACTTATCCTCGACTTTGCGAAATATTCGAAAAGGCAGACCAAAGGTACAACTCAGGCCTTTTCCATTTTCATGATGAATCCGACCGACCCGAGGCTCCGGACACACTTACGCCAAATCTCGTCATTGATGACGATAAAATAAAATGGATTTTACATAGTCTCTATTATCCTAAGTGCCCTTACGAATTCTCTGTCCTGCCTTCAGAAATACTCGGCAATGTTTATGAGCAGTTTCTTGGAAAAGTTATCACGCTAACATCTGCTCATCGCGCAGATATAGAAGAAAAGCCAGAGGTAAAAAAGGCCGGAGGTGTTTATTACACTCCATCATATATTGTCGATTATATTGTTAAAAATACTGTAGGAAAACTAATCGAAGGCAAAACGCCAAGACAAATCGCAAACATAAAAATACTCGACCCCGCCTGTGGTTCCGGCTCTTTTCTTTTGGGAGCATATACATATCTCCTGAATTACCACCGCGACTGGTACGTTGATAACGACCCGAAAAAGTACACGAAGAAAATCTATCAGGGTAACGGCGGCCAGTGGAATTTGACAAACGCAGAAAAGAAACGGATTCTCTTAAATAACATCTTCGGCGTAGATATTGATTCACAGGCAGTCGAAGTTACGAAACTGAGTTTATTGTTAAAAGTCCTCGAAGGTGAAAATGCCCAGACGCTCGAAAGCCAGTATCGACTCTTTCACGAAAGAGCGCTTCCAGACCTTGCCAATAATATAAAGTGCGGCAACTCACTAATAGGCCCGGACTTCTATGAAACGATCGACTCAGAATCAGTAAACGATGAAGTGCGAAAACAAGTAAATCCATTCGATTGGAATGCTGAATTCCTACAAATCTTCTCCGGCAAAAACACTGGTTTTGACACTGTAATTGGAAATCCACCATATGGTGCGAAGCTATCAAACTTAGAACGGCGCTATCTGCAGGAACGTTTCCGATTAGGAACGACCGATACAGCCGCATTATTTATGATTCATCAAAATTTGCTTCTAAGAAATAAAGGATTCGGTGGTTTCATCATCCCTAAACCTTTTACATACGCCTCAAATTGGAAAAAAGTTAGAAATAATCTTATCGAAAACACCACCGAGATTGCAGATGTATCAAAGGTATGGAAAAAGGTCAAACTGGAACAAATTATTTATCTTTGCCAAAAAGCTATAAAAACAAATGATTACATTTCGAGTGTGCGAGATAACAAGTTGATTTTTGAACTTGGAAAAATTCAAAAATCGCAGTGCCACCAGTTTGGCTTCATTCTCAATGCTGTTACGGAACAAGAAATTCAAATCGCGAATAAATTGCAAAAACACGGATGCTTTCTGAGTGATTTCGTTATAAATCAGCGGGGGGGAATGTTACAAGAGTACATAATCTCTCAAGAAAGTGATTTTTCAGTCTTAGGTGGAAAGCAAATTAATCGTTATGCGATAAGCAATCAAATAAAAGGATTCGTCCTTAGACAAAATATAAACGATGAAAAAGCACTTATAAAGCCTAAAAGTATTTTGGCTCAAAACATAATTGCTCATATTAAAAAGCCGACAGATCATATCAAAATTATTGCCACTATACCCGAAAACACACAAGCAATAATTCTCGATACAATTAATCAACTTGAAAATATTTCCAACTTTTCATCACACTATTTGATCGGTATATTAAACAGCAAGTTAATAAGCTGGTATGTTTATCGTTTCATATTTGCTAAAGCAATTCGGACAATGCACTTTGATTCACCCGTTACAAGTAGAATACCCTATCCCCGGTTGAACTTAAAAAAGAATGTCGACGAAGCGCGACACAATAGAATGATTTCCCTTGTCCAGCGGATGTTGGATTTACACAAGAAGTTAGCTGATGCTAAAATCCCTGATGAAAAAACCAAAATCCAGCGTCAAATCAACACCACCGACGAACAAATCGACAACATCGTTTATGAACTCTACGACCTAACTGAAGAAGAAATCGCAATTGTGGAAGGTCGTAGTAAATAACAATCAGAAATTATGTAATATTAGGAATAAACAGGTGCAGATATCGTATAAAAAAGGGAATTTTAGGAAAAGAAAATTATGACTATCGAAGTTGGAGTATGGAAGATAAATAACAACAAGGCAGAGAAAGTGGATTTTTCTGCAATTGAATCAGAAAGCAAACTTGAAGACACAATGAATATCTAAGTCGTGCGTGGATGATTGATCCAGGGCAGGCTGAGATTATTATAGAAGAAAAACGTGTAAAACTCCCTTGGAATGGAGAGTATTACGTTTCTTTTGGTGGAGAGCATCGCAATTGGGACGAAGCCTGTAAGTATGGTTTTATTTCTGCAGGTGGTGGTTCCTGGTATTCACGCACTCTTAGTATTCTTGAACTCAGAGGACGTATTTGGGTTAATATGCCTGGTGGTATTGGTTATGTAGGAGTCGGTGAGGTATTAGAAAGTGCTGTTCCAATAGATGATTTCATGGTAGATGATGGGCGGGGTAATAAAGTAAGAATTTCCTCACTCGATCTTGAGATCTCGAAGACTAACACATACGAGCAAAATCCCGAAAAAGCGGAATATCTGGTTCGAGTGGAATGGATCAAGACCGTACCTGTTAATGAAGCAATCAAAGAAAAAGGATTTTTTGGAAATCAGAATTCTGCTGCTAAACCAAGAGCAAAAAAGTGGGTTCATACCGTTGACAGGCTTAAAAAGCGATTTGGCATTAATTAGACTATGTGCTACCACCGGTCCCCGGCCCCCGGCAGACAAGCAAGTGGGCTCACACCGGGGGTAAACTCCAAAGCAAGTGAGTTCACATCCCCCTGCTGCGAGTCAGGTAAGCAGCTCTTCCCCTGTTGCGCGCCAAGTTAGCAGCACCCGGGGATAAACTCAGATAAACTCTGGGTAAATTCCGGAGTGATAAAAATTAGAGCGAACCGCAGTTAGAAATTAGAGAATTTAGAATTATGAATTTAGAATTGAGAATTGGTGTAGTAAGACGCCACCCTTCAATTTTAGCCACGCCCAAACGAGTTTGAGCGTGCCACCCTTTCAAATGATGAGTGATTATTGATGATTCGCATGGGCGGTTCGCGAACCGCTCCTACGACGATAACGGTATGTACACACAGGAGGTATACTTTTTTGATTGACTATTTTCCGGATTCCTGTTCCCCGCTTTCGCAAAGGGAGAAGTTTTACAGGAATGACAATGTCGGCCCTTCGTCTGAAGCTCAAGGTGAAGGGGTATATAGTATTTCTGGTGGAGGCCGGGATGGCCGGGAGAATACGAGGCCGGCTTTTTCATATTGTGAGAAGGTGTCAAGTGCGCTTATGCCGCTTGTACCATATAGCCACGGCGAAGGCGGAACCGAGAAATATCAGGATATCGATGAGCCAGGGCACGAAGAAACGCGGGTTGAAGAAGGTGATTAGCTCGTGCTTGTCCAGCAGCTCTTTGGCCGCGGCTAAAGGTACGCACATCTTCCATGACCCGAGGACCAGCAAACCGTATTTCCAGGGCTGGCCGGAGGCGACTGCCTCGTTAATGTAGGCGTGATAGTTGTGGTAGTGCCCTATAAGCGTTGGAGCCGATGGGGTAAACAGGACCATAATCAGGGACACGGCAACGCCACACCATAAGGAAATAAGGACTTTCTTTGGCTTCTTCTCATATATCCATTGATGTGCCAGCCTGAAACCGACGAGGGCGGCTATGCCAAGAGCCGCCAAAAATAGCGGCGCTATTAAAGCCAGGCGCGGATCTCCGAAGTTGGCGGTGTCCATACGCACGGCCTCAAACCAGTACATCATCTCCCATTCGGTCCAGCCGGAGTATAAGTAGAGACCGCAAGCCCCGATGACACCCAATGAATAAATGACCGCCAGGGCGGTATATTTTCCGCTCCATGAGGGACGTTCTTGTGCGAGCCAGTCTCTTCCGCAATAAGCGAATATCTGAGAACAAACATATGCGGCGGGAATGTCCATTTGTATCATAATTATATCTCCTTAAATTTAATTAGAGTGAACAACCGTATCAAAACTGATTTCATAAGTGGTAACCGGCATTTGTATCCGTACAGTCTTTTTTTTGATCCTTTTGTAATTTAGCTTAAGCCCTTGTTTTACGTGTCAGCAAGCTTAAGGGTTGGCCCTCGACTGCTCTTTGCTTCAATTATCGTTTTGAACATAGCGTAAGTCTTCCTTTCCTCCTCAGGCTTGACAAATTCCTGAGAGAGAGGCGGTCTGTCTCTGCCTAAGCTTACGTACTTATCGATTCCGAGAGGATTGTATGGAAGAAGACAGACACTGTGGGCCCCGGCCTCACACAGAAAATCCACAATGTCGAGCAGGTTCTCTCTTGTTGACGTAATACCGGGTATAAATGGAATACGGGGAATAACATCGACTTCTTTCTCTCGAAGAAGCCGCCGGAAATTCTCAAAAATTCTCCTGTTTGACCTGCCGGTGTGCCGGACATGGGCGGTAGGATTTGCGATCTTGATGTCGTAGAAGATGAGGTCTATGTACGGAAGTACTTTCTGTCTGAAAACGTCATACGCGAAGTACCCGGATGTCTCAAGAACGATGTGTAAGCTGTACGATTTAAGCCGCAGGAGCAAAGATTTAAGGTAGTCGGGATAAATAGTACATTCGCCGCCCGACAGGGTAACGCCACCGTTTGAGTGGCGGTAAAAGGTGAGGTCTCGCAGTAGAATTTCCGTAAGTGCTTCCACGGGGTAATAACAGCCCACGAGTCTCAAAGCATTTCCAGGGCAGACACGGGCGCAGTTTCCACAGCGTACGCATTTATCTCTATCAATGCGTTTCTGAGATGAGAGGTTTATCGCTCCCTCAGAACAGGAATCTGCGCACTTGCCGCAACCTATACATTTTCGTTCGGAAAAGGTAATTTCCGCCCGTGGGTCCTGGGCTTCCGGATTGTGGCAAAAGATACACCGCAGGGAACAGCCCTTGAAGAACACAACGCTTCTGATACCTGGGCCGTCCTCGAGGCTATGCCTTTTGATATCGACTATTAGGGGCAGACTGGTTTTTTGCATCAATCAACACCAAGCCTTCGCAATAAGTCTCTTGCCATAAAACCGAACTTGTGGATGTAGTTCAGGTTTCCATCGACTTCAACTTCGTTTTTTAGAATAGAATCGAGAATGTCCTGGTTTTTTGAGAACAGGAATGCCTGCAGTGCAGGAGCATCTTTAAAGGTAATCCTGACATTCCATTTATCTATTTCTTTTTCATGAACTTTCATATTGGCGTTTGCGAAAGTAGCAGCGGCAGTGACAACATTGTTGGCGGTTCTAAAGACATACCGGCCCTCAAAATTTTTTATGTTCCTCCGGTAACTCCTGGATAGACAAAAAGACAGGTCCATCGCTCTTAACAAGAGTTCCAGGAACTTATCCGTAGCCGTCTCCTGGAGTTCTTGTATCAATTTCTTTGAGAACAGCTTTACTGCAGCATTACCAATTCGGTCGGGAAACAGGTATTGGACAGGACTTAACAGAGAACGTTTTAATATGGACGCCATGGGTCATCCTTTCTTCTGCACAGGATTCACATTCTTGACAGAGATAGTGTTCGGACATATGACTTTCATAAATTTTCTTACCGTTTTATTTACTTAAAGGAAACGGAGCATACGAGACCATTTTTCCGGTCGAGAGTAGATATTCCGTTCGTTCAATTATCTCCTTTTGCATTTGCGGGTTTAGATCCTTAAAATAAGCCGTATACCCGGAGACCCGCACAAGGAGTTCGGGATACTTTTCAGGATTTTTTACTGCTTTAACAAAGGTCTCACGATTTGTGATGTTAAACTGAATCTCCATACCTCCATTGCCGCTTCCACCGGCATCATCAAAATACCCCTCGACGGAGGCGGCGAAGTTGTCGAGCATTTTCTCCCTGTCGGTATCTTCAGGTGTGTATTTTAGGTTCAGGGCCACTCCATTTGAAAGACAGCCATTTGGCAGTTTTGCCACAGAGTTGAGGGCCTTTGTCAGGCAGGGTGTAACGCCGGATACCGGCGTGATGCCACTGGCAAAGTTCTCACGGTCTTTGCGCCCGTTGGGCATTGCCTTCAGCAGCCTGCCGAATCCTGCGTGGTTGGTCATAGTCCAGTACCCGACTCGGTAGAAACCGTCTCGGTAGTTCTTTTTATCGTTAAATGCATTATCCAGAAACTCTACAAGCCAGGAGACATTGGCATCGGCGATCGGGTCTTCGTTGCCGTATTTTGGCGTCTTATCCGGATTCATGAGTCTTGTGTGCAACTCTTCATAACCTTCGAAATTTTTCTCAATGGCGTCAATCAAATCCGCAAAGGTTATTGACATTTCTTCGAAGACGAGTTTTTGGATTGCGCTGAGAGAATCCGCCACATCCGCCAGTCCGATTATGGCTGCCCCCGAAGAATTTATGACAGCCCCGCCCTGGATAAGGTCTTTTCCTTTGTCCATCGGCCCCTCGAATAAGGAAGAAAGGATCGGTGTTGGATAGAACTTTTGATGTATCTGTCCAAACGTGTTATTCAGCTCTGTAACCTGCTTGATAATCCAGTTCGCCTGTTTTTCAAAAGCGTTCTTGAATTGCTCGAATTTTGTGAAACCGGCAGGGTCTCCTGTTTCTTTTTCTTTATTTATTTTCAGGTCCATACCGGTATGTCTGTGTCTGCCGTTGAAAAGCGTCAGTTCGAGGATTGAGGCCAGATTGAGAAGGATAGCCCCGGTGTGGCCGTAGGACCGCCCGTTACTACCTGGTTCAACGCAACCGATGACACCGTAATCCCGTGCCTGCTCAACGGTTTCCCCTTTCTGAATAAGCGTGCTAATCACGGCCTTGTCGTTGTGGATTGCCGGCGTAGCCCCCGTATTGATGTTTACCTCGCATGCTCTTTTCAGATAACTTCGAGTATTTACTCCTGAGTAGTACCTCGCATTTAGGTTCGGGTCACGCAGCTTCATCAGCTCCGTAGCTCTCAGCATGACATAGGTCAGATCGTTCACTGCATCGTTGCGGCTCGTGTCGATACCCCCTATTGTGATAGCCTGGTTTGAACCTGTTCCCCCGAAGAGTTGTTCACCGGCCTCCGGGATAGTAGGTACGTGATCACCTATCTTGAGCCAGAGGCAGCAGACCAGCTCGATGGCATCCTGTATGTTAATTACACCGTTATCTATGTCTCGTTTATAGAAGTCATAAAGGACCTGATCCAACCTGCCCAGGCTAAGACCAACATTGGGATTTTCAAGATGAACAGCCGTCCAGCAGATCCAGATCGTAGTAAGGGCTTCGCGGAAGCTTCTCGCAGAAAATTCAGGGACTCTTCGGTTGACCTTTGCAATGTTCAGGAGCTCCTTTTTTAAAACAGGATCCATTTCATTTATTGAAAGTTTTTCGGCCTCTGATGCTATATTTCTTGAGTATGTAATAATACCTTCGAGAACCTCTGCAATCGCAGAGTAAAACTCCTTTTTGGAAGCGTCGGCAGTCTCACTTTTCTTCGTTTCGGCCTCAATGATGATTTCGCGCAGACCAAGCTTGACGGCCCTTGAAAAGTCCGGGATAGTATGAGAAATGCAGTTTGGTTTGCTGACAAGAAAGAATACGAGCCTTTCGAAAAGCTTCATCTGATCGAGTCTTTTCTTCTTAGACAATTCATCTCTTGTAAGCTCATGAATACTCTTTTCTATCCAGTGGGGGAATATATCGTAGTTGAGCTCTTCAACTTCCGAATCGGTAATATGAAAGGGATTACCGGCCCTTTTGGAGATAGACCAGAGTTCCGGCCAAAGTACAAGGGCCGAAAATTCCGGGTAAAGCGGAACCCCTTTGAATTTACTTGTCGTGGATCCGCCAAAGAGCGAGGCTTCCTGAAACTTAAAAAGTCTCATATCCTTGTCATATGCACAATTATGTTGGACTATCGGGAGCCGATGTTCAAGTGTGTATCGATATGTTCCGGCCTTGTCAAGGACGGAGATGCTGTTCTGGTTGAAGAAATGATTGTCGAGAGTAAAGCGTGTTATCAGCCGGGGGCGCTCTATACATATCTCCGGGACAGTCTTAAAGTATATCTTTCGGAGTTTCGATACACGCTCAGTGAGGCCATACTCCTTCAACGAAATATCTTCAAAAGTTATATTCGGCATAATACTTATCTCCCTTCAGACAAAAGAATTAATCATTGTCATATATCCTGCGCCTTAGGTTCTGGCGTCTAATAATAATATCATCGGCGACAACAGACGAAAATTTCTTCCATGGATCAGCGGTCGGATCAACCAAAGCTGATATTTGCTTGTAAAATGGATTGCTGCTCTCGCCGACATGTTGTGATTCCTCAACCTTGACGGCATAGTCCGTTGAATTAATATTTTCATTATACAATCGAAGCGAGACGCTATTGATGTCTTTGTCTACTAATAATATGGCGCCACCGTGAAGAGGTTGCGGATCCATACTTTCAACTACCCATCCGCCGGTGTTGTAAACGTTTACCCATTGTGGATATCCGTTGAAATTCATGTCTTCCTGAAAGGGCTTGTGAGTATGGCCAAAAACAAAAGTTACGTCGGAAGGCATGTTCTGTTCTTGCTCATTAAGAATTCGTTCTTTGAGAGGACCATTCATATAGTCCCTGAGTCCTTTTTTGGCATTTTTACTCAAAGGATTTTCTGAATGTTTTCTTTCCATCTGGAATGCTTTTTTTACAACAGCTCTCGCGAGCATTTTTAGGACCCTTGCCGTTAATAAGTCTATGCCCGGCAGGTCAATGTTACGGTCAACATTGTCGATCATGGTATAAAGCAGTTTTCTGAACTGGTCTTCGTCCTGCATTTTTTCATAAACCAACTCAATATCATTTCCCGCCCTTCCGGACCGCCCTAATGCCGACCAGAAAAAGTCGATCCATGCAAAATTTTCCGCTTCAATATCCCAAATAATAGATGGTTTTTCCCGGTTGGAAAAAGCCATATTCCGCAGGATCGTGATAAGTTGATATAACGGATCGATGAAATGCCCGTGATGAAAAATTACACATCTGGATTTTTCTTTGTGTAGAACTGCAAAATTCGGATACGCTATCTCTATGACCACATGTGGAAAATATCTCTTTACCAAGTTAGTGAGAAAATAACCTTGTACAGGAGACTGAGCATTTTCAACAAACATATTTGTAACATGCCATGGGACCTTTAACCTCGCCTTCTTTCGGACTTTGCTAATGTGGTTCACATATTGTGTTTCGCGTGCAATTTCCCAGAGATGATGATCGTGATTACCGGGGATGTAAAGAATCCTCTTTCCGAACAGCTCCTCTCCAGGTTTCATAACAAGCTCAATGAACCGTTCGAATGCCATGGCGGCCTGGTTGGTCGTAGATAAGGCGAGTTCGAGAATGTCCCCATTCAAAATCAGAGTTGGCTTCTTTTTGTTCTTGTTTTGAGAGATTAGATGTCTTAAACATGCCACGAGTTCTTCTAAAACAGGGCTTGGTTTAGTGGTATCGATATCAGTGCTGTCCGTTTTCAAGTTGGTCAACAGACTATCCTCCTCACCAAGATGCATATCCGATAAGCAGACATAATGAATATTAGACATTTGACTATCTCCTTAATAAATAGTATTCTTTACCAATATAGTTCGGCTTTCAGTCCGGTCTTTTCGTACTTTTAGCTACGGAAGAGCCGCATTTATTTTCTCTGTGCCGGTAAAATCCCATTTGTGTATGCTTTACCTGTTTTCGAGAAATTCATCTTGCTTGAAGGAGAAAATGCGTATTTTCCCTTTCGGCTTGGAATTTCATTAAAGCTTTGTTTTTACAGGATTCCCCATTAGCTCTTAATCAGGAACACATAGACCATGAAGTCTCCTGAATTTTCGATTTTGGAATTAAGGCCTTCAAAAAAAGTTTGTCTGCCAGTATTTCTTTATAATTTTCAAAAAGGAAATATGCCTGAAACGGGGCTGCTCATTGCCATTATAACACCTGAAGTGAAAAGCATATATTTTGGTCCCCAATATTGATACATACATCCTCTAAAAGTCTGTTCCTTCTATTAATTAAGGCGTTGGATATAATAGGAATATTGACTGTAAAAAAAAAGTTTTTTTTGTTGCAGAGCACAACTTTGGCGGTTTTTTGCTGTTTTTTTCGCTTCCAGCGAAAAATTTGGGGAGGAACATCAACATTAGCCAATCCAGAAGCGCCATACTTATTGTGGCTTTTGCAGGGAATCAGAGGCAGGTTTCACGAGCTTACTTTTCAGCAGGCATTATGGGATTATTGCCATTTCCCTGGTAATAGTTAGCCAAAATGTTGAAAGTCGGGCTTTTTCCGTAGTACAACGTATAACCCGCTCATTTTAGTCTAATTTTTCAGCATTTTGCGGCAACAGGGATTTTAGTATCTGACTTTGAACTCTTCATAGGTGGCCGGTTTGCTCATCACGATCGCCGACCTATCTTTTCAGGATACATGTGTTGGAAATTCAGCGGTCTGACAGTAGCTCGATGTTTGCTTCACAAGTACACCTTGAATCGCTATATCCTCGGTGCTATAATCACTTGTGCATGTTGAAGTCAAATTTCCTATCATCTGATTTAGAAAATGAGTGGATGGAAATCCTTTAATCATTCTCATTAGATTTTGTAACAGGAGGTATCTATGCGAGCAAAATGTATATTCATTTGTTTTTCAATCATTGGTTTACTATTTCAGCACCCTTCCTTTGCCGGCAAGCTAAAACGGATGGCCGGGCCGCCGCCTTTTGCCAGAGTGAAGTCCCCTGAATTAAATGAGGATGGCACTATCACCTTCCGAATTTGGGGCCCCAAAGCCAGCGAGGTGAAGCTTCAATGTGCAGCATTATTAGGTGATCAGTCTGATCAAATGGAGCGGTTCGATGAGGAATATTGGCGCATTACTGCAAAACCGGTGCGCTCGGGGAGATTCCGTTATAAATTTTTGGTCGATGGTGTGCAAACACCCGATCCGGTGAATTCACTGACAATCGGCACATCGAGTGTGGTTCTGGTACCGGGCGAAGATACGGAATTCTTTACGGTCCGAAATGTTCCGCATGGTACGTTACACAGGCATTTTTATCACAATCCGGCCATTGAAGCAGTGCGCAGCGTGAGTGTGTACACACCGCCTGGATACGAAGATCATCCTGATCAGACATGGCCTATTCTGCTGCTTTTTCATGGCAGCGGCGGTACGGATGAATCCTGGTTCCGAGCTGGTTATGCCAACGTCATTCTCGATAATCTGATCTCCGAAGGCAAGGCCCAGCCCATGATTGTTGTGGCGCCATTTGGGCATACCGTAGAACCGGGCACGCACGGCTGGCCCTTTGTGCAGGAGCAGGGTGATTTTGTGCAGGATTTTATTGAGGTCCTAATGCCCTATCTCGAGAAACATTACCGTATTTCCAACGATCCGCAGAACCGGGCGCTTGCCGGTTTTTCAATGGGTGGTTATCACACATTAAAAATCGGATTGAACAATCTGAATCAATTTGGCAACCTCGGAGCTTTCAGCTGGGGAGGAGGTCAGAAGTTTTTTGAGGAGCATGCACCGCATGTCCTGAATCATCCCAGGAAAGTCAGGAATCAGATTGAAACCTTCTTTATTGCATGCGGCCGGGACGACTTCTTGTTTAAGGGACCTCAAGCTTTGGATGCTTTTCTTTCGGATCGAGGTATCGAACACACATTTTTTGTCTCAAATGGCGGACATGATATGGCTAACTGGCGAAAATTTTTGTATGAATATGCACAATTGTTATTTCAAGACGAATGATTGAAATGGGAAATCTCAGCTAATAATTTTCTGGAAAGGATGCGGTAATGAATATCTTGAATCTCCCGGGTCTGCCCAACCTTCGCTCCATTCGTCGAGCGGTCAGAGCAGCTTGTATTGTGCCGGTATTTGCTGCATTGACCTTACCGAGCATGACGGCCCGGTCTGCAAACGTGCCACTGGTCGAGGATAGCCGCCCCAGTGCAGTGCTGGTACTCTCGGAGGAGGCATCTCGATCAACGATTGTGCAAAAATCGACAAGGAGACAACGCGTGCTCATCGACACGGTTGCCGACGAAAAACTTGCTGCCGAAGAGATCCAAAGCCATATCGAAAAGATGAGCGGTGTACGGCTGGAAATCATTACCGACGGTGAACCGTTGGACGGCCGGCTTCCAGTGTTTGTTGGCTCGGCCGCTGATAACGCTTTGGATGAAGAGATAAGAAAGCGAGGTGATGATCCCGGGTCCTTCGCTTTGGTGGTGGCTGATAGGAGCATTATGGTGCGTGGTCTTTCCCCATCCGGTACCCTGTTCGGGGCTTATGAATTGTTAGAGCAGGTTGGTGTGCGCTGGTTTATGCCGGGAGAGCTGGGTTTGGTCGTACCTCGAAGCGATACGGTCCAGATCAGGAAGCAAAGAACAATTCAAGCACCTTCATTCAAGGCACGGCGTCTCCAGGGAGTACGCGCTGCTCAGTGGGAGCGCCGTATGCGTCTGGGCGGCTCCTATTTTCCAGCGTCCCATGGTGTGCCCGGTTTCGGGCGTCGGGAAAGCGAAAAGCTTTTCGCCCGACATCCGGAGTATTTCTCATTAATCGACGGTCAAAGGAAAGCCCGGCAGCTTTGCCTATCCAATCCGGAAGTGCTCAGAATCGCCGTTGCCGCTACTAAAAAATATTTCCATTTAAATCCGGAGACGGACATCATTGGTATTGGGGCCAACGATGGGCGGGGATTCTGCGAGTGCGAAAAGTGCCGGGCGCTGGATAGCGGTGATTATGACCCGTTTGGCCACTCGCCTTCCATGACCGACCGCTACGTACGGTTCTTCAACCAGATCCTGGAGGAGATCAAAGATGAATTTCCCGACAAACGTTTGGGCTTTTATGCGTACTCGGTTTACAATCGTCCACCGGTGAAGGTTGTACCCGATCCACGTCTTGTCCCTGCGATTGCCCTAATCACCCTGTGCCGATTGCATGGTATGGACAATCCGATATGCCCCGAGAAAAGCTATGAGCAGTGGATTATCCGGGAATGGGGCAAGCTTGTTCCGGAAGTGTACTACCGGGGCTATTGGTTCAATCTGGCGGACCCGGGTTTGCCCTTCTTTATGATTGAGCGAATCAAGCGAGAAGTGCCATTGGGCAAACGGCTGGGTATTGCAGGCTGGCGGGTTGAGGCTCCTTATGAATGGGCGGCGAGTGCACCATCGCGATACATTGCATGTAAGCTAATGTGGGACCATACGGCCGACGCAGGGGCGTTAATGCAGGATTTCTACGAGAAGTTCTTCGTTCCCGCGGCCCGGCCCATGCAGCGATATATCGAGCTTATGTCCGAGGCGCTCTCCGGAGCGGACTACCACACCGGGTCTTCATGGGATATGCCGCATATCTACAGTGCGGCAATTCGCGCCAAGGCCCGCAAGGCGTTACAGGAAGCAGTGGAGCTAGCCTCTGATTCTCCTTATCAAAAACGGGTTTGGATGTACAGCCGGTCTCTCGACTATTTAGATGCATTTGTCATGATGCTGGATAGCCGAGCCAGGCACGACTTCGTCACGTCTAAGCAAGCGTTGGACCGAGTCAACGCCATTCGCGAGCAGCTTTTGTCGAATGACCCACCGCTGATTGGCCGAAAAGCAGAAAGCTACATGAATCGCTTCTTCAGCAGGACCACCCTGGAAGGCTATGAACGTATTAGCGGAGGCAATCAGTTCATCGCTGGCCTCGATGATACATGGATGTTTCAGATTGATCCGGAACGGGTTGGGGAAGTGATAGGCTGGTGGCGGCCGGAGAATGTTGGTGGAAACTGGAGGCAAATCAGGACTTCCACTTCTTCGTGGTCCAATCAGGGGCTTCGTTACTACAAGGGGCTGGCCTGGTATCGCCAGACGGTGAAGATCCCGGCGGAGTACGCAGGAAGACGGATCTTCCTATGGGTGGGCGGCATCGACGAATTAGCCAAAGTCTGGGTAAATGGTAAGGAGCTGGGAATCAGTCCCAAGGGCAGCTTTACACCTTTCGAGCTTGACGCCACCGAGGTCGTTAGAGCGGGCCGGCCGAACACCGTTGTCATTTGTGTGAGTAATATGACACTGAATGAGGTGGGTACCGGCGGCATAACGGGGCCGGTAATGTTCTATGCCCCGAAAGATGGAAAAGATGCCAAACTGCGGAACGCAAGGCCGTCTTACCCAATCTTTCCAGAGTATTGAGCACCCTGGAAACACTATAGAGTGATTTTATTCAATAAATAGAGAATCGGTGAAAGATGATAGTCTCAGTTGGAAAATTGAACTCCAAACGCTTGACTCTGATTAAAATTGGCCTGCTGCTGCTGCTTGCCTTGAGCACACTATATTTGGTTCGACTTGACTTTTTGGTTTCGATTAGTAGAGGAGTAACCTTTACAAATACCTCAAGGAATTCGATTGTCGGCCCTGTTTCGGCTAAGAAGCCGCAGGTAGCTAAGTCCGAAGTGTCATATCCACCAGGACTACCTGGTGGAATATCGGCAGCGTCGGCGACATCTGACGAATTGATTGAACCGCCGTCTTCGCTTAAGGCAATTGCAGTTGCAAAAACTGCGCCGGTTGTCGATTTCCTTTATTACCCGGGGCAAACCTATAAAGGTAATCCATGGTCCAATTGGGGTGACGGAGCTGCAATCGACGGCAGGTATTACTCCAGCATCGGGGATCACAAGGCGCCGGAGGGTAATGCCTTTATATACGAATATGATTCAAAGGCCAGGAATTTGCGCTGTATAGTCGATATACGAAAAGTGCTCAACCTGCCGGAAGGACATTACACACCCGGTAAGATACACGGCAGGCTCGATATGGGGGCAGACGGCTGGTTGTACTTTTCGACCCACCGCGGTTCGACGAGGGTCACGACCGACCAATATCATTACAAGGGTGACTGGATTCTTCGTCACCATCCAAAGAGCGGCAAGACCCAGATTGTTGCGCATGGCCCAGTCGGCCAACAATGCATACCTTGCAGCGTGCTCGATCCCGAGCGGCTAATCTTCTATGGGGGGACAGTTGCCGGGGATATCAATGACAAGCGTAATATGTTCTTTGCATACGATATAAGGTCAAGGAAGCTTGTCCATTCGAGCTATAATGGGCCGGCCCGCTACATGATTTTTGCGAAGTCGTCCGGGCGAGTATATTACACGCCAGGACTTGCCGGCCAGCTTTATCGATATGAGCCGGGGAAAGGCGGCTCACAGGTTGGGTTGGCCGCAGAAATCGGCATTAGAGCCGCCACGCAGGAAACACCTCAAGGATTTGTTTATACTGTCTCAAAAGACGGGGCCCTATTGTACCGCTTCGACACAAAGACCGAAGATGTCCAACAACTTGGCTCTGCAGCTATAGGAAGTCAGACTTACATCACCTCCATAGATTCTGATCCGACCGGGCGGTATCTTTATTATGTCCCGGGTGCACATGGTGGTAGTGAAAAGGATGGTGCGGCCGTGGTGCAGTTTGACACTAAGACAAAAAAGAAGAAAGTGATTGCTTTTTTGTATCCTTTTCTGAAGAAACGGTACGGTTTCACTCCTCTGGGGACTTTCAGCACTGCAGTCGATCCGGCCGGAGATAAACTTTACATTACCTGGAACGGCAATATCGGCGGCAGCAGGCGCGGGCGGTTAACCTGGGATGCATGTGCGCTGACAGTCATCCATATTCCTGAGGAAGAACGGCAACCCCTAAGGAGATAGGCCGCAGTAGTTGAAGATTTGACTTTGGACTCTTTGAGGGTGTCCGTTTTGATTTCATCTCATATCATAACGACAAACTTCGGCTATTCAAGCGATAATATACCAGTGACTCCCTATCACAATCCTGCAGGACGATCTTGAATTTTCGAGTTCCGGAGGGTATAGTGAGCGCTTGATTTTGAAAAGGTCAGGACGGCTTTTGGACTGCCCATACGAATAAGTTCAGTGAAAGGTTTGCAATGATGCGTAAAAATTACCAAATTACAATTCTTGTGTTGGCCTGCTTATCAGCACCCTGTGCCCTTGCCGCAGTGAAAATCAAGCCGCTTGTGCGCGTTGTCGATCTGGATGTGGGTCAAACTCACCGGGTTACACTTCATGACGGTAGCAAGGCAATAGTGACTCTTTTAGAGTTGACTGAGAAACGCGACTCAGTTCGTAACGCAGTGCGAAAGGCGCAGGTCAAAGTAAAGGTCAACAGCCAAACAACGTCCCTGGTCTCTTCGACGTATCATCTGCCGACGGCCATCGGCGGTGTCCAGATCGATTGTCCGGTCACAAAGGGCTACATACAGAACAGCAGCAAGGCCAACGCCTGGGGCCTGGTGAAAGACGCCCGTCTTCGGCTCTGGCCCACCGGCTCGCCATGGATTCGCCCCGGCACATTCATCTACCCGGTAAAGCAGAAGTGGTTTGCCAGCGATACCCAGATGGCCAACATTCCCTGCTATGTCAACGCCTGTGACGTACCTGCCCGCAAGGACATCTACTATCACTACGGCCTGGACTTCGGCGGTTCGGAAGGGATGGTAGAGGTCGTAGCCGCCACGGACGGGTTGGTTGTTTCGGTGGGCGACCGCGTACTCGAGGGCCACAAGGATACGCCGGTAAGTCCGCGTTATGACGTGGTCTATATTCTCGACGATCGCGGCTGGTATTGCCGCTATAGCCATCTGGAGATGATTGCTACAGCGGTGATTCCGGGCAAGCGGGTGAAGATGGGGCAGCGTATCGGGCTTATCGGCAAGGAAGGCGGCAGCGGCGGCTGGTCACATTTGCATTTCGATATCAAGTGCCATCAGCCTTCCGGTAAATGGGGAACGCAAAACGGCTATGCATTCATCTGGCAGGCGTACCAACAGCAATACGGTCCGGAGATAATCGCCGTGGCCAGACCTCATCATTTGGTTTATACAGATGAAACTGTTCAGCTTGATGCTTCGAAAAGCTGGTGCAGGACGGGACAGTTTGCGAAGTACGAATGGGCATTTTGCGACGGCACCAAGGCGAAAGGAGATACTGTCAAGCGCGTGTATGAGCGAGCGGGCCAGTACAGCGAGATTGTGAAGGTCACGGATTCGGCCGGAAACTTCGCATATGATTTTGCTGTGGTGTATGTAATCGACCGCAATCACCCTGGGCGTGTGCCGCCTGCGATCCATGCGAATTATTATCCCACGTTCGGTTTGAGGGCGGGCGATGAGGTGACGTTCAAGGTGCGTTCCTTCGCGACACAGCATGGCGAGGAAGTATGGGATTTTGGGGATGGAAGTGCCCGGGTGAAAGTGCAATCCGACGGCAACGCGGACCAGCATAATCCGGCGGGCTATGCCGTCACACAACATCGGTATGGTAAAGCCGGGGATTATGTGGTTACGGTCAGGCGCAGTGACGAGCATGGGTACGAGGCAGTGGGACACTTGCACGTGCGGGTCAATTGACGCCTGCCATGGCAGCGATCGCCTTCTATAACGGAACTACTGCCCGCATTGCATTAGGAAAATTAGAAAGGACAATCGTAGTAAACCACAAGAATGAACAAAGAACATAATAAAAGGGAAAAATGAATTTTTTGAAACCCCGTGCTTATTTGATGCGACTAAACAAGAAAAGAAGATAAGATACAACTAACTTCGTTACGTGAGTGATATGTACATGTTTAATTTTATCGCACCTTATTATTTGCCAAATTTTAAGAGGAAGATACTAATGGCAAGAACAAAAATAAAGAGATTTGCAAAAGTTTTGCTTATTGTTACAGCAATGATGCTAACGCCAATTAATGTCTGTTCTCAAGAAAGACTTGACAGCAGGCATAAAAATCCTCGATTAGACTTGAAACCAGATAAAATCCTGTGCCGTGGACAAGAATATGATGGTATGCGAGGGACACTTTATGTCCCGGAGGACAGAACAAGGTTAGACTCCAGAACGATTGAATTGCCGGTTGTTGTTGTAAAATCTTTGGGGCTGAATCCGGATTACCCAATATTCCAGTTTACCGGTGGTCCGGGCCTTTCCAATATTGCCCCTGGAGAGCATATCAAAGAGCAGGACCTGAAGAACCATGATGTAGTCGAAGTTGGGTACAGAGGCGTTGATGGAACTCCTCAGCTAAAGCACCCTCTTTTTGATGAGATTTTAAAGACTCCAAACCTTGTTTCTCAGTCGAGCCTGAAAGAAATAGGCAAAAAAATCACTCAAGCGGCTAAAGAGCTTATGGTAGCAGGTATTGACGTTGAGAAATACAATATTCTGAATGTCGTTGACGATATGGAAGCGGCAAGAGCTGCTCTGGGTTATGAGAAAATAAACATTACCGGCGGAAGTTATGGCGGTGCCGTGGTCATGGTTTATTGTTTAAGATACCCGGAGAGAATCCACAGAGCCATTATGATCGAATCTGCTTTCCCCTATGATATAGCTTTCGGTAAGCCTGAAGGATTTGACGCAAGACTTGATCATATTAATGAGCTTTGGAAGAAGGATCCCACAGCAGTAGAAAGGTCTCCAGATATTGTACAGACAATGAGGAATGTATTGGCCAACATGCCGGAAGAATATAACGGAATACCTATTGATCCATCAAAAGTCAGATTTATGACCTCCTTCGGCATTACGAATCAACGCTCTTACGCAAATATGGTTTTTGACGCTTACATTTCGGCGGAGGATGGGGATTTTGGCAGCATAGCTGCCACGTGTCTGATGTATGACCAGTTCATGGGTTTGATACAATATCCAGGGGATCTGCTGGCGAAGACGATTAGCAGTGTGACCGACCCAGACAGGGATTTCGTGTCTGAATTATGTGATCCTGACTCGGTAATCGGCTCCCCGTTATCAATGCTTGCCTGGGGGAGTTTTCAATACAGTGACTGGCCAGTTAAGTCACTAGCAAAGGAACATCCGCCGACACAGAAATCTAACGTTGAGACACTGATATTTTACGGCAGCAAAGAGACGGGCGAGCCGTTCAGGAAGAGATATGAGACGAATTTCACTAATGCCCGTTGGGTTATCCTCGACGATTTAGGCCATAATGATATCTGGACAATCATAGGGGAGGGAACACACGATCTGATGCTGAGGTTCTTGGATGACGGCGTTGTGGACACGTCCGGAATTGGCCAGATTCCTGAGTGGGACTTCAAAGCCCAAGTTACTTTCAATCAAATGCTCCAGCAGATGATGCAGCAAGTCAAATAAACTCTGAGACTATAGGCTTAAGGTACTACCTCATTATATTGGCAAAGCTTTATATACTTGCGAACCGTCCATACTTCTTTGGTCAGGCCCATCATAGAAACAAGTCTATTTTTTCAAAACACATACGTTGGAAATTCAGCGGTCTTACATTGGCTGTTTTCTTCATAAGTATACATTGAATTGTTATACTCCTGTTGATATAATCACTCCGGCATGCTGAAAGCAAATTTTTTATTTATTGTGCCGCTTGTACTTAGACGGGACGAAAGGCAACGTTATGGAATCCCGGAGCAAATAGATTTCGCTACTGATATTTCTACTTAAAGGAGGCCGACTATGAATAAAGGTATTTTCACTGTTCTCGTATTGATCTTCTCTCTGGCGCCTGGTGCATGTATCGAGGAGGAGGAATTAGCGGACGCCGTGGGCGTTAAGGGCGGTTTTATTGTCTTCGTGGGCTGCGAAGATGGAAAACTGTTAGCTTCCCTGGGGGCAAACGACGGCTTCGTGGTGCAGGGACTTTCCGATGACCCGGAGGCCGTCAAAGCAGCCAGAGAACAGGTCAAATCCGCAGGGACATACGGAAAGGTTTCTGTCGGGCTATTCAACGGCAAACAACTGCCCTACGTAGAGAGCCTTGTGAACCTGCTGGTAATCTCCGATGCCGGCGAGCTTTCCGCCGATGAGATCAAGCGGGTATTGGTTCCGGGGGGCATGGCTTTGATTAAAGAAGGGCTGGAGATATCCGGGATGAAGACAGCTCCCCTTGAGGCTCTTGAGGGATGGAAGAGTTTTAAGAAGCCCTGGCCGGGGGAGATCGACGAGTGGACACACTATCTCCACGATTCACGGGGAACATCGGTGTCCGATGACGTGATTGCCGGGCACCCCAAGGGTTTGAGATGGACCGGCGGGCCGTTCTGGGCCAGGAGTCACGAACATACGGCCAGCCTGCAGGCTATGGTCTCGACTGCGGGCAGGATATTCTATGTGATGGATGAGGGGCCGACAGAATCTATCCAACTGCCGCCCGAACTCTTCCTTACGGCACGCGACGCCTTCAACGGCACTGTCCTCTGGAAACGACCTCTGCGCGACTGGTTCAATCCCCTCTATCCAGTCAAGAGCGGTCCCGGCTGGCTGCCCAGGAGACTGGTTGCCGTCGATGACAGGGTCTATATTGCCCCCGGTATAGGGCAGGACCTGCTCTGTATAGACGCCGCTACAGGAAAGACCGTTTGCACGTATGCCGGCACCGCCAGCACCTTCGAATTGATCGTCTCGGATGGTATCGTCTTCGCAGCGGTGGATACTGACCGAAAGCCCAACGATTATAACCAGCAGCATGCGAACTGCTGGCAAGAGCGGGACCGGGCAAGCAAGATATGGGGATGGACCCGAGAGAAGGGCATGCGCGTTGTCAAGGCAATGGAGGCCGAAAGCGGCAACCTCCTCTGGGAAAAGGAAATGCCTGTGGTTCCGATGACTCTGGCCGCCGATAGTAGAATGGTGTGCCTTTATGACGGCATTTCTGTCATTTCTCTCGACAGGAACACCGGCACTGAACTCTGGAAGGCAAAGGTCTCGGAAGCGAAGCTTATCGGCACGGGATATAGCGGCCCGCGACTTGTCATCTGCCAGGACCGCGTTCTGTTCTCTCCGATGAGACAAATCTTCGCAATCTCCGCAGAGACGGGTAAGATACTCTGGTCCGTCAAGGACAAGCCTCGTTCAGGACACTTCAGCCTCGAGGATTTCTATATCATCGACAACATTGTATGGGCACTGCAACGGAGGAACAACGGCGCATTCACCACGTACAGCCTGGAGGATGGAACCCAGCTCGCTGAGTACATCAATCCGATACAGTCTTTCTATATCCACCAGAGGTGCTATCCCGGCCGGGCCACCGTGAAGTACCAGCTGCCGCCGATAATGGGAACCCAGGTTTACGACATGGAAAAGGACAAGTGGTTCAATAATCACTGGATTCGGGGGGGCTGCGTTTATGGGAGCATGCCCGCTAACGGTATGGTCTATGCCACTCCAAATGCATGCGCATGCTATTACCAGTCCAAGCTCAACGGCTTCAACGCCGTCGCGCCAAAGGCCCAGTCAGCAGTGGCTTTGCCCCTCGAAGAGAGATGGGTGAAGGGGCCGGCGTACGGCAAATACGATAAACAGGCCCAATATTCGGCCTCAGAGTGGCCGACTTTTCGCCACGACAATAGGCGCAGCGGGTACGTCAGAGCGAATGTTCCCGCCGAGGCCGAGCAGTCGTGGAAAAAGGACTTCGGCACAAAGATCAGCCAGCCTACAATTGCGGCCGGTAAACTTTTGCTGAGCGCTGTCGATGAACACACCGTCTATGCCCTTGACGCCGCTTCGGGCCGGGAAATCTGGCACTTTATCGCGGGCGGTCGCGTTGACTCTTCACCGACCATCTACAAGGGGCTTGCGATATTCGGTTGCGCAGACGGCTGGGTGTACGCTCTGAGCACCGTAGATGGAGAACTCGCCTGGAAATTCCGGGCCGCACCCAGCGCACGCAGGCTGATGTCCTATGGTCAGCCTGAGTCGGTCTGGCCACTCTCTGGCAGCACGCTGATCCAGGATGGCAGGCTTTACTGCGTGGCCGGCCGCTCCATGTTCCTTGACGGCGGCCTGCGCATGCTGATACTCAAGCCGGAAACGGGCGAACTTCTCTTTGAGAACATTATGGACAGCCGCATACCGGGTACTGACAAACAACTGCAGGACGTTCTGATGGGTAAACATATGCCTGTGGCAATGCCCGACATTCTCTCCAGCGACGGCCAATACGTGTACATGAAATCTCAGACCTTCACCATGGACGGCAAGCGCGTGCGCGTCAGGCCTCAGCGCCCGGACACACAGTACGACGAGGAAGTTCATCTCTTCTCGCCGATATCGTTTCTGGACGAGGGCTGGCACCAGCGGACGTACTTGATCTACGGCCGAGCGGCCGGCGAGGGGTGGGCGGAATTCCAGCTACCACCCAAGCGGGTTCCCTGCGGTCGCATCATGTGCATCGATGAGGACAATGCCTATTCGTACGGGCGGGACCCGGAGCTGTTGTGCAATACTTCCGTCAGTGAATATCGGCTCTTCAGCGCAGGTAAAAGACCTCAGCGTAAGGTGGGAATTCCCAGGCTCGAAGGCACGTGGATCAAGGGCAAATACCCCAGTGACAATCCCCTGGCGGCCCACTCAGTGGACTGGAAACAACTTGCACAGCAGCCAAGGGAAAAACTTAGCGCCCTGGACTATAACTGGATCCTGGAGGAACCCGAGATACTGGCAAAGGCCATGGTCCTGGCAAATGACCGGCTATTTATCGCAGGCCCCCGCGACGTGGCGGACGAAAAGGCGCTCTGGGGCCGTTCGAACGAAAAGATTTTCCAGGAGAAGATGGCAGCACAGGCCGCGTGGTTTAAGGGCGAACATGGCGGCATCATGCAGGTCTTCTCCAAGAAGGACGGCAGGAAGCTGGCCGAGAAGAAACTGGCCTATCTGCCGGCCTTCGATGGCCTGGTCGCTGCAAACGGCAAGTTGTATATGATTACTGAATGCGGCTCTGTCCTTTGTTACGAAGGGAAATAGTTGGTGTAAGGCCTGGTGTGCTGTTACTTGTGAGCCTGGAACCGTCCGCTCTTTATGTCTTTTTCCTTAGATTGAATCGGTAAAAAACACATCAATATCTAAAAACTTTTTACAGGTAGCTTAGTCCAGGCTTATCTAAAGTAAATGTAGCGAATCTCCTTTGCATACCTATATTTTAGCCAAATCTTTCACATAAAACAAATGCCCTGCACAGCGACAATCAGAAGCTCCAAAACCGGGCACGGCCAATTTATATATGCCGCCAAGCTCCTTTGCTAATTGACATTCGAACTCCCGCGGTCCGGGAATAATAATCGCCCCAAACATCTCCGCCTGGGCTGATAGATAATCAATATGCCAACGCAGAGTCTTTTTCTTTCTGTTATGACGTTCAATTCGTGCCGATAGATTCCGTTGAGCACTTCCGACATATAAGTACACTCCCTGGAGAAAACGAAACCTTCCGAATCGGCCTATCTGAATTTTCCGATCCTTCAGCATATAAAATACTGCAATGTATACTCCGGCATCCGAATTCATTATTCCAATTAACACCCTCGCAATTCCAAATAAAACGTAAAAAACCGACTTATTCATCCATAGAGCGATTAGGTATCACTTCTCCGCCTATCAATCAGGAACTGTTGATTCGTGTCTAATTTCTCTTCGATTAAATCCTATTCTTCATTCTATTTTCTGATAGCCTGCTGTCAATACATCTTCTTTTTCATAATCGAGAGTTGCTCTATATTGTGCAAGGACATTAGCTTATGCTTAAAACATTCGACGAAAGCAGCTACTGAACTTGTGTTTTCAAGGTAAGTCTGGTAAAGTAGCCTGAACTCGTTGCACCCAGCAAAAAAAACGTAAATGTCAGCGATATAATGAAATGACACGGAAATTCACACTAAAATCAAGAACCGCGGCTGATGAGATAAATTTTTCAGCGGATCTCAATGAAGAACAACTGGCAGTAGCTACTGCACCGGGTGGTCCTATGCTGGTGATAGCCGGCGCTGGAAGCGGTAAGACCCGTGCTCTGACATATCGACTGGCCTGGCTGGTTCATAATGGAGTGGAACCCTCACGCATAATGCTTGTTACCTTTACGAACCGTGCCGCCCGTGAAATGCTCAGCCGGGTGGAGGTTCTGGTCAAACAGAAGACTAAAGACATTTGGGGTGGTACATTCCATCATATCGCCAATCGGCTTCTTCGCCAGCATGGGAAGAAGCTCGGTATTTCCCCGGATTTCACGATTTTGGACAGGGAAGACTCAAGAGACCTTATCGCATCCTGTGTTCAAGAGGCAGGGGTGGATATTCATAAAAGAAGGTTTCCAAGAAAATCGGTGTTGTCTGCGATTTCCAGCTTCGTTCAAAATACCCTCGAACCTTTGGAAGCCGTACTTATAAAACGCTATCCGATGTTTATTCGAGAGGCAGAGGAAATTGAAAAGGTATTGGTTCTCTACACTGCCAGGAAGATGGAAAGACAACTGCTGGATTTTGACGATCTGCTCAGCTTCTGGCTCAGGCTTCTGAACGAAGACGATAAAATTCGAAATCTACTTGCCAATCAGTTCTTGTACATCCTTGTCGATGAGTACCAGGATACGAATGCAATCCAGGGAGCAATAGTGGATTGTCTCGCCTCGAAACATCGTAATCTTACGGTTGTGGGAGATGACTCGCAATCCATTTACAGTTTTCGCGGAGCAAGCTTTAAGAATATTATTACCTTCAAAGAGCGATACCCTGATGTTAAAGAATATCGACTTGAGACGAATTATCGTTCCGTTCCGGAGATACTCTCACTGGCCAATGCCAGCATAGAGCATAATAGCCGGCGGCTTCCCAAGCAGCTTCGAGCGAAAAGGCCGACAGGACTTAAACCTGCCATCGTTCCTACTCAAGACCACTTCGTCCAAACCCGGTTCATTGCAGAGTATATTCTTCATCTGCTTGATGAAGGCCGGAATCTGAATGACATAGCTGTCTTGTATCGCAGTCATTGGCATTCACTTGAGATTCAATTGGAGTTCCAGCGCCGCAATATTCCATTTAGTGTTCGGGGAGGTTTACGTTTCTTCGAGCAGGCTCATATGAAAGATGTGTTATGTTATATGCGGATACTGCAGAATCCACACGATGAGCTGGCCTGGTTAAGGCTGCTAAAAATGTTGCCGAGAGTAGGTAATGTTTTATCCCGCAAGATGTGGCATCATATCAACCAAGTGGACAACACTCTTAAGGTTGCTTGTGAGTCAGACACGGCCAGACTGCTTCCTGCCAGCGCAAGACCTTTTTATATGAATTTTGGTAAGCTCATCAAGGAATTGAAAAAACTAAATTCCCCTGCAGAGGTTATAGATACGGTACTGGAGCGCAGCTACGACGACTATCTTGTGTCTCATTATGATGGAGCTGCGCTTCGCAAGCAGGACATTCGAGCTTTAGCTAACTTCGCCGCACAATACAATACTGTTGAGGCTTTCCTGGCTGATGTTGCCTTAACGGGAGAGTTTTCCGGAGAGACTGTTGTAACCGGGCCGGTTGAACAGGAATTTGTCATACTCAGCACGGTCCATCAGGCGAAGGGGCTGGAATGGCCCATTGTTTTCATTCCCTGGCTGGCAGATGGAAGGTTTCCGACAGATTTAGCTATAAATACACAAGAGGAAGTGGAAGAGGAAAGACGTGTCTTCCATGTGGCTGTAACCAGGGCCAAGGATGAGCTGTATCTGGTCGTTCCACAGCTTTATCGCAACCGGTCTCGAAGCTTAGTGATAATGAAACCGAGCCGCTTTCTGACAGAGATTAAACAGGATCTAACCGAGCATATGGAACTCGAAGAGAGCCTGCCACATTTGATAGCCGGCAAAGAACAAAATACTTTACCTATACAAGAACTTAAGAGTGGATTGAATACCCCTCAAGATGAGCTCATTGTTTAAGAATGTGTGGGATTATATGGTTGGAATGAGAAGCCGAATGAATATATGGCGGAGAAGAAGAGGTGTACTTTGCAGTTCGATAGCTGCTATACTTGTGAGCGGGGCTATTTCAAACTTTTTCGTTTCAAATGATTTATATGCAGGAAATCCAAAAGGAATTAAACACGTCACCGTTTATCGAGAGAAACGTCGTTTTGGCGGCTGGCCGGCCAATCATGGAATCTGGTCCTGGGGAAACGAAATCCTGGTTGGTTTTAGCCGCGGACATTATAAAGATTTGGGGCCAAACCGCCATGCTATTGACCGTGAACGGTCGGAAGAACACCTCTTTGCACGAAGCCTGGATGGGGGCGAAACATGGTCCGTTGAGAATCCTGCTGAAAAAGGTGTTATCATTCCTTATGGCGCAGCATTGCATGGCATACGGCCTCCACACTTAATCCCGAAAACACCGCTTGATTGCCCGGGTGCAGTTGAATTTACCCACCCTGGTTTTGCGATGACCCTTCGAATGTTAGATAATAATGTGGGGCCGTCTTTGTTTTACTATTCTTATGATAGAGGTAAGAATTGGAACGGCCCGTATATCCTCAAAGTACAAAATATAGATGGTATTGCAGCGAGAACAGACTATATAGTTAACGACAAGCTCGACTGCATGTTATTCTTAACGGCAGCAAAGAAGAACGGTCGAGAGGGGCGTCCATTTTGTGCCAGGACGTATAACGGAGGTAAAAGCTGGAATTTTGTTTCATGGATAGCGCCTGAGCCGAAAGGATTTTCAATTATGCCATCGACTGTTCGTCTGTCGAAAACAGTTCTTCTGGCCGCAGTTCGCCGACGTGAAGGTAATAGAAGATGGATAGAGATATATATTTCCGAAGATAATGGAAATACGTGGCGCTTCCTAAGCAAACCAGCATCTGACCTGGGTGAAGGCAATCCACCAAGTTTGATACGGCTTGCCGACGGCAGACTTTGCTTATCATATGGGTATCGCGCTCAACCGTATGGAATTCGCGCACAAATAAGCTGGGATAATGCGAAAACATGGAGCAACCCCATACATTTGCGTGATGATGGCGCCGGCAGAGACCTTGGATATGTTCGGTCTGTCCAACGTTCGGATGGGAAAATTCTTTTTGTTTACTATTTTTGTGATAAACAGTCTCCGGAACGTTATATCGCAGCAACTATTTGGGATGGAAAATGAGATTATATTCCCTCCTATTCAGATGATTATTTTGCTTGTTAGCTGATTTGTCACTGGTGCCTTTGTATCAGCATCTGAGTACGATAATAATTTAACACTTCATACTGATGTTAGGATAAAAAGAAATGGAAAAAACGAATCAACCTCCATTGTCTTATGCAGACCTGCTGGAATTAAAGCGATGGAATACACCGACGATCTACAATGGCTGGGAACAGGTTACTAAATTGGATGCCGGTAAAGACGCCTTCAACCTGGAGGATTGCCGGGATTTCATGCTGGAAATGGGTCCGATGGTGGGATATGCCATGACTGTTGTGATAGAGCCGGGTAATCCTGAACACCCCAGGCAAAATCCAAAGGCATGGAGTGAGTATCGACGATATATTGCGTCACTTTCTATGCCAAAGATAGTAGTAGTACAGGACCTGGACAAGCCGCGAACATTCGGCTCATTCTGGGGAGAAGTAAACAGCAGCATTCATAAAGCCCTGGGATGTATAGGGACAATTACCGACGGTGCAATCAGAGACCTTGATGAAATGCATAATGTGGGATTCAAAGCAATTGCAAAGCGTCTGTGTGTCGGACACGCATATAGCCATCCCGTACGTTGGAATTGCAAAGTAGAGGTATTTGGACGGACCGTTAAACCCGGAGATTTGATCCATGCAGACAAACATGGATTTATTGTTTTACCGAGGGAAGACCAAGATCAATTGCTGGAAGCAGCTCGATTTATGGATTCTAACGAATGCCAGACGATGATAGCGGCCGCAAGTAACACCTCTGACTTGTCAACAGAAGAAAGACTTCAAGCCATTGACACAGCATGTGATAAATTCACTGTGAACATGGAAGCAAGGTTTGGCAGGAAAGGGAAATGATGAAGGAAAGGCCACTCTGTTTCGCTTGTTCAGCAGGTTAGTTTCAGGTATTAACCGTGCAAGAGGCGCCGGACATTGAAAACGTTACCAAATTTTTGACCTTCTGTAATACCTTGACTCTACTTGATTTTAAAGGGTTTATGAAATGAAAATATTTTCGAATTGGCAAATAACGGCCATCTGGGTTGCAGGCCAGTTGCAGGCGCAACTCGGCACAATGGGGTCATTTATGGTGGTGTTTCATGGATGCGCACCGGCCTGATTGGCTGGTTGGACCGGTCCGAAAAATTTCAGAAATGAATGGACGGTCATTGACATTTAAGTCTTGTGAGGAGATATTTGACTATACCAAAACATGTTTATTAGGAGATTCAATTATGGCCGGATATTCTGGAAAGTTCTTAAGGGTAAATCTTAGTACAGGTCAGATTGACCGGGAAAATTTAGATATGGAACTGGCTATGAAATTTATAGGAGGGCGCGGGTTAGCCTCGTATTATCTGGCACAAGAAGTTGACCCTGAGATAGAACCATTCGACCCGGCGAATAAGATTATTTTTGCGACGGGTCCGCTTACAGGCTCACAGGCACCGACTGGAGGGCGATACATGGTAGTAACAAAATCGCCTCTGAGTGGTACAATCGCCAGCTCCAATTCGGGTGGTTTCTGGGGTGCGGAACTAAAATGCGCAGGGTATGATTTTATTATCGTGGAAGGCAAATCCGACAAGCCTTGTTACATATACATCAATGACAATACTGTTCAGATTAAGGATGCAAAAAAATATTGGGGCAAACTGGTTTCCGAGACGACCGATCTGCTACTTCAGGAAACAAGAGACTCCAAGGCCCGAGTTCTGACCATTGGTCCTGCCGGTGAAAGACTTGCGTTACTGGCTTGTGTGATGAACGACAAATATCGTGCCGCCGGCAGGTCGGGGGTTGGAGCGGTTATGGGCAGCAAGAACCTGAAGGCGATTGTGGTAAGAGGTACAGGAAAACTAAGCCCGGCCAGAGATGAGGAAGCAAAAAAGGTATTAACAAATGTCAGGAAGAAAATCCGAGAGAACGATGTTACAAGCAAGGGACTACCCACATACGGTACGTCCATACTTGTGAACTTAATTAACCAGAGCGGAATCTATCCGACCAACAATTTCCAGGAGTCGTATTTCGAAACGGCCGACAAAACCTCAGGTGAGACATTAGCCGAAAAGTATCTGGTCAGGAATATGGCATGTTTCCATTGCCCAATTGCCTGCGGGAGATACTCCAAGGTCGATGACGTCGAAGGAGAAGGCCCGGAGTATGAAACTGTTTGGGCGTACGGTGCAAGTTGTGGTGTCGACGACCTGGCGGCGATAATCAAAGCCAACAAGCTGTGTAATGAATATGGCCTGGATACTATCTCGGCCGGAGCGACGATTGCCTGCGCTATGGAGATGTATGAAAAGGGTATTATCGGTTCAGATGAAATTGACGGACCGGCATTAAAGTTTGGCTCCGGTGAAGCGATCGTGGAATGGACACGAAAAATGGGAGCAGGTGAAGGATTTGGAGTGAAACTTGCGCTTGGGTCCTACAGATTGGGCGAAGAGTACGGAGTTCCAGAACTGTCAATGTCGGTAAAGAAGCTGGAGTTACCGGCTTATGACCCGAGAGGTGTACAGGGTCATGGCTTACAATACGCCACATCTAACCGTGGTGGTTGTCATGTCAGGGGTTATATGATTGCTCCGGAAATTGTAGGGTTGCCGGAAAAGCTGGATCCCCTCTCAATCGAAGGAAAGGCTGCATGGGTAAAAATATTCCAGGACTTAACGGCAGTAATCGACTCCCTGGGATTATGCCTATTCACATCATTTGCCCTTGGAGCAGATGATTATAAGGATATGTTCAACTCTATTGTGGGGCAAGACTGGACCACAGAAGCACTGCTTGAAGCCGGTGACAGGATATGGAATATAGAACGGATTTTTAATCTGAAGGCAGGTATCAGTCCTGAGCAGGACACACTACCTCGGCGCCTTCTAACTGAACCAATTCCGAACGGGCCTTGCAAGGGACATGTACATCGTCTGGGGGAGCTTTTGCCGGATTATTACAAAGAACGTGGTTGGAATGAACAAGGATTACCGAGTGAATCTAAGCTCGCTCAGCTCGACATAGCGTGAAGGAATAAAAGATATGGTCGTGGAAGTTAAGCTTTTTGCGACCTTTAGAGAAGGCCGCTTCAACGAAAGAGAATTGGAACTACCTGAAGGAAGTTCTTTGAGCGATTTATTGAAATATCTAAAAATTCCTGAAAAAGATGCCAAGGTCATAATCGTAAATGGTCTGGCGACGTCAGTTGAGCATAAATTAAGCAATCATGACGTAATTGCTATTTTTCCCCCAATTGCCGGAGGCTGATGACAAGAATTGCTGAAACACCTGGATTTTAAAGGTGTTAGTGATTAAGGTCCGTACAAAATCTGAGATTGGCAGAAAGGGTAGGCACAAAAACCAATGTTTTCGTGCAAATGTTCAACAAAGCTACTTTGAAAGAGTAAATTCTTGATTGTTCAAGGTGAATTTTGTAAGATTATTAAAGTCGAACAATGAAAATTTAGTTTTTTAAGCGTTTAGATGGGAAATGTCAGATTATCCTTAAGCTTCCTGACTTCGAACTTGAGAGAGGAGGGTGCCGTTTATGTATCATCCGGGACCATCTGAAAAAAAATCGTTTAATGCGTGCCCGAGAACCGGCAAGCCGATAAAGCAAAAGCCAAAAAAACGATGGGCGTTGTGGCTTCTCCCCTTCACGGGCCTGGCCGCACTCATCTGGTTTCTTGTGCGAGTGATACCAAAACCCTCCCGCGCAACGTACCCCTGTCAGCAGGTGGCCTTTCCTCTTGCTTCGGGTTTTATAGTCTGGCTCACAGGAACTCTGGGCTCAATAGCTGCATTTCGTAGGGCGCAAAATTACTTGACAAAGACACGCTACGTTCTGGCCGCTATGTCCGTATTCATCGGCTTATTCTTCATCTGGCTGATAACGAGCAACACAGGAGAGGAATTAATTCTTGCACAGGAACCGCGGGTTGTAGACGTCCCGATTGGTGTGGCCAAAGGAGTTAAACCCGGACGCGTCGCCTGGATTCACGACCCGAATGTCACGGACTGGACATATTTTAGTCGTAATCAGACCGAACACTGGTATGAGCATGACCACACCAACCAGGCGGTAGTTAACAGAATGATGTCAACGGCTATCCGTGTGCTGGCGGGTGAACAAACAGATGCGGCCGCATGGGATGCAATCTTCCGGCATTTTAACCGGCAACGAGGCAAAGGAGATATTGGCTACACACCCGGCGAAAAAATCGGCATCAAAGTCAACCATACGTTATGCCATAACGCGAATCCGGTAACGATGGATAAACAACGCAATTATATGAATTATATCGATAATTCACCCCAGTTGACTATCGCTCTGCTAAGGCAATTGATAGATGTTGTCGGAGTGGCTCCGGGCGATATTTCAATCGGCGACCCGGGCAGGATTATGCCGAACTACTGGTACGATATGGTCGAGCCGAATTGTCCCGGTGTGGTCTACATCGCAAGAGTCGGCGGCAAAGGGCGAACCAAATCACGGTGGTCGAGGGTAGAGTTTAACTGGAGTGACCCGGACTCGAAGCACCGGGCGGGTGTCACTGAAATAGATAATATACCCATTTGCTTCGCGCAAGCCGATTACTTCATCAATTTCCCTATTCTCAAAAGCCACAGCGCAGGCGGTATCACGGTTTGCGCCAAAAATCACTACGGCTCACTCATAAGGAACCCCAACGCAGGGGACCAGCCAAACTCCAGCAACTGGTACGATATGCACACTACCCTGCCAAGCAATATTCCGGGAATGGGTAATTACCGCTGCCTTGTTGACCTGATGGGTCATGAGCAATTAGGCGGCAAGACATTGCTGTGCCTGGTTGACGGGCTTTTCGCAGGAATGAACTGGGATTCACAGCCTACCAAATGGCAGATGGAACCTTTCAATGACGACTGGCCTTCGAGTATATTTCTTTCGATGGACCAGGTCGCGATTGACTCGGTATGCTTTGACTTTTTATACACGGAATGGAGCGACTATCCGCATATATCCGGCGCTCACGATTATCTGCACGAGGCTGCGATGGCACACAATCCTCCTTCAGGAACAATATACGACCCGGAAAATGACGGAACTCCCCTTGAAAGTCTCGGCGCGCATGAACACTGGAACAACTCAACGGACAAACAGTACAGCCGTAACCTCGGCACGGGTGAAGGAATCGAGCTTATTCAGTCAACAGTAATTAATATGATTCCAGGTGACTTTGAGCCTGATGGCGATGTGGACTTCGATGACCTTTTCGTTCTGGCCGCATACTGGCTCGAATCAAATCATCCGGGATGCATCGGTGACCTTGACGGCGATTGTGATGTAGATTTGAGGGACTTCGCTATTTTAGCTCAGAATTGGGGTGGGGACTAAAATACCTTCCAGCCAATTTAAACAACGTGTACATAGCTCTGAAAAGACCTGGGTCTTTTAAGGTTTCTCAACTACCGGTTTCCCACCGAGCCTGGGTGGATATTGTACAAATGTAGAATTTTTAGGATAAGCTGGTCATATTGAAATTCTCCGAATGTGCAATCAATCTAATACTATGACTATTTTAATCGACTTCCTCTGTTGGCAACGCGCCTTTGCAGAACGTTCAAGGCTGCTGCTCCAATGCTATACTTCCTGCAGCGCTGCGAATTGTCGCGTGTATTGAGCGTTCTGGCGGATTTGGTCATGATACCGAGGATACATGCCGACGATAACACCATCGGTAGGTTTGACATGCTCGAAGGCGAATTTGAACGCTGTCTCAACTTTGTTATCGCTGCCGCACATTCGGCCCGCCGCCAGGATCTTGAAGCCCAGGCAAGGCTGGTCGACCTGCCGGACCACTTTGGTCATAGCCATCGGATCAGAGGCAAAGAACGGATAGCCGATCTGGACAGTGACGACCGGCGGCATATTTTCAAGCTCCTCCTTTGTCCTGGTAAGGTAGTAAAAGCAGGTCATGAAAAAGTCTACCGGCCAGCCCTCATCGGCAATCTGTTTGATGCAGTTGGGATTGTGCGCCGAGACACCGGCCAGCACACCCGCATCTCTCACGCGTTTTACAAAATCATGTACGTCACGGCTCTTGCCCTGCCGGAACAGTCTGTCGGTGACTCCACCATGGTGTACGATGGCGATTGGCTGAGTGTCCTGAACCACCTTTTCGACCGAAATGCGCTGCGGGTCACCGGAGTGAAGGCAGATAAACTTCATCTTCGAGCCCCGCTCCCTCAACTTTTTGAAGACATGGCTCATTTGTTCCGGGCGACTGAATTGGTGTGTATTGATGCCCTCACGTTCGCATTTCCAAAGGAATTCGATTATTCGCTCGGGCGTGAAATACTCTTGCATGTGCCGATCCAGAACGGGACCCATATATGAGTATCCACTGATGGGATTCGAGCCGGCGATCAGCCGGGTAATGCGGTGGTTACCCAGACGTATGGTGGGCAATAAAGGTGCGGGCGATGAGGTATCTTCCGTCGATATACTCTGCCCGTGGGCAGTCACGAAAGCCATAGTCGAACCTGTTACCGCCGCCGAGAACTGAGAAAGAAACTCTCTACGTCCCATTCCTGGTGCTTTGTGTTTGTCTGAATCCATATTAGCCTCCTAAAGTTTTGAATCCGGCACATTGCCGCTGAATGCAGACCTGCGCTGCCATCACTTTTCCGACCAAGTTTCGGGCCTGCCTGCCTACCCATTATATCCGCTGTAGGGGCTTAGTCAACGAATAGCTCACGAAGATGTGCTAAGGTCTGCCGGGTTGGTGTGAAGTGTTCGATCTTTTGGCTTTGAAAGGCCCAATAAAACCTATTGTAAGAGTTCAGATGTCCGAGACATCAAAAGTGTTTGTGAAGCGGACGGGTGTCTGGATTCGGTCGAATAAAGGCACCACTCCAATGGGCGGTCTTGGATTGATTTTTCTGCTTGAATCGTTTTCCCATTTCGATATAATCACTCCTGTCAGTTTTCACCAACGGGCAAAAGGGTACATCATATTTCAAAGTGATTGAGACTTTGACTGTTAGAGAAAGAGGGAATTATATCATGAGAACAGATCGTCGAACATTCATAGGCAGTGCGCTTGCCGGCGGGCTTGCGGCCGGATGGCCGGGCTCGTGCAGTGGTTCAGAGGCCAAGAGAGCTGCTTACGCCCGGCTCGATGAAATACTGAAACGGCCTGTACTGAAAAAGGAGCTTTTTGCCAGGCCGGTAATCATTAAGAGCCTCGAACTGCTTCGTTACAGGCGGAATTTTCTGTGCCGGGTGCGTTCTTCCGATGGGGCGGAAGGTATTTCGGTTGGTCACAGCGGGATGAATACGCTCTATCCAATTTTTGTCAACAGGCTACAACCATTCTTCATTGGTAAAGATGCACGCGAGCTGGATCTGCTGCTTGAGAAGGTGTACATATACAATCTTAATTTCAGATTAAGCGGTATGGCGCTGGGGATACCTCTGGCTACGATTGAGTTTGCGATTCTCGATATGCTGGGGCGTATTGCGGGCAAGTCCATGGGCCAGTTGATAGGAGACATCCACCATCCGCGGGTCGCAGTATATCAGGCTACAGAATACCGTGAAAGACCAGTAAAGGAATCCCTTGAACTGATAAAGAGGGATGTGGCGGAATATAATGCTAACGCGGTTAAGATTAAAGTCGGCGGGCTTATGTTCATGACAAGGGACATTAACGCCGTTGGTCCGAAAGGGAGGACGGAAAAAATGATTCCGCTAATCCGCGAAACATTCGGTGATAAGATGGCTTTGTACGCGGATGCAAACGGTTTTTATTCAGTGGAAGAGGCGATACGGGTCGGAAAATTGTTAGAAGAATACGCTTACGGTTTTTTCGAAGAGCCGGTTCTTTTCGACTGGTATGAAGAGACCAAAGAGGTTGCCGATGGGCTGAGAATTCCAATTGCAGGCGGCGAACAGGAATACAGCCTTCACGGTTTTCGGTGGCTTATTGCCAATGACGGGCTTCAAATTGTTCAGCCTGATAACTATTATTTTGGGGGCATGATTCGTTCGACGAAGGTAGCACGTATGGCGCAGGCATTCGGAAAACCCTGTACGCCGCATATGTCCGGTGGAGGACTGGGGTACCTTTACATGATTCATTTTGTATCCGCCCTTGGCAATGCATTCGCTCATCACGAATTCAAAGGATTAAACACGAATGTACAATTCGAATGCAAAACATCGCCCCTGTCAGTGGTGGATGGAAAGATTAAAGTCCCCACCGGTCCGGGTTTAGGTGTGGAGATTGACCCGGATTTCATTAAAAAGCATGAGGCGGTCAAAGGATAGTCCATAAAAAATATTTTCAAGAATTTCAAAGATAAAATCGGATTAACATTCCCGGCATACGTGCCACCGGTAGCCGGATGAAAAGAAATGTATCAAACCTCATCAAGCAGACTGAATTACAGTTTAGAATTGAGAAGAGTCCAGTTTAAGTGTGGTTTGTCTCTGAAAAAAAAGCAGATGGATAGTTTATTAGTTTGATCGAAGCATAAATTGCCCTCCTTCGAATGGCCGGTTTCTATCGAATCAGCCATTATTGTTCCCAATGTTTGAAAGATCGCTACAGTAGATCTGAAAGTTTTTTTGTGTATTTTTGAAAATTTCGGGCGCAGCTTGACGTTATTTGCGTCCTGTTTAACAGATGTGTAGAATAAAGACACTAATGAGGCATCTAAAATGACTAAAAATACGCAAAGTGAGAGCGAACTGCTAAAAGCGAGCCTGCGAGGCCAAACTCCGGCTTTTGAGGTTATTGTACAGAAATATCAGTCTCTGATTTGTGCCATCACATATAGTGCGACAGGAAGTGTGGAAAAGAGCGAAGAGTTGGCCCAGCAAGCATTTGTCAAAGGCTGGAAGAATCTGAACCAATTAAAGGACCTGTCCAAATTCCGGGCGTGGCTATGCGGTATAACCCGTAATTTGATCTATGATTCTTATCGAAGGCAAAAAAATGACATTACAAGTAAGGCGATTCCCATGGATTCAATACAAGATCATCCATCTGAAGATATTGGGCCGATTGAGGCTGCGATAAGTAAAGAGCGGGAGGCTATTGTTAATGAGGCCTTATCGAAGATCCCTGAAAAGTTTCGAGAACCACTGGTCCTTTATTACCGAGAGGACAGGTCTTATCGCCAGGTGGCCGACCAACTTGGTTTCTCCGAACACACAGCCCGGGAACGGGTATCACAAGCCCGGAACCTGCTAAGAGAAAAGATTGCTTCCTTTGTAGAGGATGCCATCGAAAGAACCAAACCTGGTAAAGTGTTTACCTCAACGGTTGTTGCATCTATTGCCGGATTGGCTGCTATGAAAGGTTCTGGTGTTGCTACGGCCGCTAGTATTGCAGCAGGTACGTCTACGACTGGAGCTACCGCAGGTATTGCTACCTTAATGAGTGGGATAACGGCCAAGATAGTCACAACTGCAGCAGTAGTAGTCATCGGTGTTGGAGCAGTTATAACTTATAAATGCGTCACCAAGCCCGAGCCAGAGCCTAATTTGCCACAAACTCAAGTGTTTGTCCAGGGACGAGAAGAAAAACAGGATAAGATTACAGAAGAAATAACTGAGAGGCCCAGTGGCGAAATAACCAACATGTTAGCTATTAATGAAACCGGGAATAACGCAGAAAATGTACAATCACTTTTCTTGCCAACTGAGGCTATCTCAACTAAGGATGTCGAGTTTAAATTTGTACCGAGTGGTATATTAAGCGGACTTGTTACCGATGCTGAGACAGATGAACCGATTATCGATGCCAAAGTTTATGCAACACATATACACGGAGGGCGAATATACGAATCTGGAACAGATCCAAACGGTTTTTACTGTTTTAAAGACATACAGCAAGATGGTGACTATAAAATTCAAATTTTTCAAAAGGAATATATAGGAATAGATTATCGCGACAAAGTCACAATCCACATGGAAGAGGAAATTCAAGGAGTTAAACATTTCCAACTTCAGAGAGCATGCATGATTGAGATAAAGGTCATAAATGAACAAGGCGAACCTCTTTCTGGAACGTACTTTACTAACACACTGCTTGCTGATGAAGATAAAAGGGAAATCGGAGATCCCTTACACCGCGAAAAAAGCGATGCTAACGGAACAATTATCCTTGGAGGTTTCAAGCCAACAGATACTCCCTACCTGATAGTGGCAAGGCATAGAGTCAGAGGGGATTTAGTTCAAAGAAAAGGCATGAGATACTACGAAACATATCGGGACTATGCACCATGCAAACTCGAGGTAATACTTACCGACCCTAATATCATTGAATACAGAGAAATTCTTTTGGAAAAAGGGTTTTCAATCGCAGGGTATATTGAATATCTTGATGGTGAGCCAGCAACGGACTTAGAAATATCTGCCTATCCTAAGTGGTGGCACAGCCATCATTGTCCTGAAAGTTATGATGTTGATGTCAATGGTTATTTTACTCTGGAACATATACTACCTGGAACATACGAGATTCACGCTTCTGTCCCGCTTTCAGACGATTCATCGCGGGGAACTTCCCTTGGATACAGAGAACTTCCTTTGGCAGATGGTGAACTCCTGGAACTCAGATTTCCGGAAGGATCGACCAAATCATTAGTTTCAATAAGTGGCACTATAAGGTGGCTGGGCGAGGGCAAGGTGAGGTATGTGCATATCGATGCACGTACGTCTCAGGGCATGCGGTCGTTTACAGACCTTCCTCGAAATCGTAAAGGTGAACTTGAAAATAGTTTTCTTGTAGAACGGCTGGATCCTGGTATCTACACATTGAAATTTACTGGAGAAGATATTGAAGATACAACTATTGGGAATGTAAGAGCACCAAGTGAAGGACTTGTTGTCGAGATTCCGGTTAAGCAGCAAACCACACTCAGGGGAAAAGTAGTGAACAAATACGATGGCAATCCAGTAACTAAATTTAAGATTGGATTAAATAATAATTGGGTACGGTTTGAACATCCCGAAGGCGAATTTGAATTAGCATCGAAGGGTAACGAATGCAAAAGGGTAAGTGTTCGGGCTGATGGATTCGCGATGAAGCTAAGTGAAGAAATATGCCCTGATGCCAATGAACTGGCCATAATTGAGCTTGGCATCGGTGGGGCTGTCGAGGGGAAAGTTGTTGACGAGAAAGGAAATCCGGTAGAGGATGCAAGAATAAGCTACCGCTACCGCCGCAGTCGAGATGAAAAGCCTGATGAAAAATATATAACAGCTACTGATGTTAATGGTCTATTTATTATCGAAAATGTTCCCGAAAGCGATACTTGGCAGTGGTTTGTAATAAGCCATCCGAACTATGCACCTGAGCTAAAGCAGATTGAGATAGAGCATGATTATGTAGCTGATGTAAAAATCGTACTCAAAAAAGGTGGTGTTGTTGAAGGATATGTTTATGATTCAAAAGGAAAGCCTATGCCGGACACAACTTTGTATTTTTTGGATGAAACTTCGTACAGCTATTGGGAAGAAAACAGGGGCAGACTCGGATCTGTTACTACAGATTCAGAAGGTTTTTATCGCATTATGGGAATGCCTGAGAAGCTTTGCTTCGGATTCAGACAAGACCCAGATAAGCAATTAGGCGTAGTTCGAACATCAGTTCTGCCCAAAAATAATAAAACCACAAACCTTGATTTTGGCGGCCAGTGGTACTCTATAGGACGCCTTCTACAAGACGGAAAACCAATGACTAATATCAAGGTAATGGTACGAGGTAACATAGCTGATCATGAAACGGCATTTACAGCTTACGCATTGACTGACGCTGAGGGCTGGTTCACCTTTTGGGGAATACCATCAGGACGACGGTATGTTTATTGGTCGATTCCAGGTTTGCGAAGCTGGGAACAGTGGTCAGAAATAGGCCGATTTGACTTTGAGTCTGGGATTGACATGGATATGGGTGATTTGAATTTAGATTTGGCTCAGGTTGTTATTAAAATCACCGCTGAGAATCCAGAAGAGTCATTGAATCAGTTAGCTGTCCATATTCAGAAGTACGATGAAAAAGTGTTTTATGGTTCGAAAGCAGGTCAATTATTACCCAGAGTTGAGTCAAATGACCCATATATTTTTCATAACATGGCTCCTGGAATATATGAAGTGATAGCACGCAGATCTGGATATCCAACTATTCACAAAGTCTTCGAAATTAAGCAAGATCAGAAAAAATGTAATGTTGATTTATGGATTCCAGCGGGATTTGCTTCATTATCTGGGAAAGTTGTACCCAGTGATCCCAAAGAGCTTCGAATCCCATTAATGCTGAGAAGTATCAGTCAAGAAATAACAATGGGAATCCAACCAGCAGCAGATGGGAGTTATGAAATTTGGAATTTGCCAGATGGTGATTACATAATTGGCAGAGCTTCAGGGGCTTTGAGCAGAGAATCAATAATAAAAGAAGTTAGTTTAAAATCCGGTGAAAACAAGAAACTTGATATTGAAGTTGATACTATTGTCAAACAATATGGTGGTTATTTAGTCGTTGTGGTTGTCACTGAAGAAGGTCTGCCATTAGCAGGGACAAAAGTCTGGCTGGAAAAAAGCGGAGTTATTATTGAAACGCATTTTGATTCTGATAAAAGCAAATCCTTTGCCGGCGATGCTGGCGAATATATACTTGTTGCCGAGCATCCTGGATACAGGAAAATTCGACAAAATGTGAACATTAAATCTAAAGAAGGGCTGAGTACTCAAGAAATTCTTACACCTATAGTGATAACCATGTCCAAATAACATAAAAGAGTTAGTAAGCACGAAATACACCTCCTCCAGATAGCCTCTTTATTGAAATCAGCCATTTTTCATATCTTTTGAGCTAAAAGGCCCGTAAAATTGAAAAAATTTGAAATTTTCTTATAAAAATCAATGTTTCGATTGTCTTTATAACGATACCAGCGTGTAATAAAGCTTCGGCATATTTATCTGCTGATGGGTCGATCATTGAGCCTGAACGCGAGATCGGTTGGCGAAAGGTATTTATTGCCGCGCCCGATCATTATCTACTTCATATTTCATGTGAAGGTTACCAGGATGTTGAAAAACAGATCACTGTAAAACCTGTTCAACCGGGAGAAAAGTCTAACATAAAACAAAACCAGATATTGATCCGCTTGAAGCGGTCAAATACTAAATAATGCTACCAGATCTATTTCAGTATTGGTATTACGAATTTAAGCACACAAGAAATTCTCAAGCTTATAGTGATAACCGCTTGATTGCCTGTAGACTGTTTAGGTTTACCAAGCTTCGGCAATAATTTCAATTCCACAAAGCAGGGGTTCAGCTTTTCCTTCGGCTGTGGGAGTGAGAGTGACTTTTAAATCATCTTTTATGTTAATTCCTTTGAATTCCTTTACGACGGTGCGATTTGCCTGGCCGGCTTCCTTTACGATATCGAAGGCCTCCAAAACCCGTTTGCCCTGTATTGAGACGTCGAATAAACGCCGGCCAATCTCGTATTCGTCATTCTCAGCGAAGTATAAACGTACAGTATAAGGTCTGGGTTGTTCAAAAGCACCTTTGATTTGCTCTTCCTGCCAGGTTGGAATTTTTTCGATGTGCTTGTCGAAGCCGTTAACACTTGATGGATTCCTTCCTGGCTGTATAAACATACGGATGGAGACTTCCCTGAGCCCTGTTACGCCGGAAGCGGTTATCCAGTTATGCTTGTCCTTCACTTTAGAGGTGTGAGAACGGAACCACCGAGGATTTTCGTATTTGGCTCGAATGGGAATATCAGGCGATGGCCCCCCGACACTCGGGAATTCCAACCACAACATATTGTTTTCGGTGTAGCGGTTGCCGGGAGCGCCAAGGTTAATTCCTACCTTTTTAACCGGCGTTATCTGGTCTGGAAGCCGGTAGTAGTCGAATGTCCAGTGCACGACCTCCGGCATATGGACCAGTGCAAGTGATGACTGATTCTGGTAACTGCACACGCAGGTCCGAGTATAGTCGGGTGCATTTAGTACACCGTTGGCGATTATTAAATTTGATGTGCAGCCGGACTTGAAACCACCTATGCTGGCCGTACTTTGTCCTCTTGTCAAGTCAATAAACGCTCCGGAGGCCGATCGAAAAGTCAGCAGGTTCTCACTTGCTATCGCTGTATTGCAGCCTTTGAATCGAATCCATGTCCATGGGACCGTTTGGCCGGTCATCGGATGTTCGCGTGTTATATACTTGCCGTTGAGCAGATTAAAAACCTTTGCTTCAGCAGAGGCAGAGCGGCTACCACCGCCGGTTTGTGTGATAATCCATTCGTGGTATAGTATCGGGGGACCCTTATAGCTGTCGTTGGTCCTCCAGAGTACTTTGCCGTCCGATCCTCTATAAGCTGCCATACCCCTGCGTGCTTCATCCATTGCTCTGTCGCCGGAAAGGCTGCTTGCTTCAAGCAGAATATCATGCTCATTAGAATAGGCCAGCCAAGTGCCAACAATGCCCTCATTGCTTTTCCAGAGTATCCGGCCGGTCCCGGCATCTAATGCATACAGTGTGCGCTGTTTTTCTGATTTAAGCCCTCGACGTCTAAAGTAAGCCACCTTGGCTTCGCTCAATCCATCGATGCAGAATACTTTGTTGGCTGCTATAGTAATGGCGTTATGGCGGAAAGAGTATTCTGCGCTGCGTTTCCAGAGAACTTCGCCGGTGCGACGATCCAGGGCGACGAGCATCTTGCTGCCGGAGGCATAATCGGCATTGACGGTTATCCCGGAGACATAGTTCAAACCAGCCTGTTTGATGTTCTTATTCATTCCGGGTTTCCTATTCCGCAGGACGACCAGATAAGGATTGAGTGTAAAAGCCCGGCTATCACGCTTCCTATTATGCCCTTCAATGGCCAGCACATTTTTTCCCTTACGCAAAAGGCTGCTGTGATTGTCGATCTTGAAATACTCCCAGCCTCTGCGTTCATGTTCATTTATACCCGAAGTTCTGGCTCCGCTGCCATTGAAGACGCCCACTCGTAGTATCTCCCTGCCGTTAAGGTAGGCGATAAAGGCATCATCGTACTTGACTACTAATCCCAATTCGTGGATATCATCCGGTTTCGTTATGCTGAATGATTTGCGTATATACACAGTAGAATAACGGTTTTTCATATTCTTCAGCACTGTTTTGTTATCGTCATCATTGTAACCAAAGCCTGCCGCTGAGGTTTTCCATGTTTCGGCATTGAAATCTGGCTGCGTCCAGGCATTATTAGGATGGGAACCGGCCAGATATTGCCAATCGGCACCTTTTTTAATAACCGATTGCATGTTCTCGGGGAGTTCTGTTCTTGTCTGTTTGTCCGTTAACGGAACGTTAATCGGTGAAGCAGTTGCAAGCAGCAGGTTTTCCCAGACCGCAATTGTACCCCATTGAGGTTTTTCTTCGTGCGGCATCGAGAATTCCTTCGTAGTCAGGCCGGTAGCGGGGTCGAGCATGTGGATTTTGTTTCCATATACGACGTACACACCGTCTGAAACGGTTACGTAGTTGCTTCCAATTTCATTAGCACCCGGTTGATGACTGGTGTTGTCGTAGAATTTTCCAAGGTCCTGGAATTGTCTTTCCCACAGCAACCTGCCGGTATAGACATCAACCGCCCGTAGCATATCCCGGCCTTCGATGAAAAGCCGTCCGTCAACTACCTGTGGAGACGGGCCGTGTCCGTGCCGGGGTAATATCTTGTCATTAGAAGGACCGCCGAACCACAAAAGGCCCAATGGGGCTTTGACTCGTTTATCTCTGGACATAACAGTATTAGCGGAATCTGCATACTGGTGAGTCCAGTCGGCAGAATCAGGCAGCGGGCCGGTTCGGATTAATGAAATAAATCCATCTGAGCTTATAATCGAACAGCCGGGCAGTTTCAAACCGACGGCCTTAGTAAAGAAATCAACGTGTTTGCTCTGAGGAATCGAAAAGAAGGCTGAACCCCCGTATGGGCGCAGCGAATTAAAAATACGCTCAATAAAGATACCACCTTTATGGAAACCTGCGGCCTGGAGATCTTCTGATACAATCAGATTAGCCATATATGGAGGCAGTTGCACCGTTGTGATATCACCACAATGAACGGAAACTCGCGTTCCGTACTTCCCGGTTTCGTCAAGTGTTCGGCGTACAGCTTCAATCTTCCCTGGATCCGAATCGACGGTGATAATATGTAATTCTGATTGACTTACCAACTGATAAAGGAGCTCACCGGTTCCAAGTCCAAGTAACAGACAATATCCCTCTCTTTGGTCTGTCGTTTCCAATATTTGCCTAGCCTTGTCTTTCCAATGATTGGAGCCGTCTGGAAGTGGCTTGATTTGCCTTGCATGGTGTTTTGGCCCGGTTTTTTTATCTGCGAAACAATAGAGACCACCCTGCAGAGTAATCACAAAAAGCTTGCCGTCTGCGGCCAGCATGTTCCACACTTCGCCATCTACTTTTGCCTGCCACGAGACTTTGGGTTTATTGTTTTCCAGAGGTATATCGATGGCAAAAATTCTGCCTTCGGCGCCGCTGCCATATAAACGTGAGCCGGCTTTCAAGTATATTCTACGAAGTTTAGATGGGGCCTTTGTTTGCCATAATCTCTTTACTTTATTTGTATCCGGCTCAAATTTGTAAGCCATAATTGAATCGAATGTTTTGCCGATGATAACATCGCCCGCTATTACAGAAGCCGGTGCACCGGGAATTGCGATGCCGTCTGAAAGCTTGTATATGGTTCCACGGTTGAAAAAATGATCGCCGGAGGCGATGACGTCACATGCACCGGTTTTGCCGTATTTGTTCAAATGGTAGTATAGGAACTGTCCGGTATTTCGGTCGTATGCAGCCGGTACCGACCGACCGCCGGATATCAGCAGCTTGTCTTCTGTAGCTACCAAATAACCCTGTGGTGCCACACCCGCAAAAGCGGGGCTGCTGTGCGGCTGTAATAGGTAAATCTCGCCGCTGCCGCTGTTAGTCCAGACGATATCTGCGGTCTGGGCATCTATAGCGTGGATAAAGATACCCATAAAAGGCCAAATACTGGCCGCGAAGTATATCTTATCCTCGTATAGAACAGGACCTCCCCGCATAGGCCACATACTAATCAGTCTATCATTGCCGATGACTTTTTTCTCGGCGGGACCTCCGAGGAACTTTCGAATAAGAGAGCCGCTTTTGGCATTCAGGCAATAGAGATATCCATCATCAGAGACGAAGTAGAGCTTGTCTTTATAAACTACCGGTGCAAAGCGCACAGGGCCTTCGGCGTAGAAGCGCCACTTTTCTTTCCCTGTTTCAGTGTCATAGGCGGTTACAGAGTCTGAAACCATTGAGCCGACAAAGATGGTTTTACCGGCAACAACCGGCTCGTAAGAGGCGTCAAACTGCAGCCTGTATTGACTTTTTGGCCAGGCGGGCTTTGGAGGGGCCAGCTCACGAACCCATTGCAGATGCATCTTGGCCGGCAGTTCCTCAGGTGAAGATGCACAGCGGCCCGCATCGTATCGCCACATAGGCCAGTCGTGCCCAAACACCTTAGCTGGGTTAAATAATGCCGGAAAAATCCAACAGCCGATAATAATAAGTAAAAAAAGATGTTTGTTGATGATTTTACCTGAATTTGAAGTAAGTCTGAGTTTGTAATTATTTTTAGACATAAAATCTGTACCTTACCGGTTGGTATAAAGACTTCTGTTTGATACTATTTGGAATGACTATAGAATCGTCTGTACCTGGCTCCTCTCTCTATCGTAGATGACAGGTTATACTTGCATCATCAAACAGATATAGTAGTTATAGGTCAAAAACAACCTGTTTTATGGGCGATAGTCATAGAATTACTTGGCCGTGGCTTCCCATATACAGCATCAAAAGGTTCTAATATTATATTATCAAATCCTTGGCACATGTTCAACCTATTTTGTCCCGCACACAGGAGAAAATCACCCGATTTGAGTGAACATCTATTGACTCAATGGCCGTATATATGTTAAAATAAATGATGATTTGTACGGTTTTTGTTTTTTTCAAAGCTCTATAAGGTGCAAGAATAAAATCACAATCGATGGTTTGAGGCATCGGTAAAGAGGGAGGCAGGAAATAGCCATATCTTCGAAAATTTCAATGCTGTCCTTGACGCTACTCGTATATTTAGCGGGCTCTATTATCGCTCCTGCCCGCGGGGCGTCAAACAACGGTCAATCTGTCCGGGTAATCCTAAATGAGATTATGTACCATCCGCACTCACAGGAGAATCAGGCTGAGGACATGGGCGCAGAGTATATCGAGCTATTTAACCAGGGGGTCAAATCAATCAGCCTGGCCGGCTGGCGGCTCAGTAATGGTGTGAATTTCGTTTTTCCGGATGTAATCCTCGATGCAGGTGCGTATCTTGTAGTTGCGTCGGACGTGGATACGTTTACTTCCAAATATCCCGGTGTTGCCAATGTTGTCGGGGGCTGGGATGGAAGATTAAGCAATAGTGGGGAAGTGATTGAGCTGGTTGACAACACCGGTGAGATGATAAACTCGGTCCGTTATGCCGACCAGGGTGAATGGGGAGTTCGTGAGCTGGGGCCGAGGGATCGTGGTCATCGCGGCTGGGACTGGGTTTCCGAGCATGATGGCGGCGGCAAGTCTCTGGAATTGATTAATCCGGCGCTGCCCAATGAGTACGGGCAGAACTGGACGGCGAGCAACAGCGCCAAAGGCACGCCCTGTAGGATTAACTCGGTAACTGATAATGATATCGCCCCTCTAATTCTTGACGTAACACATTTTCCGATTGTTCCGGATTCAAATGACGCGGTGACAATAACGACTCATATCGTCGATGAGCTGCCAACAGGAATCAACGTAGCGCTGCATTATCGAATTGATATCTCAGTGTATAGGGGAGAAGATATCTACACCCTTTACGAGCCAAAGTTTTACAACGATATTACGATGTTTGATGATGGAGCACATGGTGACGGCAGGGCGGGCGATGGTGTGTATGGAGCAGCTATACCAGCTCAGCAGGATGGCAAGATAGTGGAGTTTTATATCGAAGCAAGCGATGCCGGAGCTAATCGGCGGACATGGCCTTCTCCGAGTATTATAGACGGAGTGTCGGAGCAGGTAACCAATGCTCTGTATCAGGTGAATGATTCTTTTGTTGCAGGCGATTATTGGGCGCCGGGCAGTCAACCGATTTATTATCTGATTATGAATGAGATGGACAAGGGCCGACTGCTTGATATTGGTGATGGTGAAGGTGGCGAGCATAACAGTGACGCCCAGGTGAACGTTACTTTTGTCAGCGTAGATGGTATTGATGTGAAAGTAAGACATAATCTCGGTGTGCGTAATCGTGGGCACGGCTCGCGCAACGATCCGCCGAATAGTTATCGCCTGAATTTCCCACATGATCGGCCGTGGAAAGGAGTTACCGCGGTCAATTTGAATACCAAATACACATACTATCAGTTGGCTGGCAATGCAATCTTTCGAATGTCGGGCCTGCCTCAGCCTGAGGTTACCGCCGTACAGGTCAGATTAAACGGTGAGAACCTGGCCGAGTCCGGGCGTGAGATGTATGGTTCGTACGCTCATGTCGAGGTGATTGATAACGACTTTCCCGACAATCATTTCCTGGGCAATAGTGCAGGCAATGCTTACAAATGTATGCGTGATTTAGGCCCTGCCGATTTCGGCTACCGAGGTCAAAATCCCAATTCTTATCGCAACAGCTACTTCAAGAGGACCAATACCGCAGAGGATGACTGGTCAGACCTTATCGAGCTTTGCTTTGTTATGTCCGATACCACGCCGGATGATATTTATGTTGAAGAAGTCAACCGCGTTGTCAATGTGGAACAATGGCTGCGTTTCTTTGCCATCAATGCTCTGCTGGATAACAGCGAAACGTCTCTCAGCAACGGATACGGCGATGACTACTATCTCTATCGTGGTATTGAGGATCCACGATTTGTTCTTATTCAGCACGATTTGGACACTATCTTCGGCAGGAACGGCAGCGCAACGAACAGCATTTTCCGATCCATAACGCTTCCTACCGTGAATCGTTTTCTAACGCACCCTCAATTTCTTCCTCGTTATTATTTTCATTTGAGGGACCTTATTGAGACAACTTTCTCTGCCGAGAAACTTGGGCCGTTCCTGGATAATCTCCTCGGAGATTTTGTTCCAACAGATACTATCGAGCAAATGAAAAATTTCATGGCGGCACGTAATCAGCACGTCCTTTCGCTTATTCCTTCTGAATTAACGATAGACAGCGACCTGCACCAGTTAAGTCAATACCACCGAAGCATCGTGGACAGCTTCACACTGTACGGCACCGCCGATCCTGTCGAGACCCGTTCTGTGCTGGTTAACGGCCAGTTGGCTGACTGGATACCGGTCGAAGGGATGTGGGATTTCGGTGGCGCCGGAGGGATTACCGAGACGCTTATCAATACCCGGTCGGTTTGGAAATATCTTGATGATGGCTCCAATCAGGGCACAGCCTCTGACGGCTCTAATTGGTTTGCTCATCCTAATTATAATGATATAAATTGGCGTCAGGGTCCGGCCGAATTGGGTTACGGTGACGGCTCTCAGGGCCGTCCGGAAGGCACAGTTGTCAATAGCGGACCAGGTGGAGACCGCTTCATAACTACCTATTTCAGGCACTCATTCGATGTGAGCAATGCCTCTCAATATTCAAGAATGTATCTGCGACTGCTCCGAGATGATGGAGCAGTAGTTTATCTTAATGGCGTAGAAGTCGTTCGCAGTAATATGCCAGGTAGAGATATTGACTATCTCACCCGGGCCAGCAGCGGCATGAGCGGCTCTGGTGAGTCCACGTTCACCGAATTCTCCGTCGATGCGAGCCTTCTGTCCAACGGAACCAACGTTTTAGCGGTCGAGATACATCAGAATTCAGGCACGAGCAGTGACATCAGCTTCGACCTTGAACTTGTGGGTATCATGCCTTCTCACGGAGCAGGAAAATTGTGGCCGGGTATCAATCGTATTGTTGTCGAAACGTTCGATGGGCCCGAGGGCATGGGCAAAAAACTCCAGAATGGATACGTCGATATCTGGTACGATGATGGTGAACTTGCAGAAATCTCCGGGGTGCTCAGGTCTGATACGACTCTGGATGCCGCATCCGGCGCGTGGTTTGTAACGAGCGACGTAACCGTGCCTGCCGGAATCACTCTTGTGATAAAGCCGGGTACTACGGTGTTTTTTGATGAGGGTACGCGTTTAACAATAAATGGACGGCTGGTGGCACAAGGGACCGAATATGAGCGAATACAATTAACCCGCTTTCCATATGAGTCCTCGATCTGGGATGGCTTGCATTTCAACAGTGCAGAAGATAATTATCTTGCTTATGTGGATATGGAATATTCGTCGCGTGACGGCGAATCAATTCGTTTGAACGATTCCAGGCTTCATCTTGACAATGTGACCTGGGCTGGCACCGACAAGACAATTATCCAGATAAGCAACTCCTCTCTGATTGTACGAAACAGCATCTTTCCGGATACGTCGGTTCAGACTGTCTCTGGTCACCGTATGCTTATTTCCGACCCGTATCTGGTCTTTGAGAACAACATCTTTGGCATCTGCAGCGGCGACAAGCAGGACGTAGTTGATTTTTCCACGAGCGGATCAGGAACGAGACTGCAATTTATCGACAATATCTTTCTTGGTGGCGGGGATGACGGCCTGGATCTTGACGGCACGAATGCCTATATCGAAGGCAATGTGTTTATGAACTTTCACAGGAACTTCAGCCCTGAAGAGGGGGAATCTTATGCAATAACTACAGGTTATGACGATGTTCACAACTCTAATCATGTAATTGTCCGCAATTTATTTATCAACTGTGATAATGCGATACTGGTCAAAGACAGGTCCTGGATTAGCTTTGAGAATAACACCGTTGTAGGCTGCACCGGGTCCGGTATAAATTTCGATGAACCGCAGGAGGCTGGTATAGAACCCGGTGAGGGGGGCTATCTGGCTGGAAACATTTTCTGGAATACTCCAAGGCCCCTGGGATACTATTATGTAGGTGACCCACAGCGGGGTACTACGGACATATCTGTGAATTATTCGATTATTCCTGCTCAGTGGCACCACCTCGGTATTGGAAATATCGACGCAGACCCGGTCTTCGTTGATCCTGACAAAGACTTTCATCTAAAGGCTGGATCTGTCGGTATCGGCACAGGACCTTTAGGTATCGATATGGGGGCTTATGTGCCCAGAGGGGCAGCGATTTTTGGCGATCCGGATGGGGTAACATACCAAACCAGCGCCACGCTCCTCGTCGGCGGGCCGGGAATTACGCATTACAAATATAGCATAAACGATCCCGTTGGTTACTGGAGCGAAGAACGGCCGGTAGATATGCCCATCGAGCTGACAAGTCTAATCAATGGACAGTCTTATGTCGTTTTCGTAATAGGTAAAAATGCCGCAGGGCTCTGGCAAAGCGAAGATGATCCAACCATCTCACGCGTTTGGACCGTCGAAACATCTTATTCGAAGCTGCTTATTAATGAAGTGCTGGCTGTTAACAGATCGGCCTTTGAACATGAAGGTACCTTTCCTGACCTGATAGAGCTTTACTACGATGGACCGGCTTCGCTCAACCTGTCCGGCATGAGCATAACCGACAATCCTGATGAGCCGACCAGGTTTGTATTCGGCGGCGGAACTACGATCGAACCGGGCGAGTATTTGATTCTTTATGCTGACTCCGAGACTGCAACCTCAGGCATCCATCTGGGCTTTGCTCTTAATGGACAAGGTGAGGGTCTTTACCTATATGACCAGGGGGGCGTGCTGCTGGATTCGGTGGAATTCGGTTTGCAATTGCCGGATATTTCCATTGGCAGGATTGGATACGATGGTCAGACTTCGACGAGCTCAGCCGAGTCTTGGAGGCTGACAGTGCCAACCATTGGCCGGGCCAATATAGCTCAGCCCATGGGTGACCCTAAGACACTCAGGATCAACGAGTGGTTCGCCAACGGTGAGGTGTTGTTTAATGACGACTTTATTGAGCTGTTTAATCCCCATGCCTTACCGGTCAATCTGAGCAATCTGTACCTGACCGACAATCCCGAAACTCAGCCTGACAAATGTCTGCTTGGTCCTCTGAGTTTTATAGCCGGTCAGGGCTTTGCTGTATTCAGGGCAGACAGCAGGGATCGGCCAGGCCATGTGGATTTCAGACTTTCAGCCGACGTGGAAATAATCGGATTATGTGATGCCGGACTAAAAGAAATCGACAGGGTAATCTACGGACCCCAGACGACTAATATTTCTCAGGGTCGTATGCCCGATGGGACTGATAGCCTCGAATTTTTCGAACTGCCAAGCCCCGGCGTTGCCAACCGTTTAGGAGTGCTCTCAAGCTTTACCGTTACCACGCTTTTTTCGGAGGATGCCGACAAGTATGTTATGGTTCCAACCGGCGAGATTGGCCGGGAATGGAAAACAGAGACCGATTTTGACGACTCAAGCTGGGTCTTTAGCTCAGGCAGAGTCGGTGGTATAGGCTACGAAAGGAGTTCGGGTTATGAAAGCTTTATCAACCTCGATGTTGGAACACAGATGTACCAGATTAACACTTCCTGTTACGTTCGCATCCCTTTCAGTGTTAAGGTTGACTTAACCAGCATTACCGAGCTTATACTAAAGATACGATATGATGATGGTTTTATCGCCTATCTGAATGGTTTTGAGCTTTCCAGACGCAATTTTACGGGCACGCCGACCTGGAACTCCAATGCAAGCGCCAGCCACTCGGATTCCGAAGCCATAGTCTTTGAGAATATCGATATCTCTGAATTCATCAGCAATCTTAAGCCGGGCGATAATATACTGGCTATTCAAGGAATGAACAGGTCTTTAGCCAGTTCCGACATGCTAATCAGTGCCGAACTTAACGCTACCATCACGACGACGGACGATGATTATCCTTACGATGATGTTATGGAACTGCTGTACGGCCTGCGGATTACCGAGTTGATGTACCACGCTTCTATCGGCAGCAACTTCGACTACATTGAATTGCAGAATATAGGACAGACGTCACTGAATCTTAACGGTGTTCATTTCAGCAAAGGTATTGACTTTACTTTTCCTGAGATGGTGCTTGAGGCCGGCCAATACGTTGTGGTTGCGGCTGACCTGGCTACTTTTCAGGCGGCATACGGTAAAAATATAAATGTTGCCGGCCAGTATTCCGGCAGTTTGAGCAACGGCGGCGAGGAGATTGTTTTAAGCATTCCCCGACCTATGGAAGCGGCGATATTGCGGTTCGATTACAGCGATACATGGTATGCAACGACCGACGGCGTCGGCGACTCACTTGTCATTAAGGACGTTTTCGCACCTCCGACCGCATGGGACAAAGAAGAAAACTGGCAGCCGGGCACTCCAACTCCCGGAAGACCGTAACCGGGCTATTGTGGATGAAGAGTTTTTTCTGAAGAGCTTTATCGGTCATATCAGGCAGTAAAAGAGAGGAATTCCCGGATTAGCATTTTCGTGTATTTGCCAGGCCTGCCGTCACCGATGAGCTTGCCGTCGAATTTGACCACGGGAATAATATCTTGTGTAGTCGAGGCAATAAACAGCTCACCGGCATCGCTCGCCTGCTGCGGTGTTAACGATTTTTCGATAGTTTCCAATCCAATGATTTTGCCTGCTTTGATAACAAATTGACGCGTAATGGAAGGCAGAATATTAGTTGTAAGCGCTGCGGTTTGCAGTTTTTGTTCGGAGATTACAAAAAATGCCGAGCTTGCTCCTTCGATAATAAGGCCGGCCTCATCGACAAGTATCGCCTCGGCACAGCCCTTTGAGGCGGCGTCCCGACGTGCGAGAACATTGGCTAACAGGTTCAGAGACTTTATATCGCATCTTTTCCATCGCCAGTCCGGATGGGTAGATACTTCAATTCCGTTGGACTTGGCCTGCGTATCATCTTCCAGCTCCGTAACGGTCAGAAAAAAATTGGGCTCTAAATCAGCCTCACAGAGGTGGTTTCGCAGTTCTGAACCTCGTGTAACGTGAAAATATATCTTGGCATTGGAAATACCGGCGGCATCGAAAGATTTAAGGACCCGGCTGCGAATCCGGTCGATGTCCACGCCGCTTATTGCAATCGCAGACAAACTGTTGGCAAACCTCTGCAGATGTTCTTCAAGTGCAAAAATCCGGCCGTCATAGCTTCGCAGCACTTCATAGACCCCGTCGCCGAAAAATATACCACGGTCAAGATAAACGGGCTCAAGCTCGGATATCTGCACGATTTTGTCTTGTATCATTGCTATCTGCATAAAATTGCTGCCGAAGAGGCTTCTCAGGCTGTATTTTAACTTCATATTGAGCGGTAGAAAACAAAAATATCTGATAATTTGCTTTACAAAAAAGGATTTGGTCTGTAAAATTCCGACTTTGTCCGAATAGTAGAATAAGTAAAAGCCAGGAGTTTTTTGAAATGTATGCGATAATTGAACAAGGTTCAAAGCAATATAAAGTTGCCGAAGGCGACTGTTTGGAGATAGACCTGACGGATGTTGCGCCGAATGCCAAAAAAATCAAGCTGGACAAGGTCCTGTTTGCCAGTGACGGCAAAAAAGTCAAAATCGGCAATCCTTATTTGAAAGATGCCAAGGTTACCGCCTCGTTTAAGACCACCGCTCAGGATGCCGTCGTCAAAGGACAAAAGCTTTATCCTGCCCACTTTCGCAGACGCAAAAACAGTAAAAAACGTATAGGCCACCGACAAAAGTACCTGCAGGTGGTAATTGAAAAGATAGAAGCCTGAAAAATTTGTGCGTGCTGTTCCGCCGTAAGGCGTTCCCAGGTGAGCTGCGAGAAAAGCAATCAAAAAAATTCCCCCGGGCTTTACCGGGTATTTTTTATTTCCTGGTAAGAAGAAATTTATTGATTAGCTCTTCGACAAATGTTCCCCATTGATCCTGGTCGTTTTCGACAAAAAATTCGAACGACTTATCATCGGCCAGTTCTCCCAGCAGGGCTTTTCGGTCGGCTGGTTCGGCTAACTCTTCGATAATCCGTTTTCGAAGTTTCTCCAGCTCAGTGAGAAATTGGCCGTGTTTTTCGGTGAAAATCTTTTCCAGCTTCTTTCTAATATGCCCGGCGTAGGCGGGACAGCGGCCTTCGGTTCCGATGGCTATCTGCAGGTTGCCTCGTTTAACAACGGCCGGTACATAAAAATCACAAAGCTCCGGCACATCCACGACATTACACAATATCTCTAATTCCTGACAATCCTTATATATTTGTTTGTTGAGTTTATTGTTATTCGTAGCGGCTATAACAAGTACCGCCCCGGCAAGATAGTCTTTTGAGTATCTGGATTTTATCAGTTCGGCTTTTTTACCCTGACATATAACCGTCATCATATTATCAATCCGCTCGGCCACAACTACAAGCCGGGCACCGGCATTTAACAATGCCTGGGCTTTTCGAACAGCTACAGCACCGCCGCCTATCACTACCGACCGACGGTCACCAAGTTCCAGAAATATAGGATATTTAGCCATAGTTGTATTATACCAAACTGTATCCGACAGCAATATCAAAATGAAAAGAAAAAGGCAAACTGCCAAAGTTTCAGACAGGAGTAATAACGAATGGTGCCCATCTTCTTATTGTAGTTTAAACATTTTTTGGGCCTTTTCAATTCGTAAAATCGCTGATATATTATAAACTCACATAGTTTGTTACTGGTAGGAAAATATGGATTCGACAAAAAAACTGCAGCCGCCTCTGACCGAAGCCGATGTACGTTTGTTAAAAGCCGGCGATGAAGTTCTCATATCCGGCGTAATCTATACCGCTCGGGATATGGCGCATAAAAGGCTGTGCGAGGCAATCGAAGGGAGCCGTCAATTACCGTTTCCACTTAAAGGAGCTATTATTTATTTTGTTGGTCCCACGCCTGCACCTGAGGGCAGGGTAATCGGTGCCGCCGGGCCGACTACCTCATCAAGAATGGATGTTTTTAGCCTGAAGCTTCTCGCCAACGGGCTTAAAGCAATGCTCGGAAAAGGATACCGGGGCGAGCGGGTAAGGGACGCCCTGAAAAAATATACGGCGGTCCATCTTTCTACCATCGGTGGGGCGGGGGCACTATTGAGCAGGCACGTTGTTGCCGCTGAAATAATTGCTTACGAGGACCTCGGTACCGAAGCTGTAAGGAAGCTGCAGGTAGTTGATTTTCCTGCTGTTGTTGCGTATGATTGTTACGGAAGCAGTGTCTATAAAGAAGGAGTGAGATAATTGAAGGTTGCTTTACTTGGTCTGATGCAGTCCGGCAAGAGTACTATCTTGTCTGCCGTTAGCGGCAAGAAAATTCCGCCGATCGGTTCGACGGCAATTGAAGAAGCTATTGTGCCGGTCCCGGACGAAAGGCTCGACTGGCTCAGAGATTACTACAAGCCTAAAAAAACCACTTATGCCACAGTTGATTGTCTTGACCTGCCGGGCTTTAACTTTGCCGATGAGCACGGCCGGGCCGCTGCAAGACGACTGATTAGCCAGATAAGGACCGTTGAATTACTTGTTCTGGTTGTCCGGTCTTTTGAAAATCCCGCGGTACCTCCTTATCGAAATAAGGTTAATCCGGCCGGAGATTTAGTAGAATTAAGAACTGAACTGTTGCTTGCCGATTTGGAGATGGTAACCACACGTATAGAAAAACTCGAAAAGCAGGTCCATAAACCCACCAAAACTCAAGCCCACGACAAAGCTGAATTAGCCCTGCAAAAAAAATTGCAGCAGGTGATAGAATCAGAAAAGCCTATCAGATCTGCTGTCGATAACGACTCTGAGCACGAAATGATTAAGTCACTTGGATTCCTAACCTTAAAGCCGATGGCGGTTGCAGTAAATATCGGCGAGGGTCAGTTGGATAATAAGTTCGATTTCAGCGGTGAGATTGAAAATTCCGTACCGGTTATTACAATCTGTGCCAAGCTGGAACACGAGCTTGCACAATTGGACGATGAAAGCAGGGTTGAGTTTATGGCTGACCTGGGTATAACCGAATCGGCGGCAAGTAAGTTTGTTAAAAGCTGCTATTCGGCCCTGGGCCTAATCAGCTTTTTAACAGTTGTATCGGGCGAGTTGCGTGCCTGGCCCATAAAACAGGGCACAGCAGCGCTGGACGCGGCCGGCAAGGTGCACACAGACATTAAACGAGGTTTTATAAGGGCCGAAACTTTTGCCTTCGACGACCTTAAAGCCCTCGGCGACGAAAAAGCCCTCAAAGCAGCCGGTAAAGTCCGACTCGAAGGCAAAGAATACGTCGTTCAGGACGGCGATATTATCAATTTCAGGTTTAATGTTTAGTTTAATAAAACTCGAAGGCGATATCTGTGAACCGATTCTTAAAGCTGCTTGTTCCGGGATTGATAGTAATATCAGTGGTGGTCTTTGTTCTTTTCAGCATGGATTCCATAAGCCTGGATACTTCCAGGAACTATACTTATCGAATCATCAATTCCTATCCTCATGACCGCCAGGCTTTCACACAAGGGCTTGTTTACAAAGATGGTGTTCTATATGAAGGAACAGGACGTAACGGGTATTCTGAACTGCGCAAAGTAGAACTTCAAACCGGTAACGTCCTGCAAACATACGAACTATCCGAGGAGTTCTTTGGAGAGGGTATAACCGTTTATGGAGATAAGATTATTCAGTTAACTTACCTTTCAAATGTCGGGTTTGTATATAAAAAGGAAACGTTTGAGTTGCTGCGGGAGTTTAGTTACCCAAAGGCCGGATGGGGTATTACTAATGATGGAAAGCATTTAATTATGAGTGATGGTACACAGAAATTATATTTTCTCGATACCGAAACTTTCCAGCAGCTCCGTCATATCGAAGTTTACGACCGTGGTGTTTCTGTTTGGGGGCTTAATGAGCTCGAATATATTGAAGGGCAAATCTATGCCAATGTCTGGCCTACGGAACGTATCGCGAGGATTTCTCCTAAGACAGGTCAAGTGCTTGGCTGGATAGATTTGCGTGGACTCTTAACCGAGCAGGACTATGTTATGCAGGTTGATGTCCTTAACGGCATTGCTTATGACAACGAAAAAGGTCGATTATTTGTAACTGGAAAGCTTTGGCCGAAACTTTTTGAGATAAAGCTGATTCCTGCAAAATAGTTCTCGCATAAAAAATCCGTATCTGCTATAAGAATATGATATTCTGCCGTTGAAATAAGTAATGTTCACTTTGAATTACCAGTCTGTAGTTTATTTTCCTTCTGGGGAATGAGTATGAAAGCTGTTGTGTTGACCGGTTTGAATCAAATGGAGCTTCGGGATGTTCCGGGCCCGAGCATACAAAAAGAGACCGATGTTCTTTTAAAAATTGAAAAAGTAGGCATCTGCGGGTCCGATGTGCACTATTACGAGACCGGCAGGATTGGCGAACAAATTGTCGAGTATCCTTTCATTGTAGGTCATGAATGCTCTGCTACGGTAAAAGCCGTCGGCAGTTCAGTTACTCATGTCAAAGCCGGCGACGAAGTAGTGGTGGACCCTGCCATCTCGTGCCGTCAGTGTGACCAGTGCGGCCAGGGCAGAGAGAATACTTGTGAACATATCCGTTTTCTTGGCGCACCCGGACAAGGTGGTGGTTGTTTGTGTGAGTATCTTGTAATGCCGCAGGAATGCTGCTTTCCAATCAACGGCTCGCTCACGCTCGAACAGGGAGCTTTGTGTGAGCCGTTGTCCATAGCTGTATATGCTGTCAAAATGGCCGACTTACCGAAAGATGCCGACGTAGCTATTCTCGGAGCAGGCCCAATCGGTTTAAGCTGTCTGCTCAATGTCAATGCTGAGAATGCACGTGCCTGTTATGTAACCGAGAAAATCGAAGGGCGCATAGAGGGTGCAAGAAAAGGCGGTGCAACCTGGGTCGGCAATCCGAACAATCAGGATATAGTCAAAGAAATCCTTCATCGACAGCCGGCGGGGATGGACGTAGTTTTTGAATGTGCCGGCCAGCAGGAAACAATCGACCAGGCTCTTGAGATGCTCAAACCGGGTGGAAGGCTTGTCCTTATTGGCAGCCCCCGCACAGAAAGAGTCTCTTTTGATATTGACAGGTTACGCAGAAAAGAAATAACCATCACTAATATCAGAAGACAGAATAAATGTACACAAAAAGCAATTGATTTAATAGCTTCGGGAAAAGTTAATACTGATTTTATGATAACCCATCGTTTTGGGCTTGAAGATACAAAGAAAGCCTTCGATTTAGTCGCGGGCTATCATGATGGTGTAATCAAAGCTATGATTAGCTTGTAGGTTTATATGAAAGTATTTGGAGATTAAACTCAATGGGTTGGCTTAATTTGGAAGAAAAAGTCACAATTGTAACAGGAGGGGCTTGCGGCCTCGGCAGAGCCGTGTGTGAAGGATTAGCTGAAGTCGGAACAAAGGTCGTTGTGGCCGACGTGAATGGCCAGGGTGCTCGGCAGGCTGTCGCAGAATTGAAAGAGAAATTCGGCGGCAACTATATTGCTGCGACAACGGATGTAACCAGCAAAGCAAGTGTTAATGCTATGATAGAGGCGGCTATCGACGCCTTCGGCGGCATTGATATACTGGTCAACAACGCCGGAATAAATATCCCCAGATTACTTGTTGACCCAGCCGGAAAAGAGGAATTAACAGAAAAAATTTGGGACAAGGTTATTTTAGTAAACCAAAAAGGTATTTTTCTATGCGCTCAAGCTGTTGCACGGATTATGGTTCAGTCGGGTAAGGGCGGTGTTATAATCAACATGGCCTCTGAGTCAGGCCTGGAAGGCTCGGAAGGCCAAAGCGTCTATGCCGCCACTAAAGCGGCTATTTATAATCTTACAAGATCCTGGGCAAAGGAACTCGGCAGGCACGATGTCCGTGTCGTCGGCGTTGCACCGGGAATCCTCGAAGCGACCTCTTTGCGCTCCGAAGAGTACGAACGGGCCCTGGCCTACACTCGGGGAATAACAGTAGAGCAACTGCGCGAAAGATATAAAAAGGCCTCTATACCCCTTGGAAGGAGTGGCAAGCTCAGCGAAGTTGCCAATACGGTTTGCTTTTTGGCCTCTGAACGAGCCGGTTATATTCACGGCACTGTTATTAATGTTTCCGGAGGCAAGAGCAGAGCTTGAGCCAAAACTTGTACCCTAAGACAATGGTTAGGGCATATGAAAAAAGCAAGTATCGTCAGCATCGGTAATGAGCTGCTCAATGGTCAAACGGTAAATACCAATACGACATATTTAAGCAGTGGGCTGCTTTCAAGCGGCATACCTGTTGTCAGCTCTTATATTATCAGCGATGATGTGGATGCGATTATACGTGTATTCGATTTAGCTGTTGCTGATGCTGATATCGTTCTGGTTACAGGTGGACTGGGACCGACTGATGACGATTTGACCCGCCAGGCATTTGCCGGCTATCTCGGTACCGAGCTGCAGTTACAGGCTGATCTTCTGGGCAGGCTTGAAAACTTTTTTACGAGGCGAAGTTTGAGAATGCCGGATAAAAATAAGATTCAGGCGTACATACCAGCCGGAGCAAAGCCAATTGAGAACAGTCTCGGTACGGCTCCCGGTATTATGGCCGAAGTAAAAGGCAAACTGATTTTTGCTTTACCCGGCGTTCCGTCTGAAATGAAAAGAATGTTTGCTGAATCGGTCCTTCCGGAATTGCAGCGATTCACCGGCGGGCAGGCTTTGGTCGTGCGAAAACTAAGATGTTTCGGAGCAGGTGAATCCACAATTGCCGAGCTGCTTGGAGCTGCTTGTCAGAGAGGTAGAAATCCACTGGTCAACTGCACGGTCGAATCCGGTATAATTACCCTGCATATAATCGCATCCTCCAAAGAGAAGAACGCCGCCCGGCAAATGGCAGAAAAAGAGGAAAAACAAATACGTAATATCCTTGGGGAGCTGGTTTACGGTACAGCAGAGCAGAGTTTGGCTCAGGTGGTGGGCGAAAAATTAACCCGGAAGGAAAAGACCCTCGCCGTAGCCGAATCCTGCACGGGCGGTATTGTGGCCAAGCTGCTGACCGATATACCCGGTGCAAGCAAATATTTCACGCATGGCTGGATTACTTATAGCAATGCCGCTAAAACCGCCGAATTGGGTGTAGCAGCCGATTTAATTGAAAAATACGGTGCTGTCAGCGAGCCGGTCGCTCAGGCTATGGCCTGTTGTGCCAGAAAAAAAGCCCGATCTGACTTTGCAATTGGCATAACCGGCATAGCCGGACCAGACGGCGGAACCGAACAAAAACCGGTAGGACTGGTATATATCAGTGTAGATTCCGATAATTGCTGTGATACCAAACGTTGCCTCTTCTCGCACGACAGGCAGTCAATACGTATTCGAGCGGCACAAACTGCTCTGAATATGCTCAGATTGAAATTGAACATTTGACTATGTATCCTGGAGATGGTATAATAGAACAGTGTTGGGGTCAGCCGGATTATTGAGGAGACTATGGCAAAGCAACGCAAACGTTTAGGTGAAGTATTATACAAAGCAGGGCTTGTAGAAAAGCAAGCTCTGATCAATGCTATTAAGACTTCGAGGACCAACAACAAGCGCCTCGGCCAGGTGTTACTCGAACTTGGTTTGTTAGATGAAGATACACTGGCCAAGGCTATCGCCAAACAGTTTGGGCTGCAATACGTAAATCTGGATACAGCTCAAATTCCAGCGGATGCGTCCAGGCTTGTCCCTCAGGAGCTTATGAAAAGGCATAATGTCCTGCCTCTCGGTATGGACAACGGCAAATTAAAATTGGTTATCGGTGATCCGCTGGATCTGGAGATGATGGATACAATTCGGTTCCGTTTGAATACGGAACTGGACTGCTATGTTGCGAATCCTTCCAAAATTCGCACGTACCTTGAGGACACTGTTGAAGAGGCCTCGAAGGAAGAGAGCGACAGGCTCAGACACAGTATCGATGCAACTGCTGCCGAGCTTGCCGAGGTCGGGCACGAATTGCAGGCCGAAGCACTCCGGGCCCAGGCCGCAGAAGGAGATGATGATGCCCCGATTATCAGGTTGGTCAACCTTATCATTGACAATGCATATTATATGCGAGCAAGCGATATACATATTGAACCGATGGAAGATAGAGTACGCGTAAGATATCGCGTTGATGGCGTGTGTCTGGAGAGGGACAATATTCCCAAGAGCATGCAGGCGCCTTTGGTGACACGTTTTAAAATCCTCTCAGGTATGGATATTGCCGAGAAAAGATTGCCTCAGGACGGCCGTATTAAACGAGAGATAGGAGGACAGGACATTGATTTCCGTGTCTCATCTCTGCCGGGAAATCACGGCCCGAGTGTGGTACTGAGAATTTTACGTCCCGATGCAGTCAACATCGGTATTGAGTCACTTGGTTTTGAACAGGACAATTATGAACAATTTCAGAAGATAATTAAAAGACCCAACGGTATTTTTCTGGTAACGGGCCCCACCGGTAGCGGCAAGACAACAACCCTGTATGCTGCTTTGCAGGAGCTTAACAAGCCGGACAAGAAAATCATTACTGCCGAAGACCCTGTCGAATACAACTTTGACGGAATGAATCAGTGCCAGGTCAGGGAAGAAATCGAATTGACCTTTGACAAGATACTAAGAGCAATGTTGCGGCAGGCCCCGAATATCATATTAATCGGCGAAATCCGTGACGGTGTCGTCGCAGATATAGCAATTCAGGCCGCTCTTACCGGCCACCTCGTTTTCAGCACTTTGCACACCAATGATGCATCGAGTGCAATTACACGTTTGATAGACATGGGCGTCAAGCCCTTTCTTGTGGCAAGCTCAATACAAGCCATTATGGCGCAGAGACTCGTGAGGATTATCTGCAAAAAATGCAAGGAGGTTGATGAAAATCCGGACCCCTATAATTTACAGGCACTGGGTATTACCCCGGATGTTCTTGCAAAACAAAACGTTTATAAAGGAGCCGGTTGTAGTCAGTGTCAAAATACCGGTTATAAGGGACGTATCGCCATATTCGAGATGTTTGAGATGAACAACGAAATAAGAGAGCTGGCTTTTGCAAAGGCGCCTACTACTGAATTGCGAAAGGCCGCAAAAGCAAGCGGCATGAGAACGCTGATGGACGACGGAATGCTCAAAATATTCAAAGGAACAACCACGCCAGCCGAAGTGGTCAGAATAACGCAGACGGAAGGTGCGGCGGTAAGTTAAACCAAATATACATATAGAGGATTTTTAAATGGCAACTGTTAATATGGATAGATTACTCCAGGCCTGTGTTTCGCAGGGGGCTTCCGATTTACATCTTGTTGTTGGACGACCGCCTGTATTGAGAATAGATGGTTCGCTCAGGTCACTGGAAACCAAGGTGCTCGAACCTGATGATACTACAGCTTTAATGAAAAGCATCACGCCTGACCGAAATCAACAGGAGCTTCAGGAAGAGGGTGGAACCGACTTTGGTTTTGCTTATGGCGATGAGGCAAGATTTCGTGTCTCTGTTTTTCGACAGAAAGGCAATCTCTCACTGGTCTTGCGCCGTATCCCGACAAATATTATGACCTTTGAGGAAATTGGTTTACCCAAGATTTGCGCCGCTCTGTGCCGCCGGCCGCGAGGAATGTTTCTGGTTACCGGACCAACCGGATGCGGCAAGACGACAACGCTCGCTACTATGATAAACTACATCAACGAAAACCTTGATCGTCACGTTATAACGATTGAAGAGCCCATAGAATATTATCACTCTCACAAGAAATCTATTATTAACCAGCGTGCAGTCGGCGTTGATGTGCCCAGTTTTGCTGAGGCCCTGAAACGCGTTTTGAGAATGGACCCTGACGTGATTTTAGTTGGTGAATTGCGTGACCTGGAAACAATCGAATCCGCCGTTAGAGCTGCCGAGACCGGCCACCTTGTTTTCGCTACAGTCCATACTACAAGCGCTGCTGGAACAATTACCAGATTGATTGATGTTTTTCCTGTGGACCAGCAGGAGCAAATTCGCATCCAGTTAAGCAGTAATTTGATTGCGGTTCTCAGCCAGGCACTTTGTCCATTAGCAACCGGCAGGGGAAGAATTGCAGCCTATGAGTTTATGGTTGTAACACCTGCTATCTCCAATCTTATCCGTGAAAACAAGACTTACAGAATTGATTCGAGTATTCAAACAGGCAAAAAGCTCGGTATGCAGCTTCTTGATGAGCACCTATGGCGACTTTACGACACAGGCAGAATCAACCTTCAGGAAATGCTCGATAAAGGCCGTCAGCCTGGCGCCTTGCAGGACAAGGCTAATGAAAAAATAAACGCCATGAGAGGAAAGCATAAGGCCAGGAAGAAAGAAGCAAAGAAGGAAATGGAGGATTTAGGGCCTATCTTAAGGTCCTGACCAGCGCCTTCTTTTATATTCAGCGAGGCGGTTTGTTAGACTGGTTTTGTTTTCAAATCAATACCGACTTGGCAATGCGAAATTTCGATATTGCTTATGGTTATTCCGAGATTCGCAAAACTTCGTGCGGCAATATTCCCACAAATAGCTAATGTTGCGAATCAGCGGACGATACTGTCTCTTATCGGTAACTATTGCTTGCCGCCAGTGCTCGAGCCAGCGTCACGGCCCAGCCGGCGGCAATGATAATTATCAGAGCCAAAATAATGTACCTTACTTTAACTTCGTTAAAAAAACGCTCTATAAAGCGGAAATGTTTACCGAAAACAGCGGTAACAAAAGCTAAAAACGCGATAAGAACCAGCACGCAGCACAATAACGTACAGGCAGGCTGGATATAAAACGCCTCGGAAATCTTGCCCTGGGAGAAGGCAAGGGTTGCAGTTGTCATCCCGCACGTTGGACACGGCAGCCCGTATTTTTGTTTGAAGCCGCAATAACCGAGCCATCGCCCTAAGTCGCTGTTATAATGTCCGGCCAATGCAAAAAATCCGAAGAAACCAACCACCGCCAGGAATACAATCACTGCTGTTAATCTCTGGCGAGACGATGCCCGGCTGAAAAATTTCGCCTTATTTACCTGTTGGTTTGTTTGCATAACTACGTTAAAATAGGATAATATAATGGTTACGTCAAGCTCAGAGTCGGGCTGCAAAAAACCAATCAGAGAATAAATAACAGATTATCTAAATAAGAGATACTAATATGCCAATAGAGCAGAAAGATTTAAGCAGAATGCTGGAAACAGCTATAGTCTCGGCACGCCTGGCGGGGCAGCGCGCGATGGAAGAAATCAATTTCATCAAAGCATCAATTAAAAACTCCACCGAGCTGGTAACGCAGGCCGATGCCCGGTGCCAGCAAATAATCATCGACCGAATCAAAGAGAACTATCCCGACCATGGTTTTATCGCCGAAGAAGGCAAGCAGGATAAAATATTCAAACAGCCTCCTCGAGGCGACCGGCAGTTCTGGTGGGCTATAGACCCGATTGACGGAACAAACAATTTTGTACATCACATGCTTTTATTCACTATCAGCATTGCAGTGCTCTATGAAGGCGAACCCATTGTAGGTGTGATTTTCGAGCCGGCCACGGATTCAATGTACACTGCCGTCAAGGGTGGTGATGCACAGTTGAACAACAGGCGAATAACCGCTGGCGTTGCAGCGATGGACATGTTTTCAAGTGTTGGCCTCGATAGTCATTTTGACGATGGTGTGCCGTCCTGGACCTGTGAAATTATACGGCGGACGAGGTTCCGGAATTTAGGCACAACCGCCCTGCAATTAGCATACGTGGCAAATGGCGGGCTTATAGCCACGATTGCGTCCGACACGAAGTTGTGGGATATTGCAGCAGGGACCCTGATTGCCGAGGCTGCCGGAGCCGTCATTACAGATTGGCAGGGAAAAAAAATCTTCCCCCTCGATTTGGAAAAATACGAAACCCAGCAATTTCCAATAATAGCAGCCAATGAAAAAGTGCACTCTAAGATTTTGGAGCTTCTAAAATCTTAGCATTACAATCATCTGGGATCGGGAACCGGATGTAACGCAACGATTTTCACTCTATCGCCGGTAGAGTTGACCTGGCTTCTATCAAGTATGGCTATTACTCTTCTTTGTGGGCCATCGACGCCGATGCGAACGAGAATATAAGCGGTAAAAACATCACTTCGCACAGTAACAAGATTACTAATCCGGGAGAAAATCACATCTCTCTCTTCGAAATCGCTCACAGCTCCATCGTTTGGTGTAAGGTCGGGAAAGCGGTCCAAATCGACAAGTCTATACGAAGGGTCATATGCGTAATAGCCCATCAGGGGAACCTGCATTAATTCAGCGGTACTTTCAAAACCTTTTGCGATTGTATCTCTATATGTAACTATTTCCTGGGCGATTGCAGCGTGCATCCATGGCAGTTGCTCTATAACAAATGATGGAGCGGTGTTTATATTTATCCGGCCTTTTATCCTCGTTTCATATGTGCCTTGCCCAAAGGAAGCAGGGTCGATAACTGTCAGATATTGGAAAATATTTGCAAAGGCCGGATTCAACAAATCAACCCGGACATCCTCTTCGCCGGGTTCGGACGAAAGTCTCATACCAATCATATCGCAGGGATCGGCACCTGGTCCCAGCCTAAGAACTCTTGTTATATCACCTATGGTAACAAAAGGACCCACGGAGTTAGCAAGGTTGTAGTTCTTTCGATCTCCTCCCGTTCCATTTGCTCCTCCCAGTGTCTCAGTCGCAGACTGCAAATCCTGGTATACCACATTCCAATTGTCGTCGAATCTGCAATAAGACTGTCTCGTTCCTTTAATGGTATCCCAGTTAAACCACTCGTCCTGGGTGTGCTGTTTGTCAAGATAAATATCTTCGACTGATGTGGTCCTGAGAAGATAAACGTCATATCTTTCATTTAAGGCATACGACGGCGGATCAGTACCCAAAGAACGATATGTTGCCAGCACCAGATTTGAGTCTTCTTTGCCCCCACCGGTTCTCATCAAACTCGTAACACCAAACCCGCTCGAAGCAGCAGAGCTGTTGGTTATTACAAATCGGCTTCCGTCCGATATACCGTAGCCGGCCAGATTTATTGCAGCCGCGACATTACCATTTGGATCGCGAATCTCCAGCCGGAAATTACCTAATGGAATATCCACATCAAACGGGTTATAAAGTTCAATTGCAAATTCATTGCTTGCTGAATCATCTGCACCTGTTCCGCTTATACTGAATGCTATCTCACTTATAAACGGCTGGGCTTCGAAACCGTAATACGTCTTGGGCCCAATCGGTAAATATGTTATATCTGTATCATAATCACGATGGTCAATTATATTAACCGCTAACTGGGCGGCCAGGTCATTTGAATCAATAACCATGAAATTGGGATCGGCACTTTCAAGACTCTTACTTATCGCCTCATACAACAAGCTGACATCTGCCGTATTAACGTTAATCATCTTTCCGTTATTAAGCGTTGGTCCGGCCGGATTGATAATCCGGTCTATATTATGGGTAGTAGAAATATGGCGATAAGCATAGTTCGGGTCAATACTGCCGTCATCATAGGCCCTTTTGAACCATACATCTAACGGGCGTCCCCCGGATGTTAAGGGTGTGGACAGGGTATTGTTTCTGAACTCAACACTCCAGTCTTCAAGTCGTGTATCTATTCCTGTATGGTTCAAAAGAAATCTGTTACGAAGTTCAAGCTCATCTGATATATCGAAAGGTGTATAAAAATCGTTTGGTTCACTATAGCTCCAGATAACATTCTGCTCGTACTTAAGCAGATCCAATGGGTCAACATCAACGCCGTTATTTGCTCTTGCATAGAGCAAATTTGTCTCTTCTGCCGAGCCCGCCTGCGCAGCCCCCCGTCCGGCCAAAGCCATAAGATTTATCTGCATTTGGCTTGAGCCGTTAATGTCGGGCAGGATTACATTAGGATCGTTAAGGTCAAACTTATAAGCCGTATTTACGTTTAACATCGCCCCATGGTCAACGATTCTGATGGCGGCATAAATTGGTTTGCCTTTGCCCGAGGTTATATCGGCAAGTTTAATCCATTTTGAATCACCCACACCGTCACCATCGGCATCAGCGTTTGCAACCAGATTGTTGAAATCGGTGATCACGTCGTGTTCGCCAACAACCGTTGCCTGTATATCAATGCTGTAACCGGCCAAATAGCCTGTAACGTCGCTTATCTGCCGCCAGTAATAATCGTTTCCTGATTGATACGGCTCAAGACTCGCCAGCCATTTATCCTTCGGGCCTGGATAGTCCTGATATTCAGCTCCTTGGACGGGGACGTCTAAAACTAATTCCTGCGACATCTTTGCAATGACTGTTTCAACCGCAAAGTCCAGTTCTTTGCTGTCGGATATCGCCGACGTTGATATCTTGTCAATACGGGTAACCAGAACAAACAGCACGCCTACGATGGCCAACAGGCTGGTCAAAACCACAGCCAGAATAAGAGCCGAACCGGCGGAAAACGTACCCTTGCGAAATTTTTTGTTTACCGTTGTCATTCTTCTCGAATTACTTGTCTAAATAGACAATATGCGTAAAAGTCATGCCGTTTTTTATAATACCTCTGGAATCGTATAACGTGAAAGTGAACTTAAGCGCCCGCCCAAGCCCGGGTATAGCGTTAAAATGCGCCTCATCCACCTGAGTTCTCGCATAATTAATGTTATTGATATTTACGGTTCCGTTAGGCGCCGGATACAGCACTCCGGGAACATTATTTGGCTCGTTCAGGTAGAAATGCGTATCCGTCAAATTGCCGTTGCTATCCGGATCAACTTCTGGAATCCATTGCTGCTGGGCTTCATACCAACCCTGAATCTTGAACTCGCCCACACCTTCGCATAAAAGCATATGGATTGAATTGGCATCCGCCGGCTCAACATCTATTCCTCTTATTGCCGTACTGACGGTTGTGCCGTTAATCTCAATATCAGTCATAACAGAGAGCATATTTATCTTGTTCTGCCATGAAATATTTTTCCAGCTATTTAAAGATATCTTGTCGTATTCGTACCGGTTATTCCAATCGTACCATTGTGTATTACTGAAATTGTCGAAATCGGAAAAATCGTTAAGGCTCGGGTCATTTGTTAATATATGAAGGTTTCTTGCAAGCACACGCTTGGTTCTGTCCTGACCTTCGGCACTCACATTGCCTTTCTTTGCAATCATATAACAGATTCTTGCAACGTTACCGCGAACCGCCGGGTTAACTTTGTAAGATTGAAAATCGCCGTCAGCAAAAAACATTATCCGGTCGAATCTCTCGTATCCGTCGATGTCGTTATCCTTGTAATCAGTGGCGGTCAGGGATTTGGCCACCCACACCACGAAGATTTCCCCGTCTTTTCTAAGGCCTTTGAAGTCGGCGTTGAGCTGGTTGGTAATAGCCCTCAGCTTTTGCATAATTTCGGCGTATCCGATTGCGGTGCGGTGAGCACCAATGCTGACTTTGAAAATCACGCTCGAAAACGACAGAACTATAGCAAGGATGCCGATAGCTACGAGAAGCTCAATTAAAGTAAAGGCTTTATTATTTCGGGTTTCGTAATTCATAGTTCACAGAAACAGTCGATCGCTTGTAATCTGTGTAATCCACATTTCAAAATCTGATTACTTTTTGATATATTGCTATACAGGGATACCTGCCTCCGCCGACTGGTGGCGGTACTACCCAAACCGAGCTGCTCGCCCCACCCAGCCAGGCCCTGTCGAGCACGATTATATTGGGAGCAACAGGGTCACGTTGCAGGACTCGATAAAGCTGGCCTGTCTGGTTGTTCACAATAGTACTGCCGCCATTTATGAATATTTCTTCGCCTGCGAGATTTATAGTAAGTTTATTTTCATTACCCGTCCCGGCAACAGTTGAAACGCCGACTTTAATGGGCACCGGCCTTTGAGCACCGCCGGGGTACGTTGTGCTGTTACCCACTTTTCTGCTGACAAAAACCGTTACCTGCACAAGCCGGTTGGTCGGGTCAGAACCAACCTGCCTGCACAACGCAGACCAGTAATACTGTTTCTTGGCCAGGCTTGTTATCGAAGGATATGCAAATTCTTCAGCATCGATTGTGTTTAATGCTTCCAACGGCGTTAGTTGGTCAACCGCTAAATTAGGGTCGGTCAGATTAACGCCGTACAACCTGATTTTTGCAAAGGCTTCGTCGGCTGCTACCGCCGCGATAGTTCGCTCTGTGGAAATAGTCGCAAAATGAATACCGGTGAGAAATGTGCCGCCTATGAAAATCATCCCAATAGCGAGTGTGCCGACAGCTAACAAAACTTCGACAAGAGAGAAACCTCTATATTGTCGTGCATTTCTCATAAGCTCATCAATCCGTTGAGATTATAGTTCCCGTATATGGATTTATATAGACCGGTTCCAGACGGCTTAAATAATTAAATCTTTCAATGGCGTCTAATTTATCAAAACGTATTTTGTCATATATCACGAAACTGTTTCTGCTCGATTCCGCACCCAGACCAAGTTCGGCATAATCGTCCTGGATGAATTTACCCACCCCAAAAGTCGTTAAATTCTGAGGTGAATTAAAGATGCTGTCCATTGATACTTTATTGGCCAGCCCGTTGTCAGGCTGATAAATTCCATCCCTGTTTCTTACGCGGACATCGCGCATTATCAGCTTGCCGCTTGGCGAAAAAACAATCGAAAAGCTGGACGTGTCTGTAATATATCTATTCTTTTGGTCCGGCCCGAAATTCTGCGGGTTCGTGTCATCGAGATAGACCGCATTAAGCGGTTCGTCGAGAAGCTCTTCCGCATCGGTCCAATTTGTGCCGTGGTTGGTTCTGACAAATAAATCCATTACACCCAAACCCTCAGGCAGCTTTGTTGGCTTGAGAGTTTCAACCGCTCGAAAACCGGGATTCAAGCCTGTTTTCTCAAAGTCGTGTATTATAAAGATCATATATTGGTTGCCGGCCGAATCCCGCTGAAAACGTATTCCGGCATAATGCTGTTCCTTCGCTGCGATAGCACGGGCGCTGGACAGAGCAGCACTTATCATGCTCTTGCCGCCGGTCCGGGATTCGAACGATTCACGAATCACTCGCATGACCGGCAAACCAAAAGCAACAAGCAGTGATATGGTTGCGATAACGACCACCATCTCTGTCAAAGTAAAGCCGGTTTTAGTTTGCGGTTTATAATTCATAGCATTATCAGGCCAGACCAAATTTTGGTTATTATTGCAATCTGCCCATTATTCATGATACATATTTTACCAATTACTGTTTGTTGCTTATGTCATCGGCAGTCCCGAAGGTTTTGTCAGGTCCGGCTGATACCAACTCCGGAAAGTTGTCTCCGGGGACATATATATAATCCAGTACCGTCCCCCACGGATCATATATCTCCGGCGTATCAATAGTTCCGTATTCGTTTTTTACCAGGGATTCAGTGATTCTTCCCAATATCTTTCGAGACTCCGGCATCAGGTCAAGCTCTCTGTAAAGATATTCCGAATGTATAAGCGCATTTGCAAAATTCTTTTCAGGCTGTCCGGGAAATTTACCTGTGCCCTCGCAATATTCCTGAAGGGCGGATTCCACCAGTGTAAAAGTAGATTCGAGACCTCTTTCTTTGGACTGATTATTGATACGAGCGGCAATGCCGATTACCATTGTAGCCAGCGTCGCGATAACAGCGACCACAACTAATATCTCGACGAGAGTTACGCCATGCTTGTATTTATACCTTTTCATAGCTTTAGCTTACTCGATCGGGTGTGGATGGAGGGCTTAATTGCCAAAGTTGCAAATATCATCGCCTGTCCCGTAAAGACCATCTACCCCTGCAGAAATCAATATATAAGAATCCGGCCTGTATGGCCAGGGTCTCGCGGTTATCTTCGGATCCAGGATATAATTGTAAAAATACTGATATTGGTTGCCTGTATCCGCCAGGGGATGGATCTTGCCGTCCGCATTCTGTTTTATATTAACAATGGCGTCATTATCCAGAGCACTGTAAATTTCATGTATTGTTTTCCCGGAAGTATTGGCTCTGTAATAAAGAATTGGTGCACCCGCCTTGGCCGTCTTGCCGTTAACAAAAGTAACTTTCTTTGCGCCGAATACATCACAAAGAACAAAAGTATTCGGTGCCAAAGGTGCAGTATTATTATACAACCCGGGGTAAAAAGCTGAGATATTACCTAATCTAAAAGCACTGGCGGTTGCAAGTTCCAGATATCGATCTTTTCTCTGGTCAAAATAAATGGGATTGTTGGCGTCGTATATATACTCTCCGATGTCGTTGCGCCCGTGAGACCTGAAATCTGATTTTGGATGGAATCCCAGCAGGTCCCAGCCTAAAAGAGCTTCTGCGAGCTTTTGCGCACCACAGTAATCGCTGCTCGTTCCGGGTGCGCCAGTCGGTAATGACCAGTCAGACCCGGGATAGTCGCCATAGTCGTTCTTAAAGGCCGTCAGGGCTAAATTGATTGTCATAAACTGGGCCTTTTGTTTTGTCTCTTTTGCCTTATTTCGCACTACGTTTAAAGCAGGGATAAGAAGACTGACCATCAACGCGATTATCCCAAGAGCCGCTAACAACTCTACAACCGTAAATCCTGTCCTTTTTCGCTTCACAGTTATTACCTCTTTTTATATGCTTATGAAACTAATCAAAAACACAATACTGCACTATTCCAAACTCCAATTGTTCTTTTTATCATTCTGAGCGAAATGAAGAATCTTCACACAACTAAAAAACACTCAAACTCTTCATCATCGTCTCCCCGAAGCCATCATTCCCTGTATTTCCACTCATAATTGCAGATATCGTCGGCTGTTCCGTATTCACCATCAAATCCTGCGGAAATCAGTATATAAGAGTCGGTCCTGTAAGGCCGGCGCACCGTGGTAATCTGATTGTTCCTTGTATTTCTGTAGAACCTTGCAGGGGAAGCAAGACTATGTGGTGCTGAAGAACTCTGGCCGGCTTGCTCCCATGGCTTGCCGAGAACAACCAACACCTGGTTGTCATAGTAATTGTAGATATTACCATTGCTGTCCGTAGATTCTGAGGCGAAGTTGGGGTCATGCAGGTAGTTCGAAGTATCTGCCTTGTAGTAAAGTATGGGCATACCTGTCTTTTTGCCGGTTCTCATATCACGTGTATATACGTCACATAAAACAAAAATATTCTCCTGAAAAGGAGCTGTATTGCCTGTACCGTATATATCTGCACCTAATCTATACGCGTTGGCATTTTCGAACTGCAGAAGTGTTCCCAATCTGGCTTTTACATTATCGGGGTTAGGCAGGTATATAGGTCTCGTGCCGGTAACATCCATGCCGTCTGCTCTGAAGACAGAATCCGGATGAAAGCCCAACAAGTCCCGTCCCATCATTGCCTCGCAAAGCTTCATCGCACCACAGTAGGGTTGACCGGCCCCATCCAGCGCACCCGAAGGTGGATAACCATCATTCTCATTGTTGAAAAGTTCAATGGCAGCCTGGATGGCGTTAAATTGAGCCTTTTGTTTTACCTTCTTCGCATACCTCCTGACGTTGTTCAGCGCCGGCACAAGAACGCCTATGAGGATGACAATAATACTCATTACCGTTAGCAGCTCGATAATAGTAAATGCCTTTTTTCTGCTGGACTGTTTTACGATTGACTTCATTTTTTTCTCCTTACTGTTTTAGTTAAACATTTTTATTTTGTTAGTTCATTTTTTATTGTTGCTGGCCCAGGCTCGTGATAACCTGTATCATTGGCAAAAATACCGCCAATACGATGGTCATAACGATACCGCCCAGGCACAAAATCATAATCGGTTCAAGCATCGACATTAACGAGGCGACGAGCACGTCAACCTGCTCATCGAAGTTGTCCGCTACTTTCAGAAGCATCTTGTCCAGGTCACCTGTTTCCTCGCCAACGGCTACCATGTTGGAAACGATTAAGTCAACGGTTTTAGACTGCCGTAACGGGCCGGCGAAGGTATCGCCCTGTCTGATGGAATTGTGAACGTTGTTGAGCATGTTTGAGAAGACTTCGTTTCCGGCGGTCTCGCGTGTAACGGTAAGGGCATCCAGAATCGGCACACCGGCACTAATCAATGTGCCAAGCGTTCTCGTCCAGCGTGTAACCGAAACTCTGTTGGTGAGCGGGCCCATAACCGGAATCTTCAATTTTATGGAATCCAGAATAAATCTGCCCATTCGAAACTGCCGTACGACTTTCATGAGAAAAATGAAGCCAAACGGAACCGCTAATATAATCGCCCAGCCATATTGTGTTGCGATCCAGTTGCTTATGCCCAGAACAGTGGTTGTTACAGAGTTCAGCTCACCTGACACCATCTCCTCGAGCACCTGCTTAAACGACGGTATAACATATTTCATCAACGCCAGAAGAATGCCGAAAGCCGCGATCAAAACCACCAGAGGGTAAACCATTGCACTTTTAACTCGCGATTTGAGTTTCTGGGCCTTTTCCATAAAGTCAGCCACACGAGCCAGTATCAAATCCAGCACACCGCCTGTCTCGCCTGCCGCCACCATACCGGTGAACAGCCGGTCAAAGGTTCTGGGGTATCTGGACATGGCTTCTGAGAGTGTGGATCCGCCTTCGATATCATCGGCTACGTAAGCGATGACCCTCTTGAAAGTTCCCGACTTTTGCTGTTCTTCGAGAATCCTCAACGACCGCAAAATAGGCAGACCTGCATCCTGGAGGGTTGAGAGTTGTCGTGCAAACTGGGTTAGATGTTTGACTTTGACCCTGCCCCCGGAACCTCGCCTGCGAGTTGTTCTTGCTGCGCCCTTCTTACCTCCTTTTTTCACTGCACCGCGTTCACGAACCTTCGTGGGGAAATAACCCATATTGCGTATCTTGCTTATTGCTTCCTTCTGGCTGAGGGCTTCTACCTCGTCTTTTATCTCTACGCCCTGTGTGTCCAGTGCTGAATATTGGAAAACCGGCATCTTAAATACCTCCTTTGTATTGACTATTAACTGTCAAGTCCCGATTCATATAAATTCGGTCATTTCCTATACTTCTTCCATTATCGTTTCTTTTACAACCTCGTCTATGGTAGAAATGCCGTCATATATTAATTTCATACCGTTATCACGCAGCAATTTCATGCCGCTTTTCTGGGCGGCCGCACGCAAAACAGCAGTAGAAGCCTGATTCATAACCAGGTCTCGTATCTCGTCATTGAATACCATAATCTCAAAAACACCCGTTCGACCTCTATAACCGGTATTATTACACTTACTGCAGCCGCGGCCGTAATAAAACTGTTTATCCTTAACATCTTCCGGTGTAAGTTGTAACTCCATTAATTGCGCTTCACTTGGCTCGAACGCCGTTTTGCAGTTTTCGCATATTTTCCTCACCAACCGCTGGGAGATAATGCCTTCAATAGTAGCGGTAAGAAGAAACGGCTCAATACCCAAATCTAAAAGTCGTGCTATCGAACTTGGTGCATCGGTTGTGTGAAGAGTGGTAAACACAATATGGCCTGTAAGAGAGGACTGGGCGGCAATCTCCGCTGTCTCAAGGTCACGAATCTCGCCGACTAATATAATATCTGGGTCCTGACGTAAAATTGAACGAAGGCACCTTGCGAATATCAGGCCAATAGACGGTTTCATTTGAACCTGAATAATACCGTCAATGTCATATTCTATAGGGTCTTCTGTGGTGATTATCTTCGTCCCGATGTCATTAAGCTCATTCAGGCCCGAGTAAAGAGTGGTAGTTTTGCCGCATCCGGTGGGGCCGGTAACGATTATAATACCGTTTGGCTTATGTATCAGTTGACGGATTATATTCTGGTCATCCGGGCTCAATCCGAGTGCACCCAAATCAAACATGGCCTGACTTCTATCCAGAACACGCAATACAACGCTTTCTCCGAACATTGTAGGTAAAACACTAACACGCAAATCAATCGGATTGCCTTGGACAGTCAGTGATATTCGGCCGTCCTGTGGAAGACGTCTTTCAGCGATGTCCAGATTTGCCATAACCTTTATACGCGAGCTGAGAGCCGCGGCAATATATTTTGGTGGAGGAATCATTTCGTAGAGAATACCATCGATGCGATAACGCATCTTGTACTCATTTTCAAACGGCTCAAAATGAACGTCCGAGGCCTTGTCTCGAATCGCCTGCAGTAATACAAGGTTAAGGAGTTTTTTGACTGGGTTTGACTCCGATAGTTCCTTCAATTCATCCAGGTCGATGCTTTGATTTCTGCCCTCGAATTCCGCAAGAAAGCTGTCTCCTTGTATTTCATCTATCAGCTCGTTGATGTTTTCGTCTTGTGTCTCGTAATATTTAGTCAAGGTACTTTCAAGCGCATCACGGTCGGTTATCTTGGCGGTAACCTTAAAACCCATCAGTGTGCTGAGGTCGTCGGTAGCTCTGAAGTTGTCGGGGCTGTCAAGGGCAACTATCAGTTCATTTTGTTTTTGATTGTATTCTATTGGGACGATGTGGTATGTCTTGGCCATTTGGGCAGGAACCTTCTCGACAACATCAGGAGGAATGTCAATTCCATCCAGGCTCATGTATTCCATTCCGCGCTGAGCGGCAAGTGCCATTTGCAGTTGGAAATCATCGACCAGTCCGAGTTCAAGGAAAATCTGGCCTATTTGTACCCCTTGCCGCTGGCTCTGGATTTTCAGGCATTCATGAACCTGATTCCTGCTCAGAACGCCCATCTTAATCAGAATCCTGCCGAGTGTTCTTCCCCTTAATTGCTCTACGGGAGGGAGCTTTTGTGCTTCTTTCATCTTTCCCATCAGAGTTCTTCCTATAACTACTTTCGTTTCAAGTCTATATTATTATACGACAATAAAACCTTTTTGGCAAATAAATTATATTATAGACATTTAGTTATTCGGACTTTTGAAAAATTCCCATTTAAGCAATTTGGAAATAGAGATAATTAGATTCTCATAAAAAAGACTTTTATTGGACTTATTAGAGATAATACAACAATATTTCTCAAAAAAAGTAGAAAATGGACAAAAAAGCAAAATATATGAGGTAATAGCATGTTGAATGGGGTAATATAGGTGCATGGGGAAAAAGAATTGCTACTTAAGATAACAAAAAGATGTATTAGTTATGGGACAATTAGTTATTAGGACTATTCGATCAATTAACAATAGTGTCTAAAAATATAATGGTTGAAAGAAAAGGCTTTTGGCTTGATTCTGAATGGAAAAAATGCTACACTTTCATAACCAATAAAAAACAAACAAATACTTTCCTTTGACGTGAGGATGGGCTAAATGAATAACGCAGTCAGAACTTTTAGCCTGACACTTTTCTACAAAACAAGCTCAACATCGTCGAAGTCATTAATTTTATTGCTTGTTCTCTGTTTATTTGACATGGCGGCCAAAGCACAATCTGACGTCAGGGAAAAAATATCTTCGGCTCAGACAAGCACCTTTGTATTTAAGTATGACGAAAGTACTATAGTTAAAGCCGGGGGTTTTGAAGGAGTCCATGAAACTTACCACATAGAAGGAACACTCCAATTATCTGTAGATTTTGATTCAATTACTGCCTTATTCTCTCGAGTCGATGCAAATCTTCTTGATGAGAACGGTTTACTGTATGAAAAGAGTCTGGGTGAAATCTTAAATATGACAGAACTTATTGGTACTGTAGTTAATGATAACAAAATCGAATTTGTGGGCCAAACCTCGGATGGTCTGGAAAGTGCAATCCGGTTGATGCTACTCTTAACAGGTGATACTGCACACCTTACTGGCCAAACAATCCCAACACATAATAGTGCAGATTTTTTCATTTACGAATTAAAATCAACTGCATTGAAAAAATACGGCGGGGGCACAGGTGATTCAAATGACCCATATCTGATTTATACACCCGAGCGAATGAACGCAATCGGCGCCGAACCAAACGACGGGGACAAGCACTTTAAGCTCATGGACGATATTGACCTCGACGGGTTTACAGGAACAGATTTCAATATAGTTGGAAAAGGTTGGGCTTATCCATTTACCGGTGTTTTCGACGGCAACGGAAAAAAAATCTTGAATTTTACATACACTTCTACAGATACGGACTACATAGGACTTTTCAGGTACATCAGTTTAATATGGGGAAAAGATACTATTATCAAAAATTTGGGATTGATTAATCCAAATGTAGCCGCAGGAAAAGGACGGCATGTTGGTATATTGATTGGATATTTAGAAAGTGATATTAGAAAGTCCTCATTAGAGTCCGAAACTATCATAGGATGTTATGTGCAAGGCGGCAGTGTTTCGGGTGGGGACCGTGTCGGTGGATTGGTGGGAAGTAATGGTGGTCTAATCATCAGATGCTACGCTACTAACAGCGTATCGGGCAATGACTTTGTCGGCGGGCTGGTGGGATATAATGAGGGTGCAATCACCAACTGCTATTCAGCCGGTAAAGTTAAGGGTAAAATTAATGTCGGCGGAATGGCGGGAAACGGCTCGTATGGCACGGTTACGGCTTCTTTCTGGGATATTCAAACCAGTGATCAGACAACGAGTGCTGGTGGTGAAGGCAAAACCACTGCCGAGATGAAAACAATGAGCACCTTTACCGATGCCGGCTGGGATTTTGCAGGCGAGAGTGTAAACGGCATAGAGGATATCTGGAGCATCTGTGAGGGAACGAATTATCCGAGATTAACTTGGCAAATTCCGGCGGGCGATTTTGTCTGTCCAGATGGCATCAACATAGAAGACTTTTTGTTTTTCATCGGGCATTGGCGGGATGATATCTGCGATTCAGACAATGGTTATTGTCAGGGAACAGACCTTGATAAGTCCGGTACGGTCGATACGGCCGACCTTGAAATTTTTATTGAAAACTGGCTGGACAATAACACTCCTGCCAACTCTGATTCCGTAGTTGAAGATAATGTAGAATATTACATCCAAACGAATAAGCATATTTATAACCTGGGAGAAAATGTGCGTATACTGTACAAAGTGACGAATCTGGGCGGTGAACCGGTGGATGTAGGATATACTGTTCTTGGGATGTTCTTTTGTCGCTTTAATATCAAGGACGAGGATGGTAATTACGTGTGGAAGTGGCCATGGATAACACCTCTCGGGCCTTCGATGAAATTTACTTTGGGGCCATTTGGGCTGCAGGAGTTTCGAATCAATTGGAATATGATAAATGATAACGGAACGTCGGGACCTGATGATGGCTTTTCTGTAGGCCCTGGGATATATAATATAGTTGGAACATTGGACATGGAACCCAACGAAAAAAGAGTTTCTGTATCGATATCTGTTGCAATAAGAGATTCCGATGGTTAAAATTCTACATTTCAAAACATCTCATATTGAATTTGTGAAGGAGGACAGTTATGTCTAAGAAATTGATTCTTTTGGTTTCTATTGTTTTGTTTATCATTATGGCAGGTGATGCAACAGCCTCGCTGATTGGTTACTGGAAGCTGGATGAAAATGACGGATCGAGTACTGCAGATTCGTCGGGGTATGGAAATGATGGGATACTTATAGGAGCGATGTGGACAGGGGGAAAATCGGGCCCGGCTCTGTATTTTGACGGAGTTGACGACTACGTGCTTTGCGCTGAAAGGATTGGGATCGGGCCGGGCACTTATCCTGATGTGCTTATGCCTGAGATATTTACTGTTTCCTGCTGGACAAAGCTCGATAACTTTGCGTATTTCAGCAGCTTTATCGGCAACGGTATTGATACCGGCGATGATGAGTGCGGATTCTTCTTGTACAATTGGGGCTGGGAAGGTGAGAACGAACAGGACTTTGGGCTGGCTATACGAACTGAAAACGGAATGAATTATGTCGAAACTCCGAATATCTACCAGACGAATACCTGGTATCACCTTGCTGCTACGTATGATGGAACGAGCGTTAAAATTTATATCAACGGTGCACTGGTGACGGGGCCCGAGAATGTAGGCGGCCCCATACGGTGGATCAGTGCTACAAGCGGCAATTACCCGGAAAGGTTCGCTATAGGTGTGTGGTTGGATCCGGGCTACGATTTGTGGATTGACGGTGTGATTGATGAGGTGGGCTATTGGAGTCATGTGCTGACGGAAGTCGAGATAAAAAAGCTGGCCGCTATTACAAATGCCAGTGAACCGAGTCCCGTCGATGGTTCCATGTATCCGGATACATGGGTGAGTCTTAGCTGGGTGTCGGGAGCTTATGCAGTCTCGCATGATGTGTATTTGAGTGATAATTTCTACGATGTCAATGCCGGCGCTGAAGGTTCGTTCCTGGGTAACCAGACCTCGACGTCTGCTGTGGCCGGCTTTCCGGGATTTGCTTTTCCGGACGGTCTTGTTCCGGGTACGACATATTACTGGCGAATCGATGAGGTCAATAACGCAGACCCGAACAGTCCCTGGGAAGGCGATGTCTGGAGCTTTACTGTTCCACCTAAGACTGCTTATGCACCCGACCCGGCCGATGGTTCTGAGGCTGTAGATCCGAATGCAGAGCTTAGCTGGACACCGGGTTTCGGTGCGAAACTGCACACCGTTTATTTCGGTGAGAACTTTGACGATGTTAACAATGCAACCGGTGGTCTTACTCAGGGAACTGCGACATATATTCCCGGTACGCTTAAAATGGCCAAGACTTACTACTGGCGGGTTGATGAGTTCGATGTTGTCGAAACGCATAAGGGCGACGTCTGGAGCTTTACAACTGTGGGTGCTGTGGGCAGCCCGGAGCCGGCTAACGGCGCCGTGGATGTGACACAGACGCCGGTTCTTACGTGGGTGCCGGGAGTTTTTGCCGATTCGCATGAGGTCTATTTCGGCTCTGACGCTCAAGCGGTGAAAAACGCCGATACGAGTTCGCCTGAGTATAAAGGTACAAGAAACCTCGGTTCCGAGAGCTATGACGCCGGACAGCTTGAGTGGAATACTACTTACTACTGGCGGATTGATGAGGTCAATAACGCCAACACCGACAGTCCGTGGACAGGCCCTCTCTGGAGCTTCACTACGGCCAACTTCCTTGTCGTGGACGACTTTGAGG
>CAZZAX010000005.1:0-103735 GCA_964653075.1 uncultured Pirellulales bacterium
TTTTATTGTTATATTTACTTGTAAAATAGGTACTTAGGTTCATTTCTGGCCTTTCAGGGATTGGGTTTGCATTGGGTTTGATTTGGGTTTGATTGGGTTTGTTTTTGACTTTTGTCAGACTGGCATAAATTGTATAAATCATTGTTGTAAATAAGCTTGCGTTCATTTGGACAATTGGTGAATTGGGTTTGTTCGTTAAAACAGAAGACAGGATACTGAAGACAGAATGACAGACGATACCCGCCTTGGCGGGCACAAGCTTAAGATGGACGATTGACGATTCATAATAGACGCAAGACTAAATACTTACTGGATCCCCGATTACGACCTTCGGGGACAAGCTTGGGCCTGCCGACCCCGGGGACGAAAAAAGTAGTCCCTCTATAATTAGACGTACCTGCGTGTTTGATACGAAAATTCGGGGATTTTGTGAGGGGTGAATCAGGCTAAGTGCTTATAAGGAAACGAATAAAAATTTTTTTAGAAAAATTGAAATTTGTCAAAAATTACCAGCGTTTTTTGTCGAAAATTGGGCGATTTTCGCTATCAATTGAAGGAATAAGAATCTAAATCTCAATAATCAATTGAAATTTTCTTGCCTTTTCCTGCCTGTGCAGGTTATAATGGACGCTGGCTTGCTTAGCGAGTATGCAAACCCCTGATTTACACCGATTTTCTAACATGGCCGGCCTTTGGCGGTGAAAAAGCAACTGTGGATTTGCAGCCGGAGTTATTTTTTGAGAATTTTTTCAAAAAAATAAAAAAAACAATCAACATTTATGGTGTGTGTATCGCTATATATTATAAGAACAGGCGCATCTTTTTTTGAAAAGTTATCTGGTAAATGGCTCTTTACCTGATGAGGTAGGGCGTTATGATGCGCGGAATGAGAGGTATTACGCGTTTGGGAATGCGGATTTCCCATCGGCAAAACATCGGACTGCCCCCAGGGTCCGATGGAGGAAGTTTTTCTAACCTCACAGACGCTGCCCCGCTAATAAAAAGAATTACCAATTGTAAAACGGGAAGGTTTCTGCGAAAGGAGTCCTCAAGACTAACCTGCCCCAGGATAAGAAATTTTTCCAATGGGGCGGGATTTACCCTCATAGAGCTTCTGGTTGTGATTTCGATAATAGCGCTGCTGATAGCGATATTGCTGCCCGCACTGCAAAAGGTCCGAAAGCAGGCTCGGGCGGTTGTATGTCAGATTAACCTGAAGCAGTGGGGCTCGATACTGGCTTTATATACCCAGGATAGCCAGGGACGTCTCCCAAAAGGATACGGAGATACCTTTTGGTTTATGCGCGGCTCGGCCCTCAGCAACGACGATCCGAACAAACCAAGCGTATTTCAAGACATAAATGCCGAAGGGATAGCCTGCTGCCCCATGGCCGCCAGGCCTCTTCATGATGATGACGCGTCGGGAACTTTTAAGGCCAGCGGGCCTTCTTCTTCGGAGTACTGGATAACGGGTAAACCCGGTTCAACGTTCAAAGCCTGGGAGATTACGACCCCGCTTCCGCGGTTTCGCGGCAGCTATGGATTCAACCTCTCGTTATTGGCTGTCCGTTTTGATCTTTCTACTTCCCTGCACTACCGCAACCGGCGGCCCGGCCTTGATATTTACCCTCTTAGGGGCAGGGCCAAAATCCCCGCATTCCTCGATTGTGCAGTTCCTGGGAATCCCTTTTGGGAGTTCTGCTTTCCGCCAGAGGACGAGCAATCAGGATGGGGCTTTTTAATAAACCGGCATAACGAGCACATAAACTGCCTCTTTCTGGACTGGTCGGTCCGTCGGGTTGGACTCAAAGAGCTTTGGACGCTCAAGTGGAACCTTCAGTTCGACACGGCAGGCCCATGGACCAGGGCCGGCGGCGCCATGCCCGAAGACTGGCCCGAATGGATGAGAGGATTCAAGGATTATTAGATCAATAATCGAAAAGACAAAACGTAATGTAAAAAGGAAAAAGGACTTACGCTGTTGGAAATAAAGATTCCTGATTTGATAAAGCTCAAGGTACCCTGTGAGAAATAAACTTTATAACGGGATGGACTTAACGCTTATATAGTTTCTTGAGAAGAATATGACGCGGCCAATATAAGTTGGCCCGATAGAGATATTAACGCGGAAAAGCAGTTGAAACGTTGGCGCAGAAGGACTGCGCGCGAAAAGGGATGAGATATGCCGGTTAAGTTTGAGCGATTATTGTAATAAACGGATGTCGACGGACGGCGCCGGCGGTATGGCCAGGCCATAAATTGAAAGGAGTCCTGAAATGCCAGATGAATATCATGCTTTGAGAATCATACTATTTGCGGCACTGCTGACGGCAATCGTGGCCGGGGAGATGGATTCCACCGAATCCGCCCTGACCGGGCAAACACTTAAGGCCATCGAGGACTGCATGGCCCGCTCGCCAGCTCCGTGGCCGGATGAATGGCAGCAGGAGTATTTAGAGACAATTCAAAAAGCGGTTGAAGAGCATCGGGATGCTGGGCATTATGCTTTGCGATTAGAGATTCTGCGCAAGGGATTCGCACCCTGCTGGGAGGGCCTTACGAAGAACAAGGACAGGCCCTTGTTCGAGGTATATCGCTGCCGTATGCGGTGGTATGTCGAGCACCTTATGGGAACGGAGTTTCCTTCTGAGGACGAAAGACAGAAGCTCCGCAATCAATTCACGGACATCTGGGACTACGCGGCAGGCTCGCTGTTGAAGCATTTTCCATTTCTCGATGCAAACGCAATGGAGGCGGCCAAAGCGGATGATCTAAGTATCTGCTATGGCAAGATAGATGCGCCCCTTATGCCCGTTTACCTGCGGCCGATACGTGAAGAACAAGTGGGGCAAATCAAGCAGCGCTGGGACGAACTTCGTTATGCGCGTGTCGATTTGTGGCGCCAACTCGGCAGCGGCTCAACAACGTCATCCGAGAACGGTGACGCGCCGTCACCTAACCCGGAGCGTGATTACGAACTGGCGAAAGAAAGCCTGTCACAGTTATTAGGGCTGGTCTGGAAGGTCGTCCCTAAACGACCCGACTATTACTTAGAGGCAATGGAGAACCGGATCAGGGTGATGAAACGCCGCGTTCAGGTGAAGCGCGAGGCCCGGAGCGACCAGCAGCGCCTGGAAAAGGAGCGTTCGAGACAACTGCTTCAGGTCGAACATATCAGTTTTCTGTTGGCGGCCCTGTTAGAGACGCCGGTGTGCCTTGAGGGGGCTCCATCCATTATTACGCAAGAGCAAATACCTTTAGAACGGCAGGAAAAAAGTGAGAAAGGAGGTGGTGATGATGAGCTAAAGAACGTATCAAAGAAAAAGTAAAGGGATTAATTTTTTAAATGACTAAGAAAAGAAAGGAATTGTTACCATGAAATCAAGAATTTTTTATGCAAGTCTGATAATGATGCTCCTATTCTCGACAGCGGCATTCAGTGAGGTGCTAAATGACGAAGACGGTTGCGGGGACTCTGCCAGCGCAGATGCCTCGGCTTCGGGCAGCACCAATTATAAAGAGGACAGCGAATCAGGATGGTACTGGGAATATACCACCGTAGGTGGTCCCTGCAATTGGAGCTATAGTATCTGCGCAAATGCAGATGCCGAAGCACTTCTAAAATTGGATAAGTGGGCGTCTGCAACCGCCGTTGGACAGGCCGAGATAAGCGGTGCAGCAAGCGATAGCGCATATGTGTCATCTTCCGTCTCCGGTACCGGAGAGTATGATGGTCAATACATAGATGATCCCCAAGATGAGGACAGCGATTCTAACTCTGGCGGGGCTTGCTTAAGTGCTTACCAAGGCATCTGTATTGATGTGGATGCCCTTGCAGTAGCTGAGATAGAAGAAGGTAGCGACTGCTGGGCAGATGCCGAAGCAGAGGCCTATGGTAGTGTCAGTTTGTCTGAAAACTAAAAAAGGATGTCTTTTCCGGTTCTTATGTTTGGCGGCAACAGGCTTGTTATGACAGGCTGCCGTGACGGGACGGACAATTGTTTTACCTGCTGTTTGTAATGGATTTTTTTGAAAGGACAGTGGCTTATGTTAGAAGATAGCGAATATCGAATGTTGATAAAGTATAAAGCCAGGAGCATCTTAATAAAGCTATGGCTTGTCCTTACAACCCTGGGTAAAGTTACTGTCCTGCTTATTTTGGTTTCATGTCCCGGTCCCATGCGCGCCGATAATGTGAACGGAATCGGCTTGCGCCTGTTAGAGTTCACATCGGAGTTTTATATGCCCATGGGCCGGGGCATTTTTAAAGGACTTATGGTTTCCGACGGCTTTCACTATCGCGTCGCCATCTACTGGATTGAGCCTGCTGTCTATCACGACAACACGTTCTTTCTGGGCTACAGTGATTTCATCTTCAATGACGATGTAGCGCACTATTGGATATACGGGGTATCACAGCCCGGTACATTTGACTTATCCGGCAAAGATGGCAATCCGCTGCTGCCCAAGGACGTTTCGGTCGAGTCGGTCGCCCGCTCGGCGCTGGCCATTGCGAGCCGGATAAGGTCTGAGCCTCGCAATGAGAATGCCCCCCTGGAGGTCAGCAGGTTTTTCCGGCAAAGTCGGGATAAGGCGGATTACTCGTACGAAGTGCCTTCGGAGCAGACAAATAATGACCGAACATCCGGCAGCAATGCCTCGGATGAGCAGATATTGAATGACCTTCCCTACGGAAGGAAGTATTCGAAGCAAATGCAAAGCGACGGCGCCTTAGTCTGGCGTGCTCAAAGGGTCCTGGACGGCCCGCATGTCGCCAGGGTGACCGTCAAGCCTGTTTCAGGTATGCAAACAAATGATACCGTCAGCGTGTTCGAGCCTGAGACTTTGGGGCAGTGGACACTCATACCGGAACCATACAGGGCCTATTGGTCCTTTGAGCGGGAGTATTCAAAGCTGAAGGACTTACCAGATAGTAGTGCTTCCGGTCTCGATCTTTACGATAAGATAGAATTCTATCTGAAAAATAACGAGTTTCCGGCCAATGTATGTATGTTCTTGAATCAACTGTGGTTCAAGACGGCTCTATTGACCGGTGATATAAATCTTGTTTCCAACTCGGCGCAGGCAGTTATCGAAAGGCTCTGCAAAGAAGATTCAGTCGGCAATCATCAGGGTCTTCTGGAACTGGCTCGAATAGCCGAACAAATCCGCAAAAAATATCCGCAGCAAGCCGATGAGATAGTTCGACCGCTCGTCGGCCAGATGGTTAAAAGGATCGGTTCTGATGTGTCAAGCGTTGATAAGCTCATGACAACAATCGATAATAACAAGTGGTTTTGGTATGGAACACTGCTGGCTGAAGAGATCCGCAGCCAGGCTCAGGTGGAGGAGAATATCGCCGAAAAGTTGGATGCCAGACTCGAGGCAGCTCGTCTTGCTAGAGAGAAACCGCCCACCGATCCTATCGAATCGAGCGCGAGCGTGAAGCAGTACATGGCACTGCTCGATTCCAATCCTCCCGAGGGCACGCTGACCCTGGACGATGTCCGCGAAATTCTGGAAAAAGGGCTCGCAAAACCCTGCGCGGACGCCAATATTGAGCTAAAACATAAGATTATAGAGGATGTTATTCGTTCGATTCGAATGATTGCCGGGGAGGGGCCTTTCCGAGGCGACCGGGCCAAACTCATCGAATCTATTACGCAATTCTCAGGTCTCTATCTTGTGGTCTTTAAGTATAAAGAGCCGATAGATACGGTCCTTGCCACCTTTTTGGCCCTGTCTTTTTGCGATACATCGACACCTGAGAACCATGATGTATTATTTTCTCAGATTAGCAAGCTCTGTGCAGAATTCCAATCTCTGACCAACAGGATACTGGACGAGCGGGGACTTGGCACGCTGGTTGAGCCCAACGATGTAGAGCGCGTGTTCAGTATGTACAAGAGAATATTCCGCCGGAATATTAATAATCCTCTTTGGCCGGCGTTCAAGTTCCCCTTGACGGCTAATGAACAAACACGCTTAAGAAACAAGCTGAAGCTGCGTTTTATGCAACTGGAGCCGTTATTCGACGAGATGTCCCTTAAGGTCAAGTATGGAGGCGAAGACAAGAGGCTCAAAGACAAGACTGTATATGAGATTTCCCGTGCCGCACAGGTGCTTCTCCCGGAGGCTGCCTTTCTCCGCAGGCCCCCCTATCCCGGCGTTTCGTGCCGGTACCGGGGTAAATATGGATTTGCAGCGGTCATAAAAGGCCCATTCTATATAGAAGGCGAGCGGCCTAAGGAGAAATTCAAGGCAATGAAGTATTTCCACCTGGGACACAGACTTGAGGATATCGTTAAGCGAGAAAGAAAGCTGTCAGGCTTTAAATAAAAAAAGCCCCGTGTCGGCCTGCGGTCGGAAATTCGAAATATGAATCCTTCGACTCCTTCGATAGAACTCAGGACATGCCCTTCGACAGGCTCAGGGCAGACTTGCTCAGGGCAGGCTACGCTCAGGACTTACGCTTTGCTTCGTTAAGAGATGGCGAGTTATGTAGCATTTCTACCAGAGGCCAGCATGAGCATCGTACAGTATCACGCAGGCACGAATCCCCCGACAGAAAAGCAAGTGAGCACGAAACTTAGTTTTGAGTTTTGAGTGTTTAGTTTTGAGTTTATCCCCCAACAGGAAATCAAGAGAGCACTAATCCCCGGCCCCCTGTTGTTGGCTAAGGTAGTGGTTCTTCCCCTGTTGCGCGTCAAGGGAGCAGTTCTCGGGGATAAACTCAGGGTAAACTCCAAAGCAAGTAAGCACACACCCCCCTGTCGCGAGTCAGGTGAGCAGCACCCGGGGACAAGCCCCTAAGGGGCAAGCTCCGGGTAAATTCTTGAGTGATTAAAACTGGTGCGAACCGAAGGTAGAAAATAGAGAAGTTAGAATGTAGAATTGCGAATTTAGAATTATTAGTTGGTGGAGCAAGACACCACCCTTCAATTTTAGCCACGCCCAAACGAGTTTGAGCGTGCCACCCTTTAGAATGATTATACCTATGGCACAGGTTGATTATGGATTATTGATTATTTGGATTGAGATTATATCGCATTTCTACTGAAGGCCAGCATGAGCATCATACAATCACGCAGACGCGAAGCCCCCGACCCCCGGTAGAAGAGCAAGTAAGCTAACACCGAGGATAAACTCCAAAGCAAGTGAGCTAAATCGAGGGTAAACTCAGGAGTGATTAAAATTAGTGCGAACGGAAGGCAGAAATGCAGTAATATTGACTATTGATTATTTGGGTTTAGCCCTTCGTCTGAAGCTCAGGGTGAAGAATTAAATAGCATTTTTAAGGACTCAATTCTTTGCTACGGTGTTTGTATGATAGTTGTTGGTGGAAAGTATTTAGAGGGTGTTGGTGTTGAGCCTGATATCGTGGTGCCTTTTGACATGCGTTTTGCCGCAGGCAGGGATGTTCAGTTTGAGCGAGCAAAAGACGAGATGGTGAAAGTAATTGAAGCCTCACACTTATCATTGTGGGAAAATCATAAAAGAGTTACGACTTCGTGTATTAAGGGATTTTTGCTAAAGTGTGTCATTCATGATACACATTGGGTCACACATGACACAGTAAATTCAGAAGTAACAGTAAACACAAGAAATTCTTCCAGCTCCTAACACCTTTTATTATAAGAAGTTATGGTATTTCATTGAGTTTATTACTCTTTGGCACACCTATTGCTCTTAGATGAAGAGTTGGAGAATGTTTTGTGTCGTTTTTGCGCTACGACGTGCGGTAAGAAAGGAAAGAAACCATGCTTAAGTCAATAATCAGAAAAGAGATGCTTAGTAACCTTCTCAGCTACAAGTTTTCGATAATAATTATTCTTTCGGCAATATTGATTTTCGTCAGCATATTCGTAATGTATCGCGATTACTGTCTGGCCCTGGAGAATTATCAGAGCATACAGTCAATATCTGATTATCCTCGTCCTATCGCAACTATTAGCCCCACACCGTTGGCCATTTTTGCCAGGGGCCTTGAAGAGAATATATGTCGATCCCATGAAGGTGACGATGGAGAAATCAAAGTCAGCAGCAAACCGCAGTCGCTGAACAATCTTTTCAAGCTTTTCACAACGCCGGACCTGCTGTATATCATCAAGGTCATACTGTCCCTTTGTGCAATGCTCTTTGCTTTTGATATGATTTCAGGCGAAAAAGAAACGGGAACACTCCGACAATCTTTAAGCAACAATGTGAAAAGGCCAATTCTGATTATCGGCAAATGGATCGGTGGATTTAACAGCTTTATTTTGCCTTTTTTTATAGCTGTGCTTTTAGGCACAATTCTCTTGACCATATCATCTATGGTAGATATGAACATAGAAAATTTGGAAAAGCTGGGATTGTTCCTCTTAAGCAGTGTGATCTATTTAGCCATTTTCTTCTCCCTGGGCTTATTGATTTCCTGCCTCACACACCAATCTTCCTCATCGCTGGTTATTTCTTTATTTGTCTGGACTATTTTTGTATTTCTCATTCCGAATCTTGGTAATATTCTGGCCCGTCAGCTTGTCCGGATCCCAACGGTCCAGCAGCTTGAATTAAAACGTGAACTCAACCTGTCCAGGCTGAAGTTTGAGATAAATAGGGCGGATGATTCTCAGCACAGGGAAATCTATAACCGCATTAGGGCAGAAAACGCTAAACATACTGAAGATTACCGAAACCGTTTAAATAGATTGGTGACAGTATCTCAAAATATCACCCGATTTTCCCCGGCTGCTGCATTCACCTTCCTGACAAGCGACATTGCGGGAACTGGTATGGCAGAAGAACGAAGGTTGAAAAAGGCGGTTGTGCTATATTTTGATATCCTGGGCGATTGGGATTTAGAAAAATGGAGTCAGCCGGGTTTTAGTTATCAGCGTTTTAGTCATCAGCGCCGTTCAATTAAAGAGGTTTTATACCAGGGGGGCCTGGGCAATTGTTTAATTCTCATTTTGTTTAACATACTGTTTTTCGCAGGGGCGTATGTGGCTTTCCTAAGATATGATGTGCGCTAATTTAATCGAAGGAGAATATCGATGCTAAAAACAATTATTACAGGAGAGTTTTTTAACAATATCCTTAATTTACGGTTTATGATTGGCCTTGTTTTGTGCATCGTTGTCACCATCGCCTGCATTACGATTCTGGCCCACGATTACCGGCAGGAGCTGGCCGATTACAACCTTCGAGTCAATTTACAGGATGAATTCCTGGACAATTATGCTACACACAACCGACTTTTTTGGCTGGTTCCCAGGCAAAAGCCACCGGAGAGGTTTCGACCGCTCATAATTGGCATATCAGGCGACAAGAATGTGGAGTCTTTTGATAATAATCCGCTTCCAATACTCTTTCCTACTTTGGATTTCTTATTTATTGTGACGATTATTATGAGTTTACTAGCGCTTCTGTTCTCTTACGATGCCATAACTTCAGAGCGTCAGAGCGGTACCCTAAGATTGGTGATAGCCAATTCCATATCCAGAACAACGATTCTTTTAGGTAAATTCATAGGAGGTACGGCCAGCCTGGTCATTCCGTTTATCCTGTCGCTTCTGGTCGGCGTACTTTATATTTCCATAAATCCGTCTATCCAGTGGGATGGCTCGGCATGGGCGGAATTTGGCCTATTAACCGCAGCTTCCATTACTTTCATCACATTGTTTTATCTTTTGGGGCTTATGATATCTACGTTTTCCCGATACTCGGCTACTTCAATTCTGAATTGTCTTTTCCTCTGGGTGCTGTTGATTCTGGTCATTCCAAACATATGTCCCTATATCTCCGCCCAGCTTTACCGTATTCCATCGCCTAAAGTAATTGGCATGCAGGAGAAGGAATTTAAGTATAATGCTTTAAAAGTAATGAGGCAACTTCGTGAAGAGATTGTCAAAAGATTTAAAAGCAATTATGGCAAGCTTTTTTATGAATTAGAATCGATGGAATTCGGTGGGCTCCTGGGCGAATGTAGTCCTGCTAATCTAAAAGCAGCCCGGCAGCGGGCGGACGCCGATCCCGAATTTAAGGCCATGATGAATGCTTTTCGTGAAAAGCTTAGGGAGGCAACCCAACCTATCTGGCGTTCCATAGCCGAAATTGAGGGAAAACTTTGGAAAGATGTGAGAAAAAAAGCCGCTGCTCAAACAAAGTTTGCTAAAAACCTTGCCTGCATTTCACCTTTTACAAATTTAGCTTACGTTGCCAGGGATCTGACCGGAACGGGTTTGCGAAGCTTAGAGTACTTTGCATATACTCATGGCGAATATAGAAGTCAATTTCGGAAGTATGCGGAAAAGAAAATGGATGATGAGAGAGAAAAGAATCCGGCATTTAGTGGAAAGTCTTTTTTAGATTTAAGAGACCGGCCGCGTTTTGTTTTCAAAGAGGAGGTATTGAAAGATAAATTAAACGAAGTGCTGCCTTACTGGGGGATACTCGTTTTGTTTAACGTCGTGTTTTTTGCGGCGGCGTTTACGGGATTCATGAGATATGACGTGCGGTGAAATGTGGTAGAACATCAGATTATAATAATCATCTTCGGTGTACACGAAGCAGGAATGGGTAGGATTGAAGAAGGCATTGACGCCGGAAGGACATTATTTGTGGCTTTACAAAGAACATGCGGAGGAGTATAAGAAGTAAAGAGGGCTTCTTCGGTTGATGATTAATTAATGCAAAGGGGGCTATTTTGCCTATTTAAACGCAAAAAGGCTTGTGGATTTGATTGATTTATCGAAATCTTTACGTTGATTTAAGGCAGGCAATTGTGCCGGGGGGTTAAACTGCTCAAGACGAGTTCGTCGTTTAAATGGCCTGAGGGGAACGCACTGTGAGATTCTGTGCATTCTGTGTACCACATAAAAAATCTCGGGAAGTTCACTTACAATCATTTTCAACCACTGTGGAATCGACCCGTTTTCTTTTCGTAGGTGGCGATTGACCTTTTCGTTTTTGGTCGCCAAGTGTCCTCTTTCTGCCAAGAGAGTAAAAGAAGTAGCAGATGAACCAAATGAAAAAAGCAAATGATAAAATCCTTAGCAATACACGCATTTCTGTCTCTACCAAACTTTCAGCGTTCTTTTCTTAATATTACTGCAACATGCCGTTAAACTATGGGCCAGTCGGTGTAACCCATCATTGAATTGGTGTTACCAACAACCTTTAATTAGTAAATAAATCGAAAATGTTTCCGAGCATGCTGGATGGGGCCTTATATATTTCAGTGTAATGACAGTTTTTACATGTAACAGTTGTAAAGCGTTTTGATTGTATGTCGAATATTTTGCTCAGAAAACCACCTGCAGCACGAAATTCACCTACATCGCACTCAGTGTTCCTACATTTGAGACAAGTGTAATTAAATTCCTGCATTTTCATCTCCTATGATTCATTAAGCACTCACTATATTACTATACGCTCTGTGTGTGTATTTATTCAAAAGAATTAAGCGTATCAGAAGAAATAATTGCTACAACGATCTGCTGGGTGCTTTAAATTGGAAGATAGAGGGGGTGGTATGTGAGATTCTACAAATAGACTTAGCTGCCTTTTCGTTGCACTTTTCTACAGTTATATCAACGAGGTATGCTAATACATAATCAAAAGATTATCCTTGACGGGAAGACAGGCAATTTGGTATAAATATACCTGGTGTAGTTTTGTACGCTTACTTAGTTTAGAGTGGAATTTGCGTTAAAAAGGAAGGAGGCCTCATTTTAGATTTTCTTTTTCAATGCTGAATTGGAAACAGGCAAACCTAATAAACAATATATGTTTTGGTGTGTGGCTAAAATATAATTCGTAATCACGTTTATTTTTTTTCAGGAGGACGTAAGATGGGTAAGATCCAAAGTTTCACTATGTTTGTTCTAATGCTCTTGGCTGCCAACGCCTGGGGAGCGGGTTTTCTGGACGACTTCAATAGGCCCGATGGCGATTTAGGGAACGCTTGGGGTACCCAGGCTGATGGGACGATTGAGGTCACAATTGTTGACAACGAGGTTCTCATCTCAGGAGAACAGGCGACCGACTGGGCGCGGTCGGGTCTGTCCCGAGACGTTGGGGATGAGACGAGAATCTCCTTCGACTTCAAGGGGGATGACAACTTCAATGTCCACATCCGAATTGACGATGCGGACACCAGCGCGTTCCTCGAGATCTACACATGGGGCGGCCCCCTCATCGAAGCCAATAGCGAAGATGGCAGCTGGCCTGACTGGACCGACATCGCCGGCTCAGATATAGTAGCAGGGGAGTACAACACCCTGGTATTGGAGCAATTCGGTACAGACTTTATGCTCACCCTTAACGAGGTGGTGGTCACTACTTTATCGAATGCCGCATTGACCGATATCGGGACAGTGCTTATCTCGTGCGATTCGGCCGCTGGTACTGTCGGAAGTATTCGCATCGATAATGTGCAGATAGGGTATGTAGATATTGAAAAAGCCAAGGACCCGAGTCCTGAGGATGGTGCAATCCATGGCGACACATGGGCGAGCCTTAACTGGTCGCCGGGTGCTTTCGCGACGTCTCACGATGTATATTTCAGCGACAATCTGGCTGACGTGGAAGCCGGCGCCGAAGCTGCATTCCAAGGCAACCTGGGTGATACGTTTCTCGTTGTCGGTTTTCCCGGCATGCCCTATCCCGATGGTCTGGTTAACGGCACAACATACTACTGGCGGGTTGACGAGGTCGATGAGGCCGACGCGAACAGTCCCTGGAAAGGCGATGTCTGGAGTTTTATAGTGCCACCCAAGACGGCCTATTTACCCGATCCGGCTGATGGAGCCGAATCTGTATATATAGAAGACAGACTTAGCTGGACTGCCGGTTACGGAGGGAAGCTGCATACTGTATATTTCGGTGATAATTTTGACGATGTTAATAATGCTGAAGGCGGTCTTCCGCAGGGAAATACAGATTATGACCCCGGCACACTTCAAATGGCCACGACTTACTATTGGCGTGTGGATGAGTTCGATATTGTCGAAACACATAAAGGCGATGTCTGGAGCTTTATCACAGAGGGCGCTGTTTCCAATCCGAATCCTTCTAACGGGGCTTTGGATGTATCGCAGAGCCCAATTCTTACCTGGTCACCGGGCTTTGGTGCTTCACATGAAGTTTACTTCGGCACTGATGCAAGTTCTCTGGAGCTGAAAGGCAGCGGCAACCTTGGTTCTGAGAGATATGACCCCGGACAGCTCGAGTGGAATACTACATACTACTGGCGTGTTGATGAGGCCAATAATGCAAATGCCGACAGCCCGTGGACAGGCCCCCTCTGGAGCTTTGCTACAGCCAACTTCCTTATCCTGGACGATATGGAGAACTACAACGACCTTGATGAAGGCGAACCGGGTTCCAACAGGATATATCTGGCGTGGGTGGATGGATTCGACAATCCGACCATAAACGGTTCTATCGTCGGTCATGCCAATGCTCCTTTCGCCGAACAACTTATCGTTCACGGCGGTAATCAGTCGATGCCATTCTCATACGATAACGCCGTAGGAAAATCCGAAGCGACCTTGACGTTGACTTCCAATCGTGACTGGACATTCAAAGGTATCAACACACTAACAATTTGGTTCCGAGGCGGTTCGGGTAACGCTGCTGAGAATATGTATGTTGCTCTTAACGATAGCGCTGTGGTCAATCATGATAATCCGAACGCAGCACAGATAGGCTCCTGGACCGAATGGAATATCGACCTGACGCGCTTTGCCGACCAGGGTGTGAACTTAGCTAATGTCAATTCGATTACCATTGGTTTTGGTAACAGGGCTAATCCGACTGCCGGTGGTTCGGGTATGATGTACTTCGACGATATTCGTCTGTATGCACGTTAAACCGGAACCGGCAGCTAAGATTGCATGGCTGATATTGCAGATTTGTATTAACTCGGGGCTTATACTGATTTGATTCGGTATAGGCCCCGCTTGATTTAGAACAACGGCAGAGGACGCCCCCATAAACCGGGAGAAAGTTAGACCGGCTCAGGATTTTCCTTAGGACGTTTCAGCAGCCAATCATTTCGTATTTCGTATCTCCCCAAGGGATTAGAAAACAAAAGTCAAAAAGCAAAATTACATATAAAAAAAGTGAAACGTATCTCGTGAAGTGTGGAGCGTATTTAGTCAGAGGAAAAAGAGAATTTTTTCAATCATGTATATGACCTTATAATACAACTTAAGAATCGTGGAAGTGAAATATGGTCGATAGAAAGATACTTGTCGGCAGAAAACCAGAACTTTAACAGTTCAAAGAAGCTCCCGAAGTTCCAAAGGGGAAGAATCTCAACAATAACAATGAAAAGGGGCTTATACTGAAATCAATCAGCATAAGCCCCTGAGAAAAGTCTAAAAAGCAACTATCTCTTTGACCTTCTCTGTTCAGGGCCAAAACTTTGTTAAGCCAACTTCTCTGCCGTCAAAGTATAGCCCTTTGTTTTAACTATTCCTTTCAGATTCAGGTTTTCCTCAATCGAGAACGACGATGTTACTAATTATTCGCAAGGTAGCGAGCCTCAGCCTCTGACAGAGCCTTGTTGTAAACACGAAATTCATCCATAACTCCGTTGAATTGGTACGAGCCAGTGTCGAAAGGCTCACAACCAATCATAAGAGGTCCGGGTGAAGCACCAAGCGGCTCAGTCGTAAGCAATTCTCTGTCCAGCTCACCATCGATGTATGTCCTGATGTAGCCATCCTCGAGAGAATAGACCCCAACAACATGATACCAGGTATCTACTTCAATTATTGTTCCACCTTCAACACTTCTGTTGAGAACGGCCGAGTCACTGGCAGTTCGAATTTCAAATTCAATTTTGTCGCCATATACGCTCATCTTGTAGCCACCGTTGGCACCGTCCTGGTTGCCTCCAACCTTATGGTCAGCACCCGCAACAGCAACTTTGATCCACGCTGAGATTGAAACTGCATCCGTAAGAGCCAAAATCGGATTGGCCCCACAATCCAGAAAGTCACCATCAGCGTCGAATTCCAGCGCCATGCCGGCCACGCCCTCGACAAAGTTCGGGTCGCCATTAACAGTAGCATCGTTACCATTGCCTGAACTATCATTCACATCGTTCTCAAATGCATAGGCCGCAATCAGATTATCCGTGCCAGGATTATCCATCGCCCGGAGACCCATAAGGTAACGAATCTCGCCCGTTGACAAAACCTTATTATATACAATGGCCTCATCTACGGTTCCTGTGAAAAACTGCTCCGCGGCTGCATGTCTTGCAAGTTTCAGGCTGTTCGACTCAGCAGCCGGGGGGCCGGATGGTTCCTCGTTGGCCGTGATTAATTCGCCATCTCTGTACGCCTTAAGCACTTCTCCATCATACGACCCGGCAAGGTAATACCATGTATCGGCCTCTAATGTTCCTAAACTCGCAGCATACCACCCGCCGCCGGCGCTAACGGTAGCCGATGCCCGGAAAGTGTCGCTGCTGTGGTTCCAGTTAAACTGATAATTCTGCTCGCGATGTACCGGTCCACTCGGGTCATCTCCCGAAGGCGCCACAGGGCTTTTCGCCCAGCAGCCTATCGTCCATTCAGCCAGGTCTTCCAGATTACCAGTGTCCACATAATCATCACCATCAAATTCCATCGCCATGCCTAAGCCGGCCGGCCCATCAACAAAGACCGGATCGCCAACTATAGTACCATCGTTACCATTACCGGAAGCGTCCAGCACATCGTTCTCCAGTGGGAAGAACGCGACCAGATCATCGGTGCCGGGATCAACCGGTGTCGCCCGTTTACCTGCAAGGTAAAGAATCTCAGCTTCAGACAAGACCCTGTTGTATATCATGACCTCATCAATGAGGCCAGTCCATTCTCGGTCTGTATTCTGAGAATTGTTGCCGATATAGAGAGGATAGCTGCTGATGGTTATACTTCCTGTGGATTCTTCAGATGAGTCCAGCTTACCATCGACATAAAAGGAAAAAGTCGCGCCATCGTACACGGCCCCGACGTGGTGCCACTTGTCATCGTCCACAAGCGTTACCCCATAGAGGTAGTTACCAGAGGTACCGCCCACAGCGGCCTCCATGAAGTTATCCTCACCCGCTCTTGATGACCGCCAGGAGTCGTCACCCCTGGAAAGGACGGTGTTCCAACCCTTGTCCAATGCAACAGCCTTAATCCAATACGTGAAAGTGATCTGCTCGGTGATATCCAACATCGGATTGAGCCCACAATCCACATAGTCGCCGTCACCATCGAGATTGAGCGCCATGCCATAGCCGGCGGGCCCTTCGGCAAATCCCGCATCGCCAACCAAAGTACCATTTATCTCGTTGGCGGAACTGTCATTTGCATCATTCTCAAATGCATAGTGCGCAACCAAGCCTTCAACACCGGGATTCGTTGGCTCTATTTCTTCAAAGGGATTGAAATAACTATCACTATGTGCCGCAATCTGCTCATCGGTCAAGGCCATGTCGTAGATCGCCACGCCAAAGATAGTGCCGTCGAAGTTGTCGAAGGATTCGCTTCCGTCTTCACCCTGTGCGCCGTAGCCGATGCCGACAAGGCCTGACAGAGTAATGGCTGAATCGACACTGCCTTCCAAGACGCCATTGACATACAGCGCAGTTGTAGCGGTATCTTCGCTTGAAACGAAGGCAAGATGTGTGTACTCACCGGGTGCTGTGGGAACTCCAAAATCAAGGTCAACAACGCCAAAGACGGTCGCGCCATAGGTGCCTGTGTTGTTCCACTGCTCATACTTTAATCCAGCCTGGGTGTCGCCAAACTGTCTTCTGCCGATAAGGCACATGCTGGCCTCTGCTTCATCAGGATTGCTTAGAACGACGAACTCGTAGGTGATTTCACCACCCAATGTGCCAATATCATAGAGGCCGTCTGCAACAAAGGTGTCGAGATAAGCCGGTTTATCCTTATTCGCAGTAGCCACCCAGCTATCAGTGTTCTTATCAGCCACTCTGAAGCTCCAAACATTACCGGGATGAAGCTCACTTGCCCTTGCTGAGCCTGTGGTCACATCGACTTTCCAGTAGTATGTGGTTCCCCGAGCGAGGGGCTCGGCCGAAGCAAAACTGGCTTCGGAAAGCGAACCCTGAGACACACTTGCATCACCTGCAGCTACCAGATCCGCATCCGTGCCCAAATAGACATCGTGCAGAAATGCGGTTTCGTCGGCCATCCAGGTCAGTACCAGCATTTCCTTCACATCTATGGCACCATCGGCCGGACTTGGCTCGCTGGCTATTTGGGCTGAGACCATGCCAACCAGACTCAGTACCAAAAGAAAAGAAGTTAAATAAATCAATTTCTTACACATAATAATCCTCCTTTAAAAAGTTACGGTAATAATCCATCCTGCTTTGGCCACACACCAAAACAACACAACTGTTTTTATTGACAGGCAAATAAACACAAACTCAGTGCCTGGTTGTTCAGGTCTGAAAATAACCTTCACGCAAGCAACAAAGAATCTCCACCAAAGTCTGTGCTTATAAAAATGACTTTATTGTAGGGGAAGTTTTTAGATACCTCTGTGCGGAAGTTATCCATGTGCTGTCGTTTGAAATATAGACACTCTACCTCCGAGATATCAACCTCACACCAAATCCATCCCTCACCTAATACGTTAGGTGGTTGCCCAGGAACTATGGATATTTTATTTGCTGAAAATCCAAAGACTACGAATTCTAACATTATAATTTATACACAATTATCTATGCTTACGTCAAGGGAAATCTGATTTTATCGGCGTTTTGCATTCCCACGCAAGATAATGACTTCAGGGTAATAAATTTTCATTGGTTTGTAATCAGCAAAATCAGGTATAATTTTTATACAATTTCTCTTTTTTTAGTCACTTGTGGAGCATACAACCACACAATAAATACCAGGTTTTAGCCATAGGTTTTTCCGGTTTCATCCACGTAAATGGTACCTTTTGCCTTTTTTATCATTTTAGCTGCTTCTGGCATCTCCTCCAACTTTGGTACCTTGAACAGTTTGCCACATTTGCGGCATTTTATCCTTCGGTCGGCAGCACTATTTTCAAGCTTCCAGGTACTGCCACAGGCCGGACATTGAGCTATAATCTGCATTCGAATCTTCCTTATGCCAAGAGCCAAACACTAAAAATAAACACTATTCGGAATCATCTCAAAACCTGAATTATTCTATCCGCGTATGTAATGGTTATCCATTATAAATTTCTTAGGGCCCTATAATATCATCTGAGCCTAAAGGATTTCACCCTACATATCCAAAAACAGGCTCTATAGCTAATGCCAACGAAATTTTCCTTGATTTTGTTGCCCGAATCTGCTAAAATTACGGTTATTGAGGGGGTGACTGAATGAGAAAAAGAATATCATGCAAAGTTATTAGAACTATTCCTCTTGGCAACAACATCGATGAACTGCGTTACACAAGCAGATCAAAGGATAAGTCCCATAACAACAACAATGCTACCAGAATTTCAAAGACAAGTGAATGGGCTTCGGAAATGTCCGTAAATCCCCAGGCCGAACACTCTCGTAAAACAGTTATTTACACAGACCGTCTGAAAAAATCAAGAATTCCAATAGATAATGGTCTTACAGCACCCATAATCAATTGTTATGCTTAAAATTCTTTATTTCGCTCTATGAACGTCAGATATCGAGACCTGGCAGAAAGAGCTATATCAAATCTTTTAAGTGATTTTTCAGATAATAATGGCATATAGAGAGTATTAGCGCAGTCGCCATTATGATGAACGAGACATCAGTAGAGACCTCATTTATCAAAACGGCTAAAGCTGTACCAACAGCCGGAGGGTGCTCGACATCCAGAGCCGCCATAACAAAGATAGCAATTCCCACTACAAGGGGAAATTCATAAAAATGCGGGATTTCAATGAAGAAAAATATCATTCCCAGTATTAAACCAACCAAATGGCCGCCTATAACGTTTCTCGAATGCGCCGAGACAGCATTTGGCATTGCGAACACAATAAAAGCGGTTGCCCCCATTGCACTGATTACGACTATTTTTTCCTTATCAAGAACAAGGAGAATAATAAAAAAGGCCACGGCTGCCAAAAAACTCTGCCAAATGTAATACTTCCAGAGCTTTTTGAATTTTTCATCAATCGGCACTCGTAATATTACCTGATGTTTTTGTAAATCCACCGAACTTTTCATTTTGTAAACGTACCTCAATTAATACAAGCCATACTATATCGGTGAATAGAAAAAGACGGTTTATTTAATAACGGGCAATATCAAGATAGAAGCAATAAAAAACGGCGAGGCATGCGTAACCTTAGGTTTCGCTAAGTGTACACAAATCCTCGCCGCTTAATAAATCCGTTCAGGCCCCTTTTTAGACCATCCGTGGTCGGCCTTGTGATTTAAGAGAAATTTTTTCTAAGTATCTTATATTCCGAAGGTTATGATATTTCCTGCGGCTTTTTTGATGTTTTCCGGGCTTTCAAGCTGACCTGACAACAAAAGTTCTTTTGCCTGCTCGATGGCCTGGGAATCTGTTTGCGGGATTTTCATCGCACAGTCAATAAATGAAGCATAATCAACCTGCACCGATACATCCGCTTCGTTACCGGTAAAAGCTGCCGCAGTGTTGGGCGACCTGGAAGATGATTTTTCCAGGAAGCTCTGAATTAGTTTGGTATCTACTTTTTCAATCATTGTACAATAGTTCTTGTTAAAAAAATAACTCTTCTAAAATCCTTCTCGTATATTTTTAACAAAACTTTAACGTAATTTTTGAATTTTTTCTTCTTTTTTTAAAGTTAAAGTCTTTTTTGGACGAAATAACCAAGTTATGAACATTTCTTTCCTCTATTTCAGACACATTTTATATTCTGGATCCCGGCTATAATGTTTCAGCTACCTCATAACTTACAAACTTAATAAATTCAAGTGAACTGACAGATGCCAACTGTTCCCGCAAAGGTGCATAGCCCGAGCGTTTATGAGAGTGAAAATAGTCTTTGATTCGATATTCGGTTGTTTTATCTGCGCTGTCCCAAACCTGCTCAAGAGCCCATAACAACTGTCCGTCCCTCAGATCAAGAAGCTTTAAGCGGAGGCCAATAATCATATGAGGATAAGGTCTGAATTCGGTAATAGTTCCAAGCAACACTGCATCACATTTTAACGTTTCATGTATGGTTATTATCTGGTCAAGGGTATATTTCGAATCCAAATCCAATTGCAAACTTCTCCACAAGGGCTCATCCTGGCGGACAACAGTTAAGCCAAAAATCTGCTTCTTTTGCAATGCCTGGTACATCTTTTCTGTTACATCGTTTGAGATTTCCGGATAACTCGAATTGTTGTTCAACTCAACTATTGCCACCCTGCCAACTGTAGATAAGCTCTTATTCGGATTTATATAATAGTAGTCGGCCGCCGGAGCCGAACCACTATAATAAGTAATGCAGCCTGATAAAAGAACCGCCGACCAAAACAATATCGTTAGTCGTAAGATGTAACTCAAACTACAAACACTGAGCAACAAACGTTGATTTTTCAGATGCGATAATATATTTTTCAAGCTATTCATTCGATTTACCTAATGTCAGTTTTTTTACTATTCGGACTGGATTGGTTTATTTAACGATGCGACTGTGGTCGAGCTTGTATCATCATTATTTTTGGCCGAATCCATTTTTACCTCTCCGCCGAGCACTTTAAGTATTTTAAGCAATGCTTCCAGTTGTGCAGTTTCGGCATCACGCATTTCATCGCGAAAACCGAGGATATTCATTTTCCAACCATTCAACTCAATCCTCATCGCCATTAAAATGTCATTTGCTTCGCTTAATTCCTTCTGTGTCTGCTGTAATTGAGCCTCAAGAGCAATAACCTGTTCTTTAAGCTGCCGGTTACCGACAGTAAGGTCCCGGTTTTGCTGCCGTAACACAGCCGCTTCTTCGGAAAGCCTGGCATGCTTTTGAGACAATTCCATTGCAGACTCTACTACAGTCGGCTTGTGCGGAGCAGATTCCTGAAACCTGTTTGCCACAGAGGGAACCTGCTGTGATTCGATAGAAACAGCACGTTGGGCATATTTGGGGGGCTCCTGGACAGACACACAGTTCAACAACAAGAGAATCGGTATTAATGAAAGAAATAAAATTGTATTTTTGTTAGTTTGCATTGTACTTTTCTCCTTTTATTTCACCTGGTTCGGTACTTTCTGTTCATCATTTTGCGACGGAACATTCGGCGCCACGGCACCGGTATATTCACATCTTAAATGCATTGATTCACCGCATGAACAGGTTATTTCGATAACAGAAAAGTCTGATTCGCTCTCCACGATACGCACCTGCGGCTCAACGAGAGCCGTTGAAGTGTGTTTCGAGGAGTCTGACTCAATCTGCATAACATCGAGAGTGAATTGGCCTTCAACTTTAACGTCACTTCCCTTTAGAATTCGACCTGCTGTATTTCTCATTTGCTATCCTAATTTTTTTAATTGATACCGCCAAAGGCATATATACGATATTGAAAAGCTATGTCTTATCATCTTTCACTTGTGATTATTTCTGCGTTTTCCGAGCATTAATCGTCAATCGGCTGTTTATTAGTCAAGCACAGTAATCAATCCCCGTAGTGTCGGAGTTCAGATTATCTTGATTTTCAGTCCACACTTCGGAAGGATTATCCAAATCCTGCTGGTCAGCCGACTCATTCAACTGTTGTTCATCTTTTTCCTCACTTTCCTGTTGGAACTGCTGCCGGCGTTTCCTTTCCTCACGGCGTTTTGCGGGCGTCAAACCAGTGATGCTTTGCAAACCTTCGACCGGTTTTATCATATTGGAATCATAATCTGCCATCATTCCATCGCCTTAATTTCACAGACAAGTTAAATATCGCACTTGCGTGCATTTGACTGACACGAGATTCGGTAATTTCAAAAATCCCGGCAATTTGCTTCATTGTCAGATGCTGTTGGTAATAAAGCAGGATTAGCTGCCGCTGCTTCCCGGGCAATTGCTGTATCGCTTCAGCCAACTTATCTATAAGCTCAGCCCGTTCGATTTGCTTATCAGGAGCGTTCGTATGAGCAGCGGCCAAGAGATTACTCAGTGCAGGCGAATCCTCTTTAAAGTCATCAAGGGAAACAAAATACTGTGCACGAGCGTTTTCGAATGTTTCAAAAAGCTCATCAATAGTTATTCCAAGTTTTTCGGCCAATTCGGTATCAGTAGGATTTATGCCTGTTTGTTCAAGAATCTTGCGACTGAGCTGCCGAGCACGGTGAATCTTTTTATTTAGATTTGCAGGCAGCAAAGACGAGCCTCTCAACTCGTCAATAACGGCCCCTTTGATCCTGATAAAAGCATATGTTTTAAATTCCGTATGATGGGACGGGTCATAATCATGGGAGGCCTTAACCAATCCAACAGCTCCTGCGGAGACCATATCTTCAAACGATAAAGGAGGCCTTAGATATGTTACCACATGCCTCACTATTCTGTGAACCATAGGCAAAAGTTCGGTTATCTGCTCATCTTTGATTGCACATTTGGTGGACTTTTTCTGGCCTGAGTATGCACGCAGGGCAACGCTATTTAGATGCTTTCGGCTGTCTTCAGGTGTTTCTAATGTCAATAAATCAGCTTCGGCACCTTTAATTAACTGATCTTCAGAGATATTTTCAGTCTCTATCGCCACTATCCTTTTCCTCTTGTTGATTCACCTCGTTTGTAACCATCGCACTTATCAAAATAGCGTTTACGGCTTTTACGACCCAAATTCCTGCTATATAGGCAAGCACTCCGCCGACGAGTGCCCTTTTGCAGCAGGTGAACGGTGAAAGGCCGCTAATCCAACCTATCAGGCTCACACCAAAAAAGCATGTCACGGCAAAGCTTACCGCAACCGATCTAACGTGTAACGGCATAACTCAAATCCTCTCAATCGCAATCCGTACCCAATGTATGTAACGAGTCATATTATGAAGCTGGCCCCCCTGCTAAAGCAGGTGCGGGCAGTTCTTGTTCTTCCGGCGATGTCATCCCAGTTTGCTGGAAGGATATTGTTTCTATCGGCTCTACTTCGGTGCCAAGCACAATTTCATCATAAGCTATGACCGGCAGGAGTGAGACTGTTCTTGACAACATTGCCGCCAGAGGTGAGCGCAATCTCGAGTCGCAGAGCAAAACCACCCTGTCCAAACCCTTGTCCATAGCTTGCTTCCAGGCTTGAGCGCTTTTTCTACTTATATCCATTGCTATTTCGGCAGGCAAAGCGAGATTTATTCCATCCGCCTCCTGCCGCAGGTTTGTAACTATTTGATGTTCCAGCGCCGGTTCCAGTGTTATGGCCGATATTTTACCGGCCTCGTTTTTATACAACCCGGTAATGGTTCTGTTAAGACGTTTACGAACCACCTCGGTCAAAACCTCAGCGTTTTTAGTTTTCGAAGCGTTCTCTCCCAAGGATTCAAGTATAATAGTCAGCTCACGAATCGGTATCGCATTTGTCAGAAGATTCTTAAGCACTCGCTGCAGCAGCCCAACAGACACTTCTCCACTGGCACCGACAACCTCTCCAACCAAAGAGGGCTGTGTTTTGCGAAGCCGGTCAACAAGAAGCTGAACGTCTTCGCGGGTCAATAATTCGTCTGCATGTTTTTTCAGCGTTTCAGATAAATGAGTAATGAAAACTGATTCGGGATCAATTACAGTATATCCACTCAGCTCAGCTTTTTCCTTGTCGTCCGATGTAACCCATAAGGCCGGTAATCCATAAACAGGCTCAGTGGTTTCTATTCCATGGGCTTTTGTCTGAACATTACCGGCATCCATAGCGAGGAACATATTTGGTTCCAACTGCCCTTTTGCTACTATATGATCCAGAATTTTAATCTCATAAGTAGTTGGCTCAAGGTTTATATTATCCCGCAGCCTAACAAGAGGAATAACGATTCCAAGCTCCTGAGCAAATTTTCTTCGCAAGGCACCAATTCGGTCAAAAATAGCACTGTCTTTGCGAGGGTCCACCATACTAATCAATCGCACACCAACCTGCACGGAAACCCTGTCAACATCCAGAAGTTCTTCAACCGGTTGTTTTTCGGCCTTTAACTTCTGCGCAGATTCTTCGAGCTTTTTCAAGCGTGTTTTTCCAGAACCGACCACAGTTCTTGCGGTTAAAGCAGTCCCAGCAGCCAATAGCAGAAACGGCGTCGGAGGCAGGCCAGGCACAAAAGCCATCGCTGCAATAATAACAGAAGCTATTATCAATGGTTCGCGTGCCTTAAGAAACTGCCTGCTAAGGTCCTGTCCGACACTATACTTAGAAGATATTTTGGTTACAAGAAAACCCGAGCTTATTGAAATTATCATCGAAGGCAACTGGCTGACGAGTCCGTCACCAATAGAAAGAATCGAATAAGTCTTTATGGCACCGCCAATCGTCATATCACGTGAGTAGCCCATAGCAATGCCGCCAATGATGTTAATAGCCGTGATAATCAGCCCGGCCTTGGCATCACCGCGAATGAACTTACTGGCACCATCCATAGCGCCGTAAAATTCACTTTCTTTAACAATCTTAGCTCTTCGCTCGTTCGCCTGTTCCTCGGTAATCATTCCAGCATTGAGGTCTGCGTCAATAGCCATTTGCTTACCCGGCATGGCATCAAGGGTAAAACGTGCAGACACTTCACTTATTCGCTCAGCCCCTTTTGTAATTACTATGAATTGTATAACAACAAGGATAAGGAAGATTACAATCCCGACGACAACACTACCACCGGCAACAAAATCACCGAATGTCTGAATAATTTTTCCGGCACTGCCCTGTAATAGTATCAATCTCGTCGAGGCCACATTAAGCGAAAGGCGAAACAGTGTTACGAAAAGAAGCAACGAAGGGAAGGTCGATAATTCGAGCGCCTCTTTTGAAGTAAGCGTAATAATCAAAACAGACACAGCTAATGATATACTGCAAGCCAGAAGTATATCCAACACAGGTGTTGGAAGACGGATTAGAAGAGTAGCAAGAACCGTCACCAGTCCAAAAGCCAAAAAAATATTGCTGTGGGACGTGAAGAGGGTATGTGAGACTGGCCCCAGAGCTTTTGATGTATTCGATTGTAAAGAACCTGCCATTACAATTCCTTCTTAAGCTCATGCTCCGGCAGCAACATCACCAAGGCCGAGAATGCGTTTTATCTTTACAGCGAACCGACCGTCCACGACCACAATACTTCCGGTTGCAAATCTCATATCTCTGAGATACAAGTCTGCTGGTTCATCAATAGATTTATCAAGCTCTAATACTGAGCCAGGCCCAAGCTGCAAAAGCCGCCTGACAGGGATTTCTGTTTGCCCAATAGCAACCGTAACAGCAATATTCACGTCAAGCAAAAGGTCGATACTGCCGCCAGCCCCTGTGTCGCCAGCTGCATTAGCCTCGGAAAATTCGACAGTTTGTGCCTCCGTTTTAGATTCTGCCTGTTCAGCTTCAGTCGTCTCTGCCATATTTTAATTTCCTTTTATTTTTTTAATCTTCCGCAACTGCCTCTGCTTTAAGCTGCCCAGTCCCGGATACTCAGCAGTGTTTTCCATATTTGAGAAAGCAGGGACGAGTTTTTTATTCTGTATCATTAAACAGCTCTGTAATTACAACCGCATACTTGCCTGCCGATTTTGCAGGCCGACCGAGAAGAGCCGTTTGGCCGCTTGTTATTAATTCGACAGGCTCATTAACTTTTTTATCAAGTAACAATATGTCGCCCACCTCAAGACTCATTATCTCCTTAAGAGTAAGCACCGTAGAAGCCAGCTGGGCTGTAATAAAAACAGGCATTTGCTGCATACGCGCAAGTATTGCTTTGGAAATATCGTCCGCAGAAAATCCACTAACAGTCTGTTCGGCTTTACCCACAACGGACTCCAGCTTGCTGCATAGAATCAAAATATATGCTTCGCCGCCTTTCTCCTGGTCGGCTTTTTTTACATCAAAAGTAATTTTGCATAGCTCTTCCGTACCTTTGAGCTCAATAGGGAAGAGTCTCCTGATAATGTTTTTACCCGGCTGGAATTCCCAATATTTCTGCGAAAATGCTTCAACAAGTGAAGAGAGCAGGTCTAATAAAAGCGATTCTTCCAATTGGGATAAATCTCTGCCTGAATCCTCTACTTCGGATTCAGGATCACCCAACAATTGTGTCGCCCAGATAAAAGCAGTCTGAGTAGGTATGCTAATGAGTCCACAGGGATGGTCCTGGTCGCTTCCGAAAGCAAGATAATAATCATCCTGCCCGCTTTCCATGGCATGGTCAACAAGTTTGGCGGCAAAATGCTGTGTTGCCGAAACAACCGTTACATCAAACTCACTGTGGCAAAAGTCAACTAACTTCACGTTCATCGCTCTGGCCACCCTTTTTGTGAAATCATCAAGTCTATTGAGCTGTTTGCGATCAAAATAGTGGGGCTGGTTCCAATTGTATTCCGTAGCCTTTATACCTGAAGTATCTTCAAGCGGGCCTGACCCAACAGCAATTAGAAGCTGTTGTATTTTTTCTTTGCTTAAATTGTTGGCCGCTACGCTCATTGTACAGCGAATTCCTTAAATAGAATCTGCTTGATTTGTGGTTTGGAATCAGGAAAAAGCTTTTCGTTAAAGGCGTCGAGCACCTGTGACTGGATACGTTTGAGGTTGCCGTAGCCTCTAATATCATCAAGACCTAAACTTGCGAGGTAAACAGTTAACCAGTTCGTTAAAATGGGTTTTTTCTCATTAAGAAAAGCTGTGCCTTTTTTTTCGTCCACCTCAGAACTCACTTCAAGCGTTAAAGAGGCCTTAACATAGCGTGTAACATCGGCCACGTTTAGATTTGCTATTACGGGTTCCAAATGATAATACCAGCTTTTTTGCGAGTCATCTTCAGAACCTTTTGTTTTTATATTCTCTAAGTCCGGCGACTGGCCATTTTCTGAAGCTCCTAGTGTCTGATCTGCGGAAGAACCGGCAAACAATCGACCGAGAGTGAAGCCGGCACCGGCAAAAATCACTACTACGACTACTATTATTATTTTTGGCAGAAAACGAGCTACCAAGGACTTCTTCTTGCCCCCTTCGGTTTTGGTGGTCTCCTGCTTTTCCTGATTTTTTATTTCATCCTCATCTGCCATTTTTTTCCTCAGCTATTAACTATGAATAAATTGTAATCATACCAACTGCTTGCAACCTTGTTTACGATACCTATGTATCCTGTCTCTCAGCGTTCGGTCACTAATGCCCAGGACCTTTGCAGCTTTTGTCTGATTGCCTCCTGTCTTTCGTAATGTATCTAAAATTGCCTGTCTTTCTACACGTTCAAGCGGTACCCCCCCCAGGTCTGAAACCGGAGCAGTATTTGACGGAATTCCGGAAGCGTTATTTTTTTCTGCACCAGAGGAACTCAGAACAGGCCCGGCCCTTTGCGAAACTATCAAGTCGTTGTATCTATCCTGCGGCAGCGGTTGCAGCTCATCAAAGAGCCAGGAAACATCTGCCAATGACAGTGTCTGTCCAATTCCCAAAATCAACGAAGTTCGTACAACATTGCGCAACTGGCGGACATTTCCGGGCCAGTGATATTTGGCAAAAATTTCCATCATGGCAGGGTCTAATTTGGTGATACGACGCTGTACTTCGCGAGTGTAAAGGTTGACAAAATACCACACAAGATCATATAAATCATCCTTGCGTTCTCTCAGAGGGCAGACCACCAGCCTTACACCGCTTAACCGATAATAAAGGTCCTGACGGAACCGTCCCTGCTGCACTTCCTGCAATAAATCCTTATTCGTAGTACTTATTATCCGAACATCAACTCTAACACTTTCATTTCCCCCAACGCGTTCAAAATCCTGCTGCTCGAGCACCCGCAACAGCTTGGCCTGAAACTTTATGGGTGTTTCGGCAATCTCATCCAGTAGCAAAGTTCCCCCGTGAGCCATTTCAAACCGGCCTTTGCGTTGAGCGTAGGCACCTGTGAAAGCTCCTTTTTCATGTCCAAACAACTCACTTTCGAGAAGTGAATCACTTAAAGCAGCGCAATTTATTTTGACATACGAGCCCTGGGCCCTTTTACTTTCCTGATATACGAGATAAGAAAGAAGCTCCTTGCCCGTCCCGCTTTCACCACTTATTAAAACCGATGCAGAGGTTGGAGCAACTCTTTTAGCCAAAGCTACGGTTTGAATGAGTTTTGCACTACCGCCGACAATCCGATAAAGGCAGCGTGTATCCTCGTGAGATGAAGCTGCTGTTGAGACCCTATGGTTAGGCAGTAAAGTATCCAAGAGATTTTCTATTTTCTCATAATCGAGCGGTTTTACGAAGAAATCGCAACAGCCCGTCTGAATTGCTCTGACCGCCGTCTCTATAGTTTGGTGCTGATTCCGTTTGCTGCTGATTTTGGCTTCTGTAATCATGACCACAGGCAGCTCCGGCCAATTTGCCCTGATTTTCTCAAGCAGCTCGAATCCATTCTGCCGTTGGCGGGACAAGTTTGCCCGCCGGTTTATTATGTCACTGGTAAATACAAGATCACAAGTTCCCTTGTTAATAAAATTAATCGCACTGTCTTTATTATTGGCAAGATGCCCGCGTATCCCCTTGCGAGCCAATATCTCAAGCATAAACCGAGCCAGCTCAGAATCGTCATCAACAATTAATACATTCGCAATATCTTCTTGTTTACAATTTCTCAGGTTGTTTTTTTCGGTATTACTCACTTTCAGCATACTCCTTTTTCGTTGAAAGGCACCTAATTTTGAGATTGCATAATAACGTCCAAATCTATCGTTTACGTTCGTTAATCAACTTTTGCGGTTCTTCCTTCAGATACCAATCGAGCAAAGTTCTCCGTGCTTCGGCTAATTCCTTCCACGGTGAATTGGGATACTCTGTAATTAGCTGTCCGTACATCCTTATTGCTGCGGGCCGGTCGTCATTCCGCAGGCAGTTACCAATCTGAAATAATATCCAGGCCCTGTCCCGAGCCGAACCGGTGTCATCCGGACTTTTCCGTTCAAGAGCTTCCTGGTAAAATATTGCAGCTTCCTTTAGGTATCCACTAAGAAACAAGGTCTCTCCCAGCTCGAAAGGATTGTTCAGATTGCCCGGATTCTGCGAGAGTTTCTTTAGTATTTGCAAAGTTTGGCTGTCTATTATCCCTTTTGGCGGGCCGGACTCGATTTCCTTTTTCTGCTGCTCTTCGGAATCTTTTTCTTTGAAAACAACTTCATTAGGCTCATCTGTCGGCACCTCATCAGGAACAATGACAGGTTCAATCTCCTCCTTCCGGAGTTTAAAATTAACAGAGCGAATTTGTTCTATCATTCTCCTAAGCTCATTCTTCGTTATTTTATCCTTTTCACTTTCAGGCATATTCAACTCAATCTGCAACAATTTGCTTTTGAATTGACTATTAGGGTCTGTCGCAGCAGCAGAGCTTGGTAAATGGAAAATGGAATACGGATGGTTTACCAATAACCAATAGCTAATAACCAATAACCAAAAACCAATAGAATATTTATTTTTCATTATCATTACCATTGACCAAAAAGAGCTAATGCCGCATTGCCAAACTTTTTCTGTTGATTATAAGCGGCTGCCAGCACTTTTAATGCTTTTTGCTTTACCTGCGTTGATACTTCCGAATCCAAAAGCTGCCGGCAAACAGTAACTGTTTGAGAGCTTTGACGAAGCTCTAAACATACCTCTGCTAATCTGAGGGATACTTCGTTCGCCAAAGGCCCCGGTGCGGTGCTTATAAGAATATTCGTTAATTTTTTGTGGGCAAAATCCAAATCTCCTTTGGCGATGCAGCAGTTTGCCAGCTCAAAAGACATTCTTGTTTTCAACTGAGAGGCAGGCAAATATTCAGCACTATCACCAAGTACCACAACAGCTTTATCCGGCAAGCCCATAAGACGAAGAACCTTGCTCTTGAGAAGCAATATCTCGAAAGATTCTTTCTTCGAGAACTGCCAGGAATCTACATTCTCCAGCAAGGTAAGAGCCTCGATGAAATTCTCCAGTTGGATCTGTGTTTCAACTAAGGCTGAGACAGTCTCGACATATCTTTCCCTGCTCAGACTCCCAACCGATCCGCTTAAGGCATATTGAAAAGCAAGTGCCGCCTGCTGAGGATTTCCTAACGCCAGATTGGTCTTGCCCAGAAGAAAGTAAGCCAAGTAAAAGCTTTCATCTTTACGGCCATTCGTAAGTTTGAGATATTTAATCAGCCATTTGGCGGCATTCACGTAGTCCTGTATCTCAAATGCACATCTGCCGGCCCCAAAGGTAGAAGCAATCTGTGATTTCGAAGATAAACCGAGATTGTAAACTTTGCGATAAAGCCGTTCTGCTTCGTTCAAAAATCCTGCTTTCCTTGTTGCATCAGCAAGATTCAAACAAGCCTGACCATAAAATTCGGTTTCAGGATACTGCTCAACAAGCTGCGTCAAATCCCCTCGTGCACCTGAATAATCATGGAGCTGGGCTTTGAGTTTGCTCGAATTTAACAGTGCATACGGCGCCAAAGAAGTTTGTGAAAATTGATTTGCGACTAATTTGTACTCTGCAATGGCACTGCCGTGCTGGTCTTCCTGAGCATGCAAAAGACCCATAGCAAAATGAGCATTTGGTATACGCCGGTCGTCAGGGAATGTAAGCAAGAAGTCTCTCCAGAGCGAAATAGTGTCCTGTATAAGTAAATATACGTGTTCAGATAAAGATGAATAGTCAGACGGATTGGAAATTGTTAAGACTCCTTTTTCATCAAGACGAGACAATAAGCCCACATGCCCTGCCGCCACTTCGACGGCCTGCCGGGCCGTTGCAGATGTTAGATACAAACTCACGGGTCTTTTGCGGACAGCATTTCCTACCGGCCCGGCGGTAGTTGCCTTGTCGTGAATCCAGGAAATATCAAGACCGGCATTTGCAGCAAATCTTGCCAGCAACTCCTCAATCGATGCCCCATAAGCAATGACAGACCAACGAGGCAAAACACCCTGGTGTTTGAGCTTTCGAATCTGTGGGCTGAGCAATCCTTCTTTTAATTGCTCGGAGCCGGAATTCAGAAGTTCGCGAAGCTGGGCCTCGTTGAGGTTTGTAAAAGGATCAATGTCAACAGGACCGCTCCACAACAGGGACTGAATATCTGTGTCAGCATCGCAAAGTAAAAGGATATTTCTGGTCATCGACTCAACAACCAGGAAATTACAAGCACTCTGCAATGATAAAATCCAATCTTTGTTGAAATCCACTGCATTGATCATAGCAATAGCCTGATAAGCACTTGTTCTCGCTTTGAGGTATTGCTTTTCCTGCACTTGCAGCAAGCTTAATTTGTAACTTGCAACCATCCTTATGACAGGTGAATGACTTTTTGAAAGTGTTCTGAATAAGTTCCCGGCCTCTTCGTTATTACCCTCTTTATTCAAACATAAAGCCATTTTAAGCTGTAGGAAATCTCTCAGCGGCTCTTGATCAGCACCAGATGGCAGACTCTGATAAAGCCGGTTATAAACACCATAAGCTTGACTATAATCATTTTGCAGATAAAAATCCCGAGCAACCTCCAAAGACAGAGGCTGTTTCGAGGAAAACAAAGGGGCCGGACGTTGTACCTGCTCCTGTACGACCTGTTGAGAATCTAAAACCGGCGGCGCAGAAGGGCTCTTTTGTAGAGCTAAGGGCGCTGGAATTTTGTTAATAGGCCATAATAAAGGTTTCAAGACCACGTACAGCAACATCGCCTCAATAACAATAATCCCTACAACGAACACTTTCTGAAGGGTAGAAAAACGCTGATGCCGAACAGGCTCTCTTGCAGAGCGCCGTGTTCGGACAGTTCGTTTCGCTGGAGCAGTTGGTGTGGAATTCGCCAGGAGCCTGTAAAAATCTTCATCTCCAACGAACACTTCACGCTCAGAAAGGTTCCTGTGGACTTCTCCTGCAAATAAATTGCTGTCCGACGGCACCTCGGATGAATCCTCAATTTGTTTTTCTTCTACGGTCATTATTTTCTATTTCATCCCCCCCCCACTGATCTTTCCTTTAGCATCGTAAAACGAAGCAGCGGAGACACCTGTGAGGGCGCATCCCACAATCTAATTTTATGAGAAAACAGCAATAACTGTGCCAGATACAGATATAGATATAAGGATTGATGCATTTAGAGGCATTTTGCCCGAAAAATGAGGTTGAAGCATTATTTCAAGAATTATCTGCCGGTAAAAAGGTGTCAGGATTCTATACGACTCGACAGATTTTCTGACAGTGGTCAGTTAAGTCTCTATTAGGGAACAGTAACAGGCCGGGACAAGTATGACGGAGTAACTTCGTTTTGTTCCTGTTTTTCGGGACTGAATACTATATGTGAATCTTTTTCTATATTATATTGCTTGACCTTGGCATAAAGAGTTGCTCTGGTTATACCAAGAAGAGCTGCTGCCCTGGTCTTTTGCCAGCCTGTTTTCTGCAAAGCCCGAGAAATCAGCTCACATTCAGCCTTTGCCAACGAGAAATCTTTAATAAGGCCGGGTGTTTGATTTTTCGATACCTCACTCCATTCAGTCGGCTCAATAATAATTCCGTTTAGTCCTATTTTTTCTGTTGTCTCGAGTAAAATTGCCCTTTCGATAACATTACGCAACTCACGAACATTGCCGGGCCAATCGTGTTTTTCCAGAGCCTCAATAGCTAATTCAGTAAGTGACGTTACCTTGCCGCACTTGTCCGGGCAGATAGTCGATGTTTTGAGAAAGTACTCAGCAAGGAGCCTGATGTCTTGCCTTCGCATTTTTGAGCGAAGAGGAGCAAGAGTAATAGGACAGATATTCAGACGGTAGTAAAGGTCGCGACGGAACCGGCTGGCTTGTACTTCATTTTTAAGATTACGATTGCTCGACGCTACTATCGTGGCCTTGCAGGAGATATTTTTAACACCTCCTACCTTTCTGAAACATTTTTCCTGGAGAACACGCAGCAATTTAGCCTGCAGATCCATCGGCATCTCACTTATTTCATCAAGTAAAAGCGTTCCTGACCCGGCCAATTCCAACAATCCTGTTTTTTCACGGTCGGCACCTGTAAAAGAGCCTTTCACATGGCCAAAAAGCTCGCTTTCCAACAGATTTGCCGTTAGAGCCGCACAATTCACGGCTACAAATTGCTCGTTCGAATGCCTTAGAGTATGTATGGCCTTAGCTGCAAGCTCTTTGCCTGTACCAGTTTCTCCAACTACCAAAATCGGGTTACACCGGCTCGCGGCCACAAGTTTAATCATGTTAAGAGTATCGAGAATCGCTTTACTGCAGCCGACCATAGAGACCGAGCAAGCCAGGTCGTCAGGATAAAAACTTTTTGTGTTTTTTTCATTGCCCGGTGCTTTGGATTTACTTTTTATCTTTTTAATAATTCGCTCGAGCCGATCATAATCCTGTCTTGCATTCAGATAGTCAAAGGCACCAACCTGTATAAATATGGACAAGTCTGTGTTATCATCACCACACCCGACCACCACGATTGGAATATCTGTTGAAATATTATCGGTCTTTTTGAGGGATTCATTATCAGCCGCTGTACTTCTGCGAAGAATAAATTCACGGATCTTGTCCGTTCCAAGCCACTGATCGAAAAGAATCAAATCCGGATTGACCTTTTGAACGATCTCCAGGGCATCAGCCAGGTCATCAGCCCCAAATACTTCCCGGCCATACTTCTGTGCCAGTTTTTGAACTTCGGGGTCCTTACTCAATGCAACAATTCTACTTAAACTCATCCTTGCCCAAAACTATAAGCGTCGTTCTTTTAGTAAGCTACTTCCATTTTATGCAGTTATTTATGCACCACAGATAGTGGATAATATAAAGCAATAAATCGACAGATAACTAATGACAACTTTAATATTTTATGGGACGGGCCAATAATGTCACTGATTCGTCGTACTTAAAGATGCTCCGACATAGTGTTATGATTTTATGGGACGTTTTTCCAAAAGAACAAACAAAACAACAGCAAGGCAGCAACACTTTTTATGGGACGTTTTTAGTGTCACCAGCAGATTAAAACAAAGCAACAATAATTTTTTGCAAATCCAACAGACCCAAAGCGGCAAATATTTCTGAGATAAAGGAAAATTTATCCTCTGAGATAATTTTCTTACAAGGTGCCTTCCTGTCTTTAATAAACTTTTTATTTCCATAATGTATTTTGTGACAGGAAGTTATACATCACAAAAGCAGCGGCGATTCTAACCTGGTACAACAATTGCTTACTTTTACCTGTCGCACTTATAGATTTAGCTTTTTTGTTTTTTATGAAAGGTTAGACAAATATGGCTTCGACATCAGAAATAACATCAGCAAGCAATATCCAAATGGATTATATGAAACTTCTTATAACCCAGCTACAAAACCAGAATCCACTGGAACCATTAGACAATAATGAGATGGCCACTCAGCTGGCACAATTCTCACAATTACAGCAACTTGAATCAATGAACGAAAGCTTTGCAGATGTCCTTGCCACTACTGAGCTTTCTTATGCCAATTCATTGTTAGGCAAGGAAGTTACATTCATGTCGAAAACCGAAACAGGCGCTACAGACATCACAAGCGGCGTAGTAGAACACGTTTACAATAACATCGATGGTGAGATATTACTTGGCATAGGAAACCATACGCTCAGCCTGGAAGATGTAATATCAGTCAATAACTGAATTTATATTTAACGTTTCGATATAAGGAGAACGAAAAATGAGTTTTGCATTGTCAGCGGGAGTTACCGGGCTGCAAGCCCACCAGAAAATGATTGACGTAGCCGGCAATAACCTGGCCAATGTCAATACCACCGCCTTTAAGGCCAGTAGAATAACCTTCTCGGAACTTCTGAGTGAGACGATAAAAAAAGCATCGCAGCCAACAAGCACCGTCGGCGGTACCAACCCTCAGCAAATGGGCAGCGGCGTTGGAGTAGCCGGTATAACCCCAAATATGGTACAGGGCAACATTGTGAACACCGGTAATCCTCTGGACCTGGCATTAGAAGGAGAAGGATATTTTGTGGTCAGTGACGGCCAACAGAACATCTATACCCGTGCAGGAGCGTTTGCCGTTGATGCCAACTCAATTATGGTTGACCCTTCCACTGGCTACCGTGTACAGCGTATCGGCTCAACAGGCGAAAGTGACGGCTTCCAGGTTGCCGGTGACAGTGACCTTCATGTTCCTTACAACATAGCGATGCCGGCAAATCTTACATCAACGATAACAGTATCAGGCAATTTAAGCTCCGACGCAACTTTTGAGACACCACAAACACAACAGTTAGGCTCAAATATTACTTACACAGCCGGCAATACGGCGGCTGTCGGAACCACATTAATTTCAAATCTCGACCAATATACCGGAACGTTGAACTCGGGTACGATTACCTTCTCCGGCTATAAACCGGATGGTACTGCTTTGGGCAGCAGCCCACCCACCAACCTGACAATGCCTGTTACTGCGTCCACTACATTAAACGATGTACTAACCTGGCTGAACACTAATGAGGGTACTCCTGGGGTTGTCGAACTGCAAACACTGACTACCGATGCGTTGGCAACCGCCGGTAACTTTACCCTAACTTATAATGGGGAGACAACCGGAAATATTGCATTCGATGCACCCACAACTGGTATTGGCAGTATTCAGGAGGCATTAGAGCTTTTGCCAGGCATTAGCGCCGGTGACATAACGGTAGGTAATACCGGGCTGAATGTAGCGGGTACTACAACATTTTCATTTCTAAACACTGCAGGTGATGTTCCATTGATTACATTTGATTTTAGCGGACTGACGGGTCCAACCCAAGGTGGGTCTTCAATGGCGGAAACAACAAAAGGACGTGCCGTGCAGGGAGTTCTTGGCACCACAGCCACAGCGTCTTTAGTCAACGGACAATTACGAATAACCGATAGCGCCAGCGGATACAGTAAATCTGATTTGGCTATGATATACAGCGGTGACGGGACGCTGACAACACCGGCGTATTTCGAAATGTTGACGGTCGGCGGCAACGAAGTTAAAAGTGTCAATATTATGACTTACGACTCTCAGGGAGGAAAACATGTTTTCTCAGGTGCATTTGTACGGACAAATACCCCCCCCAATACATGGGATATGGTGCTAACCTCAATCAGCGGCAATATCAATCAGATAACCATACCAAACCGGCGTATCGAAAACATAACCTTCGACGCCACGAACGGTTATTACACAGGTGTAACCGGTGGTACCAGCAATCCTTCGGAATTTGTAGTAAGCTTTGCTCATGATCCTTCGAATCCACAAACCGTTGCCATGGACTTCGGTACCATAGGTAAACTAAACGGTTTGACCCAGTTTGCCGGGAACTCTACGGCAGTAGCTAAAGATCAGGATGGATATGAAGCGGGCGGACTTTCTACTGTATCGGTTAATAATGTAGGTGTAGTAATCGGTGCATTCTCAAACGGCATCAAAAAGGACATCGGCGCCATACAGATTGCGTTGTTCCAGAATACATCAGGTCTGGAAAGTATTGGCAGCGGGTACTTTACCACATCGGCCAACTCAGGCATGCCGGTCGCTACCCAGGCGATGACCGGAGGTGCCGGCTCCCTCCATGGTGGAGCATTGGAAAAATCCAACTCAGACGTGGCGACCCAGTTTGTTTCTATGATTCAGGCACAAAACGGCTTTCAGGCCAATGCGAGGACCATCCGGGTTGCCAATGACATACTGCGAGAGCTGAGCAACCTTATCAGGTAGGTAGTAAGTTTGGGAAATTAAGATGCCAATAGCACGCGTGATGACATCAGTATTTAATGTGATTTTTTTGGCACTCACGCCAGTTGATCGGTGGAAGGCCGCAGGACAGCATAGTACCGGCTTTAATCAACATTGGTTTATTTTAATAGGAGTGGCTGTCATAATCATATTGACCTTTCTGCTCCTGATGGTCAGCTATAATCGAATTACGCGGGAACGAAAGGTTAGTGGGCAGTTATTTTTTGATTATGCCGAACAAAGAGGTTTGAGCGGACGGGAGCGCCAGATTTTACTCAAGATAGCACATAAGGCCGGACTTAAAAGGAAGCAGGCCATTTTTAACATGGTTGGCGCCTTTGACACCGGAGCAAAAAAAATTATAGAAGAATGTCTTGCACAGCAGGGAGCAGAAGAAAGCAAGTGGTTAAGAACCGAACTTTCCTTCCTGCGCGAAAAGCTTGGCTTCCAGAAAAAAACCTCAGTCTCAATAGGCTCGCCATCGAAATTGAAGAGGCCGAGCAGCAGACATATTCTTACAGGCAAAAAACTTTATATAACCCGCCGTAAAAGTTCCGACTTAGGTGATTTAGGTGATATTGAGTCAACCGTGATAAAAAATGACAATATTGAACTTACCATCAAATTAACAACACCTGTTGAAAGTAAACTTGGCGAACTCTGGCGTGCGCGTTATTCATTCGGAGCCTCAGTGTGGGAGTTTGACTCTTCGGTAGCTCGTTGTAATGATGACATTCTGGTTTTAAATCATAGTGATGATATTCGTTTCATCAGTCGCCGGCGTTTCCTGCGTGTTCAAGTAAACAAGCCGGCTTTTATCGCACACTTTCCATTCTCAAGAACGCTTTCGTCAAATAAAAATAACAACAGCAAAAAAGGGCCTGCGACAAAGCAAAGTTCGGTAAATGAGTCAGACAACTGGGGGCCGCCGGAATTTCTGCCCGCGACAGTTACTGAGCTGGGTGGTCCCGGTCTTAGGATAGAAACGAAGCTGGAGGTAAAAGCAGGTAACAGAATATTGGTAATAGTCAATCTGAGTGAAGAAGAGGACCGGGACTTAAATCCACCTTCAAAAAACAGCTCACTACGCCCGGTCATACCGAGGAACAGAAAGAAGACATCATCAGAAATAATAGAAGATATCGGCGAGGTCAGACACGTAAAAGCCATACAAAACGGTTCATCAATAGCAGTTGAGCTGACAGGACTAAGCGATTCAGACCTTAATAAGCTGATTCGCGCTACCAATGCAGCTTATAAAAGAACGGACGGCAACCGCAAAGATACTCCGGATTCCTTGGAGGCAGAAGTAACCGCTGTGGAGCCGGTGATTTTGCAAGGAGACTGAAATGTCAGAGATTATGCCTCTAGTCGGTTCAAGCATTAATGCACTAATGCGGGAATATGAGACAATTACGAACAATCTGGCCAACGTAAGCACTGCCGGGTATAAGCGCAGGTGCAACGCATTTTCAAAATCCCTTCAGAAACAGATGACAGGTGCAGATAAGTATTTAGCCGGCAGTATTGATCTGAATTCGTCACTTGATTTTTCCCAGGGCAATCTTTCTGAGACCGGCCGACCGTTGGATTTCGCCATATACGGTAAGGGATTTTTCGTTATAGAAACACCCAACGGGCCGCTTTACACTCGCAACGGTATGTTCCATACAAATCAAAATGGTCAAATAGTTGATTCTCAGGGACGAATTGTGGCAGGTCAGGCAGGCCCAATCACGATACCGAGTGACGTGGGAATATCACAGGTAAGTGTCTCAAACGACGGAAACATAAGCGCCGGAGGCATACCTATCGGAAAATTCCAGCTGGTTGATTTCAAAGACAACGAAGACAAACTTGTGCCAACCGGAGACAGTTGTTACCGGATGCCGAATAAGAACATTAAGCCGGTTGCAGCCGAAAATACCATTATTAAACAAGGTAACCAGGAGGTATCCAACGTTAAGATGATAGAGGAATTAGTTGATATGATTATGGTGTCCAGACTATACGAAGCAAATATGAAGTTTATTGCAGCCAGAAAGGAAGTAGCCAGCAGCATTACAAGCGCAGCTATGGCCTAAGCATGTCCTGCACCTATAAGGTAAAAGCCTAAGCTCAACAAATGCAGGATTTGCAAACTTTTTAGATAAGGAGAACAATATTATGTTAAGAGCATTTTCCACTTCAGCAACGGGTATGGCGGCCCAGCAGACAATGGTGGACGTAATAGCTAATAACCTTGCCAACATCAACACCACGGGCTTTAAGAAGAGCCAGGTTTCATTTCAGGATTTGCTTTATATAAAGCTTAAGGATGCAGGCGCAGAAGTGGTTTCAGGATTAAAATCGCCCAGCGGTCTGGAAATAGGCAGTGGAGTCCGAACGGCAGCAACCGTAAGAGTTTTTACCGGAGGCGAGCTTCAAACCACTGAACGGCCTCTCGATATAGCTATTTCAGGAGAAGGCTTTCTTCAGGTGAGCATGCCAAACGGTGATATAAGATACACACGCGACGGTTCGATACAAATAAATGCCGACGGTGAATTAGTCACCTCTACGGGATATCGGATAGAGCCTGCTATCAGCATCCCAATTGATGCAGCATCTGTTGATATAGGCAAGGACGGAAGCGTCAACATTACAGATGCTTCAGGAACTCAATCAGTTGTAGGAACCATAGAGTTAGCACGTTTTCCAAATCCTTCCGGTCTGTCTGCCGAAGGTGAAAATCTGTTCGCTGAAACTGAAGCAAGCGGCACGGCTACGACCGGCACAGCAGGAGACAGCGGTTTCGGTACTATCCAGTCGGGATTTCTTGAAAAGTCCAACGTCCAAATGATAACCGAGCTTGTCAATTTAATCACCGCCCAGCGAGCATACGAGACGAATTCCCGTGCAATACGAGCAGGAGATGAAATGCTGAGACAGGCAAATCAAATAGCAAGGTTCTAATCCGAAAGACAATTATGAGTAATAAAAAAGTCAATATTATCTTAATTATGTGCCTGCTGCTGCCAGTGAACAGCAACGCTGACAACATGAAGAAGGATTCGGCCCTTCAGATTTACCTTCCGAGAGAAATTACAATAAAAGACAAGCACTTAAGTCTGGGACAGATCGCTATAATCCGGGGCCAGGAATCACTTGTAGCCAAGGCAAGCGAAATCGCATTAGGACAGATTTCAGCGCCCGGTCAGAAGGTTGTTATTAACAGAGAGATGGTTCTAAGCAGATTGGCCTGCAACGGAATCCCGGTATCGAAAGTAACACTAACCGGAGCAAAAACAATCACTATAAAACAACAAGAACGAACTATCCGCAGCGATGAATTTATTAAGTTAGCAAGCTCCTTTCTGGAAAAAAATCCTCCCGGCGTTTCAGTTTGTGGACTCAATCCGATACGGACACCTAAAGATTTCATCATCATCGGAACCGGCAAAGATATAACCTTTTCTCCTCGATTAGTCCCAGGCAGAGCAAAAAACCAGGCAAAGGTTGAAATTACAATACAATCAGACGGCAAAAAAATAGGTGCATGTAAGGTAATTTTTGGTTTGAAATACAATTGCCGGCAAGCAGTTACAAAGGTTGATGTCCCGGCAGGTGCAGTCATTAGCCAAGAGAATGTCAAGATAGAACAGAAACAATCGAATTATCCGGAGTCTTTTGAATGGAAGCCTCCTTATGACCTCATTGCCAAACGTCATATACCGGCCAAGACGGTCCTTCATCCAAATATGCTGGGTCCTGTTAAATCCCCAATCATTACCAAGCGAAATCAAAAGGTTATTATTCGGATTGATACACCGGGATTTCTGATTACGGCTTTCGGAAAAGCTATGCAGGACGGCCGGGCCGGTGAATATATAAAAGTTCGAAATGTGGATTCACAACGAATAATCTTAGCCAGGATTAACGAAGATGGAAGCGTAAAACCTGTTTTTTAAAGGAGAAATAATGAATAACAGAAAAGTCTCAACGTTTGCTTTGTTGGTTGTTGTGTTTTTGTGGGCTGCCTGCTCGCAAGCAGGTTCTATCTGGGCCAAGAGAGATAAGAACATGAAGGAGTTATATGCCGACGATGTTGCCCGCAAGATAGGTGATATCCTGACCATAAAGATCACCGAAGACAGCAAGGTCGATAACAAAGCAAAAAGGGACATGAAAAAAGAGACCGACCGGTCAACAACATTTAGCGGGGGCCCGAATTTCACGCCCCAAGGTACGTTAGATAGATTATTGCCGGAACAATTGCTGCCCGGTCTCGATATGTCTGCTACATCGGGTAACGAGTTAAAAAGCAAGGCTGATTACAAAGACGAACGAAAGTTTGAGGACCAGGTAAGTGTGGTAGTTATGGATATCCTGCCGAATCACAATCTTATCGTCATGGGGACTCGCAACCGTAACATCGCAGGTGACATACAAATCATTGAGGTAAGCGGTATAGTAAGGCCAAGCGACATCGCATTTGATAACACGGTCAAGAGCGAAAAAGTGGCCGACTTTCGTATTGTTACGCGAAATTCAGGTGTCGCGGCACCGTACACAAAGCAGGGTTGGCTCGGCAGGATATTTGACGTTATTTGGCCGTTTTAATCGTACAGTTCGCAGAGATTATTTTTTGAGAGTAATAGCTTATGAAATCAATCATCCGAGCAAAAGAACAAAAGAGCATAACGGCTCTTATGATGTGTGCCTTTTTGGTCTGTGTGTTTATGGCCGGTGCCGGACGATGTGAAAGAATCAAGGACATCGTTGATATTCAGGGGCTACGCAGCAATCCACTCACAGGAGTCGGCTTGATTATTGGTCTAGCCGGCACAGGTGACAGCACACTTCTTTCGCGACAAATGCTTACGAATATGCTGAGGGATTCCGGGCTGGTTCTAAATCCCTCCGATTTTACCGGCGGCAACATCGCGGTGGTTTGGGTCACCGCGGAATTAGGCCCCTTCGCCCGGGAAGGCTCCCGAACCGACGTTGACGTCTCTGCTATAGGAGACGCCAAAAGCCTTCAGGGTGGGAAACTGTTACCGACACCACTGAAAGGTCTTGACGGTCAGGTTTACGCAATAGCCGATGGAGGGGTTTCAATCGGGGGCTGGACTGCGGCAGGTGATAAAGCTTCGATTACAAAAAACCATCAAACAGTCGGGCGAATTCCCGGCGGCGCAGTTGTCGAAAAGGAAGAAATAGCTACGTTTGTCGAATACATTGGGGGACATAGACTTATCACGCTTAATCTTAGAAACAGCGATTTTTCAACCGTAGAGCAAATCAGCAAAGCTATTAACCATGATTACGCGAACAGCACAGTAGTAGTTGACGCCGGTACGGTTAAGGTGAAAGTTCCAGACGAAATCAGTCAGGCAGAAATAGCCGGCTTTATCGTCGATATTACAAAGCACGAAGTGAAGGTTGATGTTCCTGCGGTTGTGGTTATCAACGAGCGCACCGGTACAATCGTGATTGGTGAAAACGTCGGTATATCAGCCGTGGCGATCTCGCAGGGCAGTCTTGTTGTAAAAATCAAAGAAATGCCAATCATTTCACAGCCAACTGCACCTTTCTCTGATGCCGGGCAAACTGCAGTTGTTCAAGATACGTTAATAGGAATCGAAGAGAACGAAGGACATCTGATTCCTATATCCAAATCGGTTACCGTCTCGGAGTTAGCTAAAAGCCTTAACGGCATTGGGGCATCACCAACAGATTTGATAGCAATATTTAACGCCTTGAAAAAAGCCGGCGCCCTTCAAGCGAAACTGGTGATAATGTAGGAGCAATTTAATGGACGGCACCAAACTGATACTAACCGAACCAGTCTCACCACCAACCATGCTGGGACATCTCGACAAATCGAGACTCAAGAACATTTCAGAAGAGAAAAAGAAGCAAGTAGCCAAGGATTTCGAATCAGTTTTGTTGAATAAGCTGCTGGACGAAATGAAGAACAGTATCGTTGACTGGGGCCTTGAAAAAGATGCGGCTTCCAAACAGACTCAGGGAATATTCTGGCTATATCTCAGCCGGGATATTGCAAACAACGGAGGCCTTGGTTTGTGGAAGGACATATATCAATTTTTATCCAATGCTGAGCAGACAAGCACCGTACAACAATCAGTGGATGGCCAGGTATGAAATCTACGGCAACTGAAATAGAAGATAAAGTCGATAAACTGCTGGCTTGTCTCGATGAAGACAGCCAGCATATACAGGAGAGTTTGTCGCAACTGAATAAATTACGCAGCTTTGTTATCAAACGTGACGATTCCGGCCTGGGCAAACTTCTTAAGATTATCCAGGCCGAGTCAGACAGCTACAGAAACCACGAATCAAAACGGCAAACAATACGAAAAGAATTGGCGAATGCTCTCGGGTATAACACAGAGCAATTGACATTGTCGGTACTGGAAGCAAATCTGTCGAAACAAAAAAAAGCTCAGGTAATCAATAAGAAAACAAAATTAATGTCATTGATTAAAGAGCTTAAGAAAGAATATTTCAGCACGGCTTTGCTTTTGTCTGAATGCGCCAGATTCAATAACCTGCTTTTGAAGAGCATCTTCGACCTCGGCAAGACAGGGGCGGTTTACTACAACTCCAATGGTATAACCAAACAGCAAACTGATATGGCTTTTGTGAACCTGCAGCTCTGAGTAAAGTTATCCTGTACCTATTGAGCTTCAGATGATGCTTAACAGGCGCCGGATGGAAATTGTAAGCACTGAGTTTTAAATAGAGTTAAGCAATGGATAGTTTCTCCATAGGAATCAGCGGCCTTCAAGCAGCTCAGAAGGCTTTTGATACAATCGGTAATAATATTGCCAATGCGGCTACCGAGGGCTACCACCGTCAGAGAATAGAACTGCGCCCTACTTATTCCTCTCAAGTCGGCGAGGTTCTTTTGGGAGGAGGCGTTGACGTTGTCGGTGTTACCAGGTTAATTGATGAACTTCTGGAGAAGGAGATTCTTCGTCAAGAGTCGTTATTAGGGCAGATATCTCAGGAATTTGCAACGCTGCGGACGGTCGAAAATGCATTTGGAGAGCTTGTGGAGGGGAGCGGTTTAAGCGGAGCTATCGATAAGTTTTTTAATGCATTGCAGGACCTTTCCGCTCATCCGACAGAAATTATCTGGCAAAATCAGGTTATAACCGAGGCTATGACTATGACCGGCCAATTCAGAACATTGGGAGAATTTCTGACAACACTGGAAGACCAAATTGAGCTGGAAGCCAAGAATACGATCACACAAATTAATATCCTTACAAACAGAATAGCCGAACTCAACAACAACATAGAAAAACAGGAAATAGACGGCGGCCAAGCTAATAATTTACGGGATCAACGGGACCAGTGCATAAAAGAACTTTCTAAATTCGTTGGAATAGAAACCAGGTCCAGACCGTATGGTGTGGTTGATGTCTACGTAGCCGGAACCCCCGTGGTGATAAATACCACTGCTATCAACCTGGAGGTGGGTTTGAAAGAAGCGGGGAAACTGGGAGTATCTGTCGCCGGTGCAAACAACTATAACATAAATACGGAAGGTGGACGATTAAGCGGATTAATATCTTTAAGAAATAAACAGGTCTCTGATATTCACAATGACCTGGATACTTTGGCAACTGTAATGAAACAGCAGATCAATCAATATCATGTACAGGGAGTGGGCTCAGCAGGGTCGTTTACCAACCTGACCGGCTGGCCGGCAACGAGCCAAAATTTGGCCGATTTCGGCTCAAACGTAACGGACGGTAAAATATACATCAGAGCTACAAATACGAGCACCGGAGCAATAACCCGTAACGAAATAACTGTTGACAAATCGGCCGATACATTATCCGACATCGCCACTCTTATCTCAGGTATCACGGGCCTTAGTGCTTCGGTGGTCTCTTCCAAGCTTAATATTCAGGCGGATGCAAACTACAAATTTGATTTTCTTCCCGCCGTACTGCCACTACCCACCGCCAGCACTTTATCCGGCTCACCGCCAACTATATCCGTATCAGGTATTTATACAGGCACAAATAACGATACCTTCCAGTTCACAGTAGTAGGCCCAGTAAGCCCTGAATCGGTAGGCAACGGCACTTTACAGCTTGAAGTAAGAAATGGAGCAGCTCAGCTTGTTAGCATTCTCAATGTAGGTTCCGGGTATGCAGCAGGTGATAAACTTGATTTAGGCAATGGAATCAAAATATCTCTCAGCTCAGGCAGCTTAAATGCAGGTGAAACCTTCGATGTCGATGCTTTTGCCAGCACCGATACTTCAGGTTTATTAGCTGCGGTTGGAATCAATAGTTTTTTATTGGGCAGCAGTGCTTCGGATGTAGCAGTTTGTTCAGATATAGCTGCTACACCGGGCCGGGTAGCATCAGCCCTTGGTGCTGATATGACTGACAACACCAACGCTTTACGGATGAACGGCCTGAGAGACCAGCCTTTAACCAGCTTAAACTCCATGACACCCGGAGAATTTTACCGACAGCTTGTAACAGACATCGGTCAACAGCTATTTGTCAAAGAGGCCCGCAAAGACAATATCGAATCTATGGTCCAAAACCTGAGCAACCAACAAGGCGAATTAAGCGGCGTCAACATCAACGACGAAGCCGCCCAGATATTAGCCTTCGAGCAGATGTTCCAGGCAATGGGTAAATACCTGGGTACCATTCAGTCATCATTGTTAACAATTATGGAGATACTGTGAAAAATATAAAACACATGCTTTGATTAGCTAAACAAGATATGGGAAATTAACAATGAGCGGATCACTGAACAATATTTATAATAATGTCAGTTTTGCATTGAATCTTCATACCAAAGCGATGGCCGTCCTGCAGGAACAGGCTTCTACAGGCTCACGGATAAACAGAGTCTCTGATGATCCTACGGCCGCTTATCGGATTTTAGGACTGAATACCAATGACAGATCCCTGGAAAATTATGTAAACAACCTCTCGGAAGTCGTAAGCATTTTGGAGCTTTCATCTACAGTTGTCCAGGAATTAACATCAGGTTTCACCGACACCCTATCACGCATAACTCAAATTATCAGCGGCATCTACGACGATGCAGCAAGACAAAGAACTGCCGAAGGAATCAATGATATATTAGAGCAGACAGTCTCACTGGCCAATACTAAACATATGGACCAATATCTCTTTGGAGGAACCGATACGGGAGCTGCTCCATATACGGTGGAACGTACCAACGGGAAAATAACCAAAGTAACTTATAACGGCAGCTTCGAGAATAGAGATATAGAGGTAGCCCCGGGCGTGGAATCATCGGCTTTCTACATTGGGGATGATATATTTCGCTCCAACGAGCGCAGTACCCCGTTTTTTAGCGGTAATACCGGAGCCCAATCCGGCACCGGGACTTCAAGCTGCAGCGGAGGGGTCTGGCTGACAGTAACCGGCTCAACAGGCAATTATGATCTCTCTATTGACGGCGGATTGAGTACTGTCCATACCGACGGCTCAGATACCAACTTAGCTGTAACAGATCCGCAAACAAAAGAAATCCTATATGTTGATACCACAGGAATAACCGGTACAGGAGTTGATTTAGTAAGAATACCAGGAACTTATGATATCTTTAATACCCTTATTATCATTCGTGAAATATTGGAAAATCAAAATGGACTTCCCGATGCACAAGTGCTTGAGCTGGCAAAACTATTACCATACTCAATAGATGAAATAAGCAAAGTTTTGGTGAAAGCCGAGGTATCTATTGGTTCCAAAATCGGCTTTCTGGACGATCTCCAACATAGTCTAAAAGACATTCAATACAATACCGAGGATGAAACGACCCGTTTACAGGAAGCAGATATTGCCCAAATAGCTATAGACTTGTCCCGCCGGGAGGTTCTATATCAAATGTCATTATCCGTGGCCGCAAAGCTTATGTCCATGTCGCTGTTGAATTACATCTGATAGCCTTGAACAATTTATAACATAAGCCGCGATTACCAACGGTTATTTTGAAATTACAGGTGATTATAAGTGTCATTGGAAACAAAAAATACAGTAGATATCGCATCGCTTCGGCCCAGAAGAACTAAAATAGCATTCTTTGCTGCCAGGAATGATATTAATGACCTATATGAGATTTACGCCTTTGCAAAAACAAAGTTCTCTGTGCAGGTTTTCGATAGCGGCAATCTCAGAAGAGTGTTCGAGTTAATGAAGTGGAGCAACATTTGCTGGTTTGAAGGTCTCGGCGAGCTTACAGTATCGGCTTCCCACTTATCCAAGGCTTGTAGAAGCATTGTGCGAATAAACGAAAACGAGCTTCGAAGTGAATCGGTCGGGAAGATAAACTGGCAAAACGTTGACGTGCTCGTTGTCGATGGGCCAAAACCTGCACGCGAAAATATTCCTGGTATTAGTCCGCAAACAGCGGTTATTACAATCACGCCGAATAGCGAAAGACTTAATAAAGATTATGGAACAAAAAACTACCGAAGCGATGTGTTTTCGAGAGTCAATGCACTTTTTTTTGAATTGGAAAAAAAGCCGTTTGCCTACAACAAAGAAACCAGCTTTTGCAGAGACAGACTCGTGCAATATTGCCGCGGCAGAGGCATCGACGTAGGCTGCGGCGACAATAAGATATTGCCCGAAGCTATCGGTGTTGATATAGCCGATGCGGCAAATGAGGTCACGGCTGACGCACGACAATTGCCTTTTGAAGATGAATTGATGGATTATGTTTTCAGTTCCCATTGTCTTGAGGACATCGAAGATACAGGCGGCGCACTGTCTGAATGGATGAGGGTTTTGCGACCCGGGGGCAATCTTGTTCTTTACTTACCTCATAAGAATTTTTATCCAAGAGCAGGTACACCTGATGCTAACCCTAATCACAAGTATGACCTGTACCCAAACTTTGTTTTGGCGGCTTTGTCCGAGACAAACGACTATGAGATTCTTCACATCGACGAGGCTGGTACCGGCGGGGAGCGCAGTTTTTCATTAGTTGTTCGCAAGGTGCATAGAGAACATCCTGAGCGAAAGATTCTCGTTGATTATCATGCCGCCATAGGAGATATCATCTGCGCTGAACCTGCCATCAGAGCCCTCAAACAGCAGTTAGGAGATAGTGTAGCGATAACCCTTCGGGTAACATATCCGGAACTCTTCCGTAATCATCCAGATGTTAGCCGAGTTGAACACACTATGTTTCCATCTCGCTGCAATGTTTACGAAAAAAAGTATGAGCTTTCTACCAACCCCACAAAGCAGAATCGTCGTTCACATCTTGTTGACAGAGCAGCGAAGCAAATAGGAATTACTTTGTCTCTGGACGACAGGATTCCTCGAATCTACCTTGACCGGTGGGATGAGGTGATGCTGGAAAAATTTCATTTACCGGATTGTGGAGAGCTTAAAATTGCTATCGGCCCACATGTTCGTTGGCCATCGAGGCAATGGGTCAGTAGCAAATGGTCCGAACTTTGCACAACACTCAAGAAGCATCTTGGTGCTACTATCATACAACTGGGTACTGCGGAGGCCTATACAGCAAATTTTGGTATTGACCTTGTTGGGCAAACCTCAAGCCGTGAGGCGGCGGCGGTTTTAAGCCGATGCGACCTTCTTGTGAGTGTCGATACGGGTCTGGCACATCTGGCAGCGGCAGTTGGTACACCCTGCGTAGGCATTTTTGGGCCTATTTATCCCGAACTGCGTATGCATCCGGGCCTTGGGCGAGCGGTAATAGCAGCCAATGCAGAGTGTCGTGGATGTTTCCATTGGTACGATGGAGACGTAAGAAGCTGCCCGAAAGGCCATCATGAGTGTATGCAGCTTATCAGCGCCGAATCCGTGATGGGTGCGATTTATAAGGTCATTGACAGAAGCAATTTGCCACAAATTTCCGTGGAAAAGGAATTAATTTAATTAGTTGAGTACAACACTTGAACACCTTGTGTGTTCGATATTTGTACAGATTTTGAATTGTAACGAGCAAAATCGCCAATCTCGGCATATGGGGATTAGTGCCAGTTAACGGCACGAAATTTGCTCTAATGTTAAATTGTAGATTACGGCTATGTGATAGCCTGTCCTTTAATGGTCTCTATTTTTTGTGATAGATAGCAAGATGGAAACCCAAGAATTTAGGAGTAAATCGAATGGCGATAATGGGGTCAAATTCGAATCAGAGAGAGAGAAAAAGACAAAATAACATACCTGTAAACTCTAATCATTACGAAAGGGGTTTAGAATTAGCTGAAGCCGGCAACTATCAGGAAGCTTTAGCTTGTATGCAGGAACATCTTCGCAAAACCGGTGGCGACGCACAAGTACTGAATGATATAGGAGCAATCCTGCATTGCCTTGGTCGCTCAGATGAAGCCATCGAGCATTTTATCAAAGCCCGGAGGTACCACACGGACTCCACGGAAATATTGTGGAACCTCGCAGAGACATATCTTGCTGTCGGAAAAGCAAAGGAAACTATGCAGCTTTTCGATAGTATGGAGCGGCTGGGTATATTGAACGTGGACGTAGTTAACAGAACCGCCAACTTATTCCTGCAACAGAATAATAAGGCCGACGCCATCGAAATACTGCTTCGCTCACTACGAATCTGGCCTAACCAGGAGATTCTCAAGCCGATGATTGAAGTGATTCGTTACAAAAGGCCCAAGATAGCTTTCTTTTGTGGACTAAAAGGTGACACAAAATTTCTAACGGATATTTGCGCATTTACCGAGCGCCGCTATCCCGTGACATTCTTTGAGGGAGATAATATTAACCAGATGTATGAATTAATGGAATGGAGCGATATTTCGTGGTTTGAGTGGTGTACTAATATAGCAGTGGAAGCATCAAAATTACCCAAGGTATGCAGGAATATCGTACGGCTTCACCGTTTTGAGGCTTATGGCGATTGGCCGGGCCAGGTCCAATGGGAAAATATAGATACACTAATCACCGTTGGCAACTCGTTCGTTAAAGAAAGCCTGCTTAAACAAGTTCCAGACATTAACAACCGAACACGGCTCACTACTATTCAAAATGGTGTTAACCTCGATAAATTCAAGTTCATCGAAAAACCACGAGGCAAAAATATTGCCTGCGCCGGTTATCTGAATATGAGAAAGAATCCGATGTTCCTTCTGCAATCTATGCAGAAACTGCATTACATTGATCCGGAATATAAGCTGTTTTTTGCCGGAGTCTTTCAAAACCCAATGCTTGAACAGTACATCAAGCATATAATCCAACAACTTGAACTAACGGATGTGGTGTTTTTCGACGGCTGGCAGGAGGATATAAATTCCTGGCTGGAAGACAAACACTATATCGTTTCTGGTAGTATCGGAGAAAGCCAGGGTATGGGCGTGATGGAAGGTATGGCCCTGGGATTGAAAGCTGTTATCCATAATTTCCCGGGAGCAAACCAGATATTTCCATCAGAGTTCTTATTTAATATTTCAGAAGAATTCTGCAATCAAATTCTTTCCGATAATTACCAACCCAAAAGATATCGCGGATTCGTCGAAGAAAACTATCCGCTTAAAAACCAGTTGAGCGATATCAACAATATCTTCACCCAATTTGAAGTCGAGATAGATTCAGAACAAGCCAGGTCGAAGTTTTGTGATAACCTGCAAAATATGAATCTTGAAGAGATAAGATTACCAACAGAATTTTCCGTTCCAATGTCAGAGAACAACTCGATTGTGTAATTTTTCAGAATATGCCAGATACTCCTAGAATGTCAAAAAAATACGAGAGAGTTCCAAAGCACAACGAACCGTCTTTTGAGTCAAATAAAAAGGCCGGGCCGGTAGTTACTGTGCTGGTCCCTACTTTTAATCGGCGCAGATACTTCGCTGAGGCCCTGGCCAGTGTTGTGTGCCAGAATTATAGAAATCTTCAGATAATCGTAATAAACGACGGCGGTGAAGACGTAAGCGATATAGTTAATTCGTTTGGCGACAAGCGGCTAATTTTTATCGACAGAAAAGAGAATCGCGGCAAGGCCTATTCGCTCAATGAAGCATTAGCTCGAGCTGAAGGTAAATACGTTGCCTACCTTGACGACGATGACCTGCATTATCCTAATCACATCGAAACTCTGGTCGATGCTCTTGAAAACAAAAGCGACTGCCAGGTTGCATACAGCGATTTGTATAAAGTGTATTGTAAAGTTTGCCCTGACGGCAGCCAGCAGGTTTTAAGCAAGATTGTTGAATTCTGCCGGGACTTTGACCGATTTGTTATTCTCTACTTCAATCAAACCGTGCACCAAAGCCTGATGCACCGTAGGGATTTGCTTGAAAAAACCGGGCACTATAACGAGGACCTCAACATTTTAATCGACTGGGATATGACCCGGCGGCTTGCCTTCTTCTCGGATTTCCATCATGCCCACAGAATCACAGGCGAATTTTATAGACCTGTTGGTGAATGTGACAGGATATCAGTACGGGGACGCAAAGACAAGAGCGAGTACCTAAGGAATTTTCTGACGATACGAACCACAAGGCCCTCCAAACCCTGGACTAAACTCGGAGATATGTCCATCATTTTTATTACAGAGAGGCTGAACAGGCAAGCGGGCGCAACCCTCGGTTCTATCTGGCAGCGTACCTTCTATCCATACGAAGTTTATCTGCCCATGCCGACAGCAAGTATCGAAAAACTCAACACTGAGATGCCTAACATAATCCCTGTGCTCGTTAATCCGTTGTCTTCTCAGGCCGAGCGAATAGATGCAGCTTTAGCCAGATGTGAGGGTGAATATATTGCCATAGTGCCAAGCGGATTTCCTATGAGAGAATTCTGGGTAGAGGATTCGCTCCATGCTTTGGTCAACAGCCCCGTTAGCTGCGAGGGATTTGAACTCGAAGGCTCAACGGACACACTCTGGGCGGCGGTGGTCAGAAAAGATAATCTGCAATATGCTCGCAGGAGCTTTCCAAACTTGCCGGTACGACAGTCTCTAAAGGCCGCTGGTATTGTGCTAAGACAGCCAGCTTTTGAAGAGCGACCTTTCCAGTTTGACGATTTATTCCAGGAAGCCCAGTTCGCAGAAAAAACCGGAAACTGGGCACAAGCGGCTCAGATGTTTGAATATCTCGGGGAACATCACCAAAACGAACTGTGGATGAAGTCACTGGCTACAAAGGCTTTTTTTAATGCCGGCGGGCACACCAGAGCAGCCGAACTCAGTTGCGAGGTCAACCAGCAATGGCCAACGGTGAACACACTTTTGGTAGAAGCAAAGGTAAACCGAGAAAAAAATTTTTTAAATTCAGCGATTGAATTACTTAAACGAGCAGAACAAATACTTGAAGGAAAAGAATTACAATGAACGTATCACACAATAATACCGTTGAGGGACACCGCTCGTTCCACGATTTACCACTGCGCTGGTTATGAAGGGATGGTTGTAGAGTGACCAAAAACAATGAAGAAAAACCTGGGCCGGTCGTTACCGTACTGGTCCCTACTTTTAATCGGTGCAGATACTTCGCTGAGGCACTTGCCAGTGTTGTGTGCCAGAATTATAGAAATCTTCAGATAATCGCCATAAACGATGGCGGTGAAGACGTCAGCGATATTGTAAACTCATATAACGACCCGAGGATTTTATTTATAAACAGAAAAGAGAATCGCGGCAAGGCCTATTCGCTCAATGAAGCATTAGCTCGAGCTGAAGGTAAATACGTTGCCTACCTTGACGACGATGACCTGCATTATCCTAATCACATCGAAACTCTGGTCGATGCTCTTGAAAACAAAAGCGACTGCCAGGTTGCATACAGCGATTTGTATAAAGTGTATTGTAAGGTTTGTCCTGACGGCAGCCGAAAGGTTTTAAGCAAAGTCGTTGAAATCAGCAGGGACTTCGACCGCTTTCTTATGCTGTACTATAATCATGTTCTGCACGTAAGTCTTATGCATCGGAGGGATTTGCTCGAAAAAACGGGGCTATATAATGAGGACATCAACGTTTTAATAGACTGGGACATGACCCGTCGGCTGGTTTTCTTCTCAGATTTCCACCATGTCCCTGAAATTACCGGTGAATTTTATCAGCCTGCCGATGACTGTGACAGAATATCAGTGCAGTGGCGTAAGAATGAAAAGGAATATACGAGGAACATCCTAACGATACGAACCACCAGGCCCGCCAAACCCTGGACTAAACTCGGAGATATGTCCATCATTTTTATTACAGAGAGGCTGAACAAGCAGGCGGGCACAACCCTCGGTTCTATCTGGCAGCGTACCTTCTATCCATACGAGGTTTATATGCCGCTGCCGAGAAGCGATTTCGAAAAACTTGACACCAATATGCCTAACATAATTCCTGTGCTCGTTAATCCGTTGTCTTCTCAGGCCGAGCGAATAGACGCAGCTTTAGCCAGATGTGAGGGTGAATATATTGCCATAGTGCCAAGCGGATTTCCGATGAGAGAATTCTGGTTAGAGGATTCTCTCCACGCATTGATCAACAGCTCAGCCAAAAACGAAGGATTTGAGTTAGAAGATTCAACAGAAAGACTCTGGGCGGCAGTACTCAAAAAAGAAGACTTACAGCACGCCCGTAAAAGCTTTCCAACTTTTGCGGCACGTGAATCTTTGAATGCGGCCGGCATTAAGATAAGGCGTCTGCAACCGGAAGAAATACCGTTTCAGTTTGACCAATTACTCGAAAAAGCCAAGACAGCAGAAAAAAACGGTAACTGGTCGAAGGCCGCTGAAATGTTTGAATATATTACAAAGCATCATCAAAATGAGTTGTGGATGAAATCTTTAACCGCAAAAGCTTCCTTTAAGGCCGGTAGCCACATCAAAGCAGCCAATCTCAGCCATGAAATAAACCGTCAACGACCAACAGTGGATACACTCTTGTTGGAAGCTAAGGTCAAACGCAAACAAAAGGATTTTAACTCAGCGATTAAATTACTCGAAAAAGCGGAACAAATACTCGAAGGAAAAGAAATGCTATGGATATAAAACAGAATAATGTCGATGAACAGCACGACTCGACACAGCATTATGAAGTTCTGCAGGAACTGGGGGACTGTTACGCTTCCGTCGGCAACTACTTACAGGCACAACAATACTATGAAAAAGCTGCCATCTTATCGCCTGACGAGGCAGGCCCCTACGTTGGGCTTGGAGTAGTGGCCCTGCAAAAGAATCTTCTTGATGATGCTGAAATAGCATTCAGGGTAGCATGTCGGCTGAACGCTAATTGCGCCAAGGCCTATGCAGGTTTCGCTATGGTCGCACAGCAAAGAGCCGATTACAAGCAGGCCTTTGAAATGTATCTTAAAAGCCTGGAGCTGGACACCGACAATCTGGTAGCTCTTCTGGGCCTTTTCCAGACCTCCTGTCAAATGGGTTCATTTGCAAAGGTCATACATTATCTCGAGATGTATTTGGATATGCATCCGGGCGATATCTCCGTTATGTTCTCCCTGGCGTCGCTATATATGAAAGACGGCAGGTTTGAAGAGTCTAAAAAAATTCTCCTGGACCTGCTGACATTGGACGATAACCACAAAGATGCAGCTAATCTTCTGGAAGAAGTTGAACATAGTCTGGCTCAGGCAAAACAAGTAATCCAAACAGGAGTGAAGATGCAATGAGCACAAACAGTATTGAAAGTATTCCAGATGAAAAAATACACCTGGACAAGCTACGAAACCTGTTGGTAAAACAAATAGGATTTGCCCGACAGGGCAATGTCAACGAAATTGAAGCCTTAAGCAAACAATCCAGTTCTCTTGTGGGGAAAATCGCCAGGTCGGGTATCCTTGAATCGCCTGAATTTAAGATGCAGCGCGAGCTGTTGCGAAAATTATATCAGGACCTATACCTTGCTCTTACAGCACAGCAGGCCGAAAACGCCAAAGAGCTAAGTCGAGTCCGTATGGGCAAAAAAACCATCGCAACTTATGGCGGCAATATTTAGTTATAAATCAGTTTGAACAAAATCAAAACAAGATAACTCTGTTCTTTCAAGAGTGCCTCGTGGTGCAAGTTTTATATCTGCGCACCCACGGGGACGGAGTCTATCGATGCAGTAACTTTCATAAGTCCCATCAAGGCTTGTTGCATTCAACTGGATTATAAGAAAGAGATTTATAAAACTAAAGTGGCTGGTAAGTTAAGGCAAGTCTGTAAAATCATAAAAAATGAGGCTTATCGAAGTAGCATAAAACCAGAATTAACAGATATATTCCTTAAAAGCCGTATATATACGTAAGAATTCATAAAATTCAAACTAAAAACCTTAAAAAGAGGATTATGAAAATGAGTATTTTTATCATAGCCGAATTAGGGATTAATCACAACGGCGATGTTGATGTTGCTAATCATCTGATAAGTGCTGCCAAAGAAGCTGGTGCTGATGCCGTTAAGTTCCAAAAAAGAACTGTAAACGAAGTCTATTCAAAAGAATTTCTTGATTCACCGCGTCAAAGCCCCTGGGGAACTACTCAGCGAGACCAAAAAGAAGGGCTTGAATTTTCATTAGATGAGTATCGAGAGATTGCCAACCATTGCTGGCAAAAGAAAATCGAATGGTTTGCTTCCGCCTGGGATATGGAAAGCCTTTATTTTCTTAGGCAATTTGATTTGAAATATAACAAAGTTGCATCTTCGATGATTGTTTATGAAGATTTTCTCAGGGAAATCGCTTCAGAAAGAAAACACACTTTCATATCTACAGGAATGAGTACCTTACAAGATATCGACAAAGCAGTCGAAATTTTTCATAAAGCAGGATGCCCTTTTGAGCTTATGCATTGCATATCTACGTATCCTATGGCCGATGAAGATGCCAATCTGAACTGCATAAAAACTTTACAGCAGCGATATCAATGCGATGTCGGCTACAGTGGTCATGAGGTTGGACTGGCTATATCATACGCCGCGTCTGCTTTGGGGATAACTTCATTGGAGCGACATATCACTCTTAATCGTGCCATGTATGGTTCCGACCAGGCTGCGTCAGTCGAGATAACAGGATTCAGGAACCTGGTTGGTGCAGTAAGGAAAATTGAAAAAGCTATGGGTAATGGTGTAAAAGAGATTTCTCAGAAGGAAGTGCCGATCGCAATGAAGTTGAGAGCACATATCCCATGGGAATCAAACAATCTCGATAGCTTATGGATGAAATCATTGCAATAATTCTTGCCAGAGGGGGTTCAAAAGGCATTCTGAACAAAAACATCATTAATTTTTGCGGGAAACCCCTAATTGTCTGGACGATCGAGCAATTACAACAAGCAGAAGGAATCAATTCAATTTGGGTGAGCTCAGATAGTGAAAATATCCTATCCGCAAGTCGAAATTACGGAGTAGAAACCATACATCGGCCAGACGAAATTTCTGGAGATACAGCTACATCTGAATCAGGATGGTTTCATGCTTTAGAAGTTATTGAAACCAAAGTTCGGCACATAGATATTATTATAGCCCCTCAAGTAACATCACCCTTGAGAGAGCCTAGTGACATAGTGCGCGGGATTCAGGATTTTCAGAAACAGAACTGTGACTCAATGTTTTCCTGCAGCACAGTAGAAGATTTATTTTTTTGGAAAAGAACACAGAATGGCGCACTGAAAAGTGTAAGTTACAACTATAAAAAGCGGAAACGTCGTCAAGATATACGCAAACAATATATTGAGAATGGTTCATTTTATCTGTTTAAACCCGAGGTTCTAAGGCAATACAAAAACCGTTTAGGGGGAAAAATCGGGATAACTGAAATGGAATTCTGGAAGATGTTTGAAATTGATTCCGTAGAAGATTTAAAGATATGCGAAGCTTTGATGAGAACATTTTTACTGAGAGACCAATAAAATAACAAAATTAGAAGACGCCTAATAAGTAAATAAGCACATGGCCAAAATACAATCTGATGATTACCATGACTTTGTAATAAAAGACGGCAAACTAATCGGCGAGTTTGACCTAATGTACCAGTGTTCTAAACAAACTCCCTGGCATCAGGATCAGCAAGAAAACTGGTTGGATATCAGAGTAATCCTGGATTTGTTATGGGAATATGGTCCATTCAATTACATTTGTGATTTTGGGAGCGGTTTAGGGTATTTATTAGACATACTGAAAAGAAACGTTGGAACACCGGAATGCAAACTGACAGGCTACGACGTGTCACCTACATGTTGTAAAAAGGCAAAAGAGCAGTTTCTTAACATTGATTTTCATGTATTGGATTTGATGAGAGACATTCCGCATATTCATAAAGAAAGAAGAAAAAAAGATAACAGACTATTTGTTATACGCGGAACGCTATGGTACGTTTTTCCAAATATGGAAAACGTAGTAAGAAATATAGCCAGTAAGACCACAGATGGGGACCTGTTACTTGTTTCTCAGAATTTTCCTCCTCTTGATTCAAACTTCGTAGGCAAAGATATCATTCCAACGCCGGATAAAATACTTGGTTTCTTTGGTAGCTTCTTTAGTCCGCTGAAAACTATTTGGATAGAAGATAAACTTTCCGATGGTAATGATAACTGGTTTATTGCAACAATGAGAAGGTGGCAAGAGTATGAATGAAACGCTGGAACGAGTAGTTTAGTTTAACGGGGAACTGATTCAAAAATTCCAGGCCAAGATTTCCCTCTACTATTCAGCCTTGATGTTTGGTGACATGGTCTTTGAGATGACCGGTCCATTTAATAACAAACAGTTCAAATAAAAATTATCTGTAAAGTCTTTATCCTTCATTTTGAGAATGGTTCATTTCATCTATTAAAATACGAGGTTCTAAGCACTACAACAACCGCTTCGGGGGAAAGATTTGAATAACTGAAACTGAAATGGAGTTTTTGAAGATGTTTGAAAATTAATTCTATGAAAGACTTTAAGATATGCGAAGCCTTAATGAAAGCATTCTTATGAAAAAAATTAAACTGAATGTAGGAGCGAGTCCCATTTGGGAGAAAGAAGGATGGTATACGCTTGATCACAAGATCAGAGAGGCGAGCCCTACCTCAATATTAGGGGATGCTGCAAGTATCCCCTTGGAGAATTCGAGTTGTATAACGATATTTTGTAGTCATATGTTCGAGCATATCCCCCATACCAGGCTTGAGGATATTTTACTGGAATTCCATCGAGTTATGAGAAAAGATGGAACTTTGAGAATTTTAACTCCTGATCTCAGAAAAATTGCCAAGGCCTATGTAGAAAAAGATAACGAATTTTTTGAAAAAGCACTGAAAGAAGATGAATCTATTCGGAAAGACCTCGGCTATGGGGGAATGTTTATCAACTTTGTCGTATCGCCAGGCCAAGATACCGTGCTATTTAATAAACAGCTAACGGAGTTTATCTCTGGATATGCCCACATTTATCTCTATGACTTTGAAATGTTGGAGATTTTATTAAGGCACTGTGGTTTTAATAAAATTGAGCAGAAGGAATTTTGTGACTCAGAATTTCCAGACTATAGAGAACCCTTACATGTGGTGAACCTCAAACAAACTTGGCAAAACTTGAATCAAGAGTTTTATAAAAAGAATAATCTTGTACATATTTATGATGGAAAGACTGGAAAATATAATATTAATTTCAAATTAACAGGTTTCGACAGGGACCCGCTAACTTCTTTAATTATAGAATGTAAAAAAGCATATAACATCAACCCTCAAAAACATAAGAATTCAAACGAAAGTAAACAAAATTATAACAAATATGGCCAGTCATTAATGAGGGATAAAAGATTTTGCTTAAAGTGTAGAATTGTTAAAGATATCTGCAATGTAATTGATTCGCAAGATATCCATGAAATTTTGGTTGATGAACGTCAACAATAAATTCGGCCGATCATTATAATTACGCGATTAAGCTATATAGTGGTAGTGGTAATTAGTTTATTGCAATAACGGGGAGATTCAAAATGAATAAGAATGGTCGTGTGGTTTGGTTCAATGGTGCGTTCGTATCTGAATCAGAGGCCAGAATTTCCATCTATGATTCAGCCCTAATGTTTGGCGACATGGTCTTTGAGATGACCAGGTCATTCAATAAGAAGCAGTTTAAATTAAGAGAACATCTGGAACGTCTTTATGCTTCTATCAAATATTTGCGCATTCCTTTGGAAATGAGTATTGAGGAGATGGAAGGGCATATTCACGAAACAATTGAAGCTAACGAGCCATTATTTGCCTCGGATGATGAGCATCGTGCCATGATTGACATATCAAGGGGATTGCTTTCCATTTATCAGGGGCAGGTTGGAACTCACAAAGGGCCGAATGTTATTATTGCCGATTTTCCTTTGCGTTGGACTGTAGCAGGAATGGGCAAATTATTTGATAGCGGTATTAATGCTGTGATACCATCACAAAGAGCTATTCCTGCCGGGCTTCTAGAGCCCAAAGTGAAAAACAGGAGCCGCTTGCATTATCTTATGGCCAACATCGAAGTTTCCAGCTATGAGGGAGATAACAACTGGGCGCTTTTATTAGACCCAGAAGGTTTCATTACCGAAGGGACGGGCGATAATTTTTTCATTGTGAAAGATGGTGTAATCATCACCCCTGAGCCAAGAAATATTCTTAGAGGCATCAGCAGGGCTTATATTTTTGAGTTAGCAGACAATTTAGGATTACGCTGCATAGAGAAAAATATTGAACCATATGATGTTATGACTTCAGATGAAGCGTTTATGACCGGAACACCATTTTGCCTGTTGCCAGTAACCTCATTGAACAGCGTCAGCATAGGCCAGAGAAGAATTGGACCAATCACCCGTAAGCTGCTTGATACTTGGAGTGAGGAAGTTGGTGTGGATATTGAGGGGCAGATTAAGCAATGGGATACCAAACATAAGGAAAAGGATGCTTTAGGGCCTTCACCATATTCTTTTCAAAAGAGAATATGAGGGGCGTATAAAAGCATGATAAATACCGAATGTTATCTGTGTAAAAGTCACGAATTCAAGCAAAGAACATGTAGAGTTCGTAACAATCCCAATTTAAAAGTTCTGGAATGCAATTCCTGCGGTTTGGTTTTTCTATCATCATTCGACCATATCAGGGAAGGCTTTTACGAAAATTCGGGGATGCACGGTGAGAATCTCCCTGCCATCCATACCTTGATAAACGAATCATACTTTGACGATGAACGCCGTTTTCAATTTCTAAAATCATTACTGCCTAACCGTTCAGTACTCGACTTCGGTTGTGGAACGGGCAGTTTTCTTTCTAAGGCAAAGACTTTGACAAACAAAGTGCATGGCATTGAGCCGGAAAAACGCTTAGCCGAATATTTTCAGCAAATGGATTTGACGGTGTATGACAATATATCCAATGTCCCCAGTCAAAATAAGTATGATATTATTACGCTGTTCCATGTGTTGGAGCACTTTTCCGATCCCAGAGTGACTTTGATTGAGTTAAGCAAACTACTCAAAGAAGAAGGTCAAATCATTATTGAAGTTCCCAACTCCGATGACGCTTTATTGACACTGTATCAAAGTGAGGCCTTTTCCTGTTTTACTTATTGGAGCTGTCACTTGTTCTTATTTAATACGAGAACCTTAAAGATACTTGCCGACCAGGCCGGCTTAAACATCAACTATATAAAACAGGTTCAGAGATACACTCTCGCCAACCATATGTTTTGGTTGTCAAAAAGCAAACCTAACGGGCATCGGCAGTGGTATTTTCTTGATTCGCCGGGCCTGCATGCTGCATATGAGACACAACTCGCTGCTCTTGGTAAATGCGATACCATAATAATGAGTCTTTCTCTTTAGTTCGGGTACAAGAGCGCGTTCTGAAAATGTTCGAAGGAAAATTTGCAAATTTTCACAAATCATAAAAAGGCGGTCTATGAAACAATGTAGTTTATATGGCCTTGCTGCTATTAACGTAGAGCTTACAAACAGATGTAATAAGAAGTGCTGGATGTGCGGCAGGCGAAAAGTAGAACGTGATTATCCCGAATTAGCTTTGAACTACGGAGATATGGAATTCGATCTTGTAAAAAAAATCGCCCGACAGCTACCACCCAATATTGTCGTACAGCTTCACAATAACGGTGAGCCCCTTCTATATCCAAGGCTGGCAGAAACAATAACACTTTTCAACAGGCAAATAACATCTTTCGACACAAACGGCAAGCTGCTTTTGGAAAAAGCAGACCAGATAATCGACAATCTGGACACCCTTGCGATATCGGTTATCGAGAACGATCCTGAAGCGGATGAGCAATACGAAATTATAAAAGAATTTATAAGAATAAAAGGCGACAAGAAGCCGTTTACGGTATTTAGATTGAACGGCGATGTAGATTCCAGCAGATACGAACACCTTGGTTCTCTTCTGGTAAGACGGCTGCTGCACTCTCCGATGGGAAGTTTCGATTACAGGAAAACAGAGCCTACATTGCCCGAGATCGGAATATGTCTGGATTTTCTGCATCATCTCGCCGTTAACAGAGAAGGCAAAGCATCAATCTGCGTCAGATTCGACCCTTCCGGGATTGGTGTTATAGGGGATGTAAGAACACAATCACTCGAAGATATATGGTGCAATGGGAAAAGAATGGAATGGCTCGAATACCACAAACAAGGCCGACGAGATAAAGTGCCGCTGTGTTCGCACTGCGATTTTTGGGGCGTCCCGACCGGAACTGATTTTGCAGATTCAGCATGAGTTCTGGGGCGACAATTTATGCGATATTATAGATACGTACCACTTGGATTTGCGGAAACTAAGACCCAATTGCAGGCATTAATGTTGTGCAAGGCAAGCCGTTATTACAATCTCCAGATAGTAGCCGTAACACCGGAAGTAGATTATCTTGCTAAAGATAGCAGCTGCCAATATGTAACGACTGAAGATTTCTACTATTGGGACCGGATAAACAAGCTGGGCGAAGAGAATATTGATATCGCAGAACAGCTCTGTGAAGAAGTTGATAAAGTTATACATTCGGTTGCACAGAAGATGCCGGGCTCAGACCTGGTCTCTTTTAGGGCGCTGTTTCATCCTCTTAAAGGTTTTCTCGACAGCATGACCCTGCGTATAGTGCCTGTAGAAGCTGTTTTCAAATATATTAGGCCCCGCATTGCTGTTTGTTTTCCGCAGCCGGAATACAAAATAACAGGGCCGGGTTTACTGGACAAGCCATCTTTATCATTAACAAGCAGGATAGTCCCGATAGTAGCAAAAACCAACAATTGCAGGATTGAATGGCATCAGGATGGTGACTTGAAAATCGATGCAGATAAGCGCCACTCGTATGAAACGAAGCACATGCATCTCGATAACCCGAATTCCTACACAGCAGATTTAGATAACAAGATAGACTTGTTTAAGCAGGCATTACAGAACGATAAATCCGGCGAAGCACTTGTAACCGACAGATTACTGCTTTTTTCCAACGAGGGCATAGATAACTTTATCAGCAAGATACTGACCAATTGGACCAGCAGAAAAGGAACAGGATTCGCAAATATCGGGACATTATATTCAGCAAATATAAATATATACGCTGGAATAACAAAAGCGATTTACAGTGATTTAGGTCAATTGCTATGGCACAATGTAAATCAAAACAAAGTTATTCGAAAATTGTTTAATATACGTCAGATAGACAGATATCCTTTAATCGAACCTCTTCTGCGTTTACTGATAGTTAATGAATTGCCGCGTCTGTTGATGCAGGCATCCATAGTGGAAAGGAATGTCAAGAATCTGCGAAAAGCCGTGGTTATGACAGGAGGGATGATCGAAGTCAATAGCCTGATTGCAAAGGCATGCGATAAATACAAAACTCCTATGGTTTCAACCCACAGGAGTGGTTTTTTGGGCTATTGCCAGGCACCTTTTCATGAGCGTTATGAACTGGCGGATACCGACTATTATATCTGCGGTGGACCAGGCGCAACCGAAACATTTGAAAAACCGTCACCTATGACGCGTTGGCAACCTGAAAGAAAAAGAGCCAGACCCGTAACATTGGGTTCCGTCTGGATTGACGAAATGGTTGCAGAATACAGAAAGGAAAAATATCTACGCGAGAATGCCTGCCAGGAAGAAACGGCCGATAGAATACAAAAGCGAAAAACTATAATGTATGTAATGTCGGCATTGATAGGAGACAACTGCTATATAGGATACGTATTTCATCCGGAAATCTGGCTGTGTCGATTCCAGCTCGAATTGATTAATTTTCTGGCGAAATTCCCCAACATTGATGTTTTACTAAAACCACCTATACCAGATAGATGTCCCCAGATAACCAACCCTGTTTTCGACCGGCTCGCAAAACAGGACGTACAAAACATTCGCGTTTTTTCACAGAATATCGCGCTGGAAAAGATTATTGATTTAGCAGATGCGTTTATCATCGATTCGCCCAGCACACCTGTCTGGCCTTTAGTGTCCACAGAAAAACCATTTCTGGCATATATCGATAAATCATTCTTTAGTTTAGTTCCAAAAGCTATTGAGCTATTTAAAAAGCGGGCAATATTCGCTGATACTAAGGACGAGTTTTTTGAAAAGCTGGAGAATTTTCTACATACTCCAGAATGGACTTTAGATAAACCAGTTAATGATGAATTTCTTTGCCACTATGGTACTTATTTAAATGACGGCAATTCAGACAAAAGAGTGACTGAGTTCTTGTTCGAACTGGCGAACGGGAAGAACTGTCAAAATTTAAGGAACAATAATGAGCACTTTAATCGAAACTTCCAATACGCTCTCGGATATAACGGTTAAACCGGGAATAAATTCCGCACTAAAGGCAATGATTGGTGATAAAAGATGTTTTATTCCCACTCACTTGGCGATAGAAACCGTAAGTGCTTGTAATGCCGACTGCATTATGTGTCCATCTTCTGAAATGAAGAGGGAAAAAGCTGTGATGAGGCCTGAGGTTCATCAAACAATCCTCAGAAAGATATCAGACTGGGGAGCGCCGATATCTTTAATCACGCACGCAGGGCTCGGAGAGCCTCTTCTGGATAGAATGCTTGAAGAGCGAATACAACAAGAAAAAAGGACTTTTCCGGATACCCAGGTCATCGTTTATACAAACGGCAGTCTCCTTGATGAAGAGCGGGCACTAAAACTAATTGATTCAGGAGTAGATATTGTTTCTTTTAGCATAAACGGTTTTAGAAAAGAAACCTATGAAGCTGTTATGAAGCTTCCAAGGGATAACACATACAGAAACGTCGAACGATTCTGTGAGATAAATCAAAAACTCGGCTCACAAATCAATATTTGTGTTTCTGCGATTAAAACAGATCTTTGTTCACAACAAGAACTCGAAGAATATAAACAATTCTGGGAAACTAAAAACATACAGGTCATAATGCCCCCCTGGATTAGCTGGGGCAACCATTTTGAACACAATATTCGAAAGCATCAACTTCCATGTTTTTATATCTGGAAGACTATGATGATAGACCAGGATGGGACCGTAAAAATATGCTGTGAAGATTATAATTCGCAATATCCATTAGGAAATATTATGACACAGAGCCCTTCGGAGATATTTAATTCGGTGCGCATGCAGCAGCAGCGAACCGACCAATTGAATGGTAATTTTTCGTGGCCCGAAATCTGTAAAAACTGTACCGAGACTTTTGAGCCAGCCAGAGATTTTTGGATGAGTTCTCCGGCACTTATTACAATTAATCAAAAGCAGCTATTGCATAATAACGAGCAAGACCTTCTACAACATAAACACAAACGAATCTATCCGCAACCAAGCATCAAAAATAATATAGCACAACAGACATATAAGCACGAAAAAAAACAAAAGGATCTTGATGCATTCCTTGCTACGCTGGATTCGTTAACACACGAACAATATAAATATCTTTTGGGCCGTATGTTAGCAAAGGGATTAGATATAAATAATTTTGATTATCCTAAAGGTATATGGCCGCCTCCAACACCAGCACGCGCTTACATAGAGCAATTTCTTCGTCAATACCAGGGTATTGTAAAAGGCAGATGTGTTGAATTCTGCCCTCCTGTTTATAAAGACATGTTTATTAACAACCCAGACGTCCGGACATACGATGTTTGGAACATATCACCCGGTGAGGGAATAACCGTTGTTGCCGATCTACAGAATGCAACAAATGTACCGGCTGATTTTTTTGACACGATTATCTGCACACATGTGCTTTCGGCAATTCGCAATGTTTGGGAGGCTGTTGCGGAAATTCATCGAATCCTTAAAGTTGGCGGGCTTGTACTTTGCACCGTCCCGTCCGTATTACAGGAGTATGCCCCCAATCCAAGGGATTATTGGAGACTCACAAAGGATTCTGTACATGATTTGTTTGCCAATTTTTCCAAGTGCGAAATTCATTCTATGGGTAATCCGGCAACTGTTTCCGGATCGCCGTTTTTCCTGATGTCATATCATTTTCCTGAATCTTTTATGCAGATACATTCCGAGAAATGTCCAAGCATAATTGCCATAGCTGCATGGAAATAAACGCTACAAGGAGACATAAAATAAAATGATTAGTATTTTCGACACTACAGTATGTGACAATAATCTGGGAAACCAGATAATAATGGATTCGGTGAATAAGTATCTGCACCAAATATTTCCCTCTGATTTTTTTATTAAACTTCCCTATCTTGATAATATTGGCAATGAAGCAATCAAATATATAAGAGAAAGTAAATATATCTTTTTGGGCGGCACAAATGCTTTATCAAGTGAGATGGAAAACTACAAACAAATAGGAATAGAACACAATAATTACACGCATATCAAAAATATAATACTCGCAGGAGTTGGTTGGTGGCAATACCAGGGCCCAGTAAGTGCATATACCCAAAAGATCCTAAAACATTGCCTGCATGCAAATTTGTACCATTCTGTGAGAGATTCTTATACCAAAAACAAATTGAGTACTATTGGTATTAATAATGTTTTAGTTACAGGATGCCCCACTCTTTGGCAACTTACTGAAGAGCATTGTAAAAAAATTAAAAAGGAAAAGTCTGCGAATGTCCTTTTGACTTTTACAAATTATTCACAGGACAAAAGTGATTTAGAGCTTTTTAATATACTTAGGAGCAGCTATAAAAATATATTCGTATGGATTCAGGGGCCGGAAGATTTGGAGTATGCTCGAAGTTTTGGAGCGAAACTTAATATTCTGCCTCCTAATCTGCAATCTTTAGATAAACTACTTTGTTCGGATATTGATCTCGACTACATCGGAACAAGATGTCACGCCGGAATAAGAGCTATGCAATTCATGCGTAGAAGCATCATCATTGGTGTTGATAACAGAGCTATAGAAATGCAGAAAGATTTCAATTTGCCTGTAATTTCGAGAACAGACCTGAGTACTTTACCTGAAATAATTAATAGCAAATTCGAGACGAGGTTGAATCTTCCCTTCGATAAAATAAGACAATGGATAGGGCAATTTCAGAAAAACAATAATAACCTGATAATAAATGAATTGTTCAACAATGGTACAAACAAGAATTATTCTTTAACGCCTTTAAGCAAAGTCTTTGGCTTTGATCGCGGCACTCCGATAGACCGATATTATATTGAGAATTTTTTGAACGAGAACAGACATCTCATACAAGGGCGGGTGCTGGAAATTGGAGATAATACTTATACTAAAAAATTCGGAACAGGAGTAATACAGAGTGACATTCTTAATGCAGTCCCTTCGCCCGATACAACTATAGTGGGTGATTTGACAACCGGAAAAAACATCTCTGAAGACGCATATGATTGTATAATTTTGACACAAACTTTGCATGTCGTTTATAATATTAGAGCCGTCATTCAAAACGCTGTTAAAGCTCTAAAGCCCAATGGTGTTATGCTGTTAACTGCTCCGGGAATCAGTCAGATTTCCCGTTATGACATGGACCGCTGGGGGGATTACTGGCGATTTACCGATAAATCTCTGAAAATGCTTCTCGCCGAAGTTATTCCCCAAGAAGCTATTTATATCAAGTCATATGGAAACGTTGCCTTAGCCAAGGCCTTTCTCGATGGCCAGGCACTTCACGAACTTCCAAAAGATGTTCTGGATTACAGTGACAACGACTATCAGGTCCTTTTAACCGCACGAGTTCAGAAATCAGGTTCTGAAATATCTATGAGAAATACACCTCAAAAAGATAAAATACTTACCCTGTCGAGAGATAGATCTTTAGCAGCAGATTTCTGGTCAAAAGTTGATTGTTCCGAATCTGATAAGAATTTTTATTGTTTTTCACCTATTAGAACTCGTTCCTGCAAACTTATTTTTGATGAGTTTGATGCGAGTAGAACTGATTGGTGTGAATACTGGACAGTACAAACATATTTAAAAGACCAGATCCCTTTTGAGAAGTGTCTTAGTGTCTGCTGTGGTACAGGACAGATTGAAAGGACCCTTGCCAAGCTTAATGTAGCAAAGAAGATCATAGGGATTGATATTGCTCCAGGGGCTATCGAAAAAGCAAAGCAAAGGGCGAGAGATGAAAATCTCAATAATATCGAGTATCATGTTTCTGATTTAAATACTGAGAGCCTGAAAGAAGACGAATACGACATTATTTGGGCCAATGGCGCTTTACACCATATAGAGGACCTGGATTCTGTTATACCGATGCTTTATAAATCGCTTAAAAAAGGCGGTTTTTTGATCTCGAATGAATATGTCGGTCCAAAATATCAGCAAATTCCTCGAAGACAGCAGGAAATTATAAATGCCGTCAAACATATTATGCCACCTGAATTACGACTCAAATCTCAACTTGAGAAATATGATACATTTGGACAGATTTGGAAACATACTCCGATGAAATACTTTTTAGAAACGGACCCATCAGAGTGTATAAATTCAAATAATATTATCCCCTTATTACGTAAGTATTTTGATGATGTTGAGATTAAGTATTTTGATGGTTCAATACTTTTCTATCTCCTTGATTCTGCATTTTATGACAATTTCGATATCAACAACCAGAATCATAGAAGATTATTAGAAATGTTATTCAATATTGAAGATGCCCTTATTGAAACAGGAGAAATAGCCAGAGATAATGCTCATATAATCTGTAATAAGAAAAGTAAAGCTTCCTTAATTCAATGGGAAGATTCGGATAATTGTATATTGAATCAGAGCTATATATCCAAGGCAAATTCTTTTGAAACACCCTTAATATTGCTTTATCATCGTATTGCTGACGACCCTGTTGATTCTCAACTGCTGGTAGTATCACCGGAAAACTTCGAAGCACACTTAAAGGAATTAGCTGAAAATTATAGAGTTCTACCGCTCCATCAACTTCTTGAAGAAGCAGCCAAAAACCAATTAGAGCCGAATACATTGGCTATTACATTCGACGATGGCTATCTGGATAATCTGACAAATGCGATACCGCTGCTGGAAAAATACGGCTTGCACGCTACCATCTTTGTCGTCTCAGGTATGGTAGGCTCTCAAAGCGAATTTTGGTGGGATGCCTTGGAACGAATTTTTCTCACAGGCCATCCCTTACCAGGTCTCTTGAGGATACAGGATTCACAAGGGATACTTGAATGGGACTTAACCACCGCCCAGAACCGCTTGACGGCTTATGACGAACTATGCGGAATGCTTCGCGCGCTTCCATCTGTAAAAATTGATGAAATCGTTAATCAGTTGTTGATCTGGGCCGGGCTGACGCGCATCGGGCGATCAACACATCAAATTGTAAATGCGCAGCAATTAAAATTATTGGCTTCTGCTTCGGTTGAGATAGGTTCCCACTCGATTACGCATACAAAACTGAGTTTATTACCACCACAACAACAGGAATATGAAATCGCCGAATCAAAACGACAACTCGAATCCATCATAAAAAAACCTGTTCGCCTGTTTTCTTATCCGTATGGCAATTTCGAAGATATTACAAAAGAGACCGGCCGGATTTTGGCCGGGGCGGGTTATGACGCCGGCATAGCTAATGTACAGGGCAGTTTAGTATCCCCCGTAGATATGTATGCAGTACCCAGGAGACTGGTTAGAAACTGGTCTGGGCCTACATTTGCACAATGGTTGAGAGACAAAAATAAGGCAAGTCTGGAAACCCAAACTCTTTCTGACAGGACACAAAGGATTATCAACAGCTCATTTCTGCCCTGGTCAAAACAAAAGCAGACAATTCAACCTCAAAACAAAGCAGATTTCAAAGATTGTTTCCCTGTAACACATACTGAAGTTTTTCTCTAACACTTTGTGATGTTTAAGTACTTATTGGTTTGCAAATGTACCTTTGGAAACAATGAGAGTAAAAAACGGAAGAATTTTCCGCCTCGTGCAAAATAATTACATCTCCACAGCATCTCAAATATTGTATTCACGCCGTAAAACCAGCATTTTTAGGCCAAATACGCGGATATTCGGTAAAAATGCTGCACTAACTTATTCTGGTACGATTATTGCTCATATTCAGTATCACAGTCGAATGCTGCGCTTACAGTAAGCCGTCCCGGCATTGCTGCAGAAGGTCTGTCAGCCGTCGGATATTTTGAATAAGACTCTATAGGCATGGTTGGTGCAATGAGAAAAAACGAACGAAGTCTTTCGATCGTCCACATTAACACCCATGATATCGCCGGTGGAGCGGCAAAGGTCGCCTGGCGACTTGCAGAGACCCAGCGCAATGCCGGACACGATTCAAGAATGCTTGTAGGGATAAAAGAGAGCGACTCAGAACACTCTTCGGCTTTTCCCATTGAATGTGACCCGGCTCGACAGTCATACTGTAAAGAGCATGGGCAATTATTTTATGATTGCCAGGGAAGCCACAAACTGATAGCAAATCCCATTGTGAAATCTGCTGATATTGTGCATCTGCACAATCTGCATGGCGGATATTTTAATCCTTTTTCTCTTTCGGCCATCTCATATCTAAAACCCCTGGTCTGGACATTGCACGATATGCAGTCAATCACCGGACACTGCGCACATTCATTTGATTGCCAGAGATGGCAAACCGGCTGCGGCAGGTGCCCATATTTGAATGTTGAGCCTGCAATTCAACTCGACACATCTGCACAGTTATTGAGGGACAAGAAATTAATCTACGACCATTCCCGCTTGTGGCTGGTTACACCTTCACAGTGGTTGAAAAGCAAAATTGAAAGAAGTGTTTTACAGTCCCACCCAGTAGAATTGATTTACAACAGCGTTGATACTACTGTTTTCAGGCCCTGTGATAGAGCTGAGGCCAGAAAGAAATTCGGCGTTCCTGCAAAAGCCCTGGTAATAGGTGCTGTAGCTCACGGCGGCGCACTGACAAATCAATGGAAAGGTGGCAAGTACACTCAGAAAGCGTTGGAGGCATTAAAAAACAAACTACCCGACCATGTTTTTGTAAATATCGGGGGTGATTATGAGACAGACGACCCCAAAATTATCAATATACCACATATCAATAACGAAAGCGAACTTGCCCGGGCTTATTCCACGCTTGATATATTTCTCAATACATCAATCGCTGATAACTGTCCACTGGTTATACTTGAAGCTTTGTCCTGTGGCATTCCAATAGTAACATTCGATACCGGCGGGATTCCGGAACTTGTTTGTGACGGCCAGCAGGGGTGTGTAACAACCCGTGGAGACCAGCAAAAATTAGTACAAGATCTTCAAAGATTGGCTCTTAGTCCAGACTTACAAAGACATTACGGCCATAATGCGCGAGAAAGAGCGGTCTCCAGGTTCGATTGCAAGATAATCTACAGTCAATACGAAAATCTTTATGAGCGCATCCTGGAAGAAAGTAAAGCCGGGAGAAGTCAGGTAAAACTATTTCCCTCATCGGAAATACCAAAAATAATTATGAGCCGGGCTTTTATGGAATCCGAAAACAGCAAGTTAAATGCCATAACTCCAAAAGCTAAGCCGGCAACACCGGATGCAGATTCCTCGCAGACAGAATATGACGTCAGCATAGTTTTGTGTACCAAGGACAGGGCCCAGCTGCTTGACCAGATGCTGGCAAGTTTAAGCGATGCCATACAGGGTATAAACTGCGAGGTGATTGTTGTTGATGGGAGCAGTATTGATAATACACTTGAGGTGTTGAAAAGACATGGTGTTACTAAAATTTACAATGAGGCCGAATGCCTCGGACCCGGCAGGCATTCATGGCCGCAGTTGTATAATTTTGGCTTTTCAAAGGCCCGGGGCAAATGGGCAATGTATGCCAGTGATGATATTCTTTTCAGTAAAGAGTGCATTGTTAAAGCCGTTAAATTGTTAAATAGCCAAAAAGACGAAGTGGCCGGCGGGATTTTCTTTTTTAAGAACATACATGAAAGCCCTGATGAGGAAGAATTCGGCGCGGAAAAGTTTTTCATCGGTCTGGATCGTGGATGGAAGATGTTGTTGAACTATGGTTTGTTCAGACTGGACTATTTCAGGCAGGTTGGAGGGCTAGACAAAACGTACAGATTTTACTGCGCTGATGGAGATTTGGGCTGCAAATTCTATGATTCGGGCAAACAATTAATTCCTTTGTCGCGGTGTCTTGTGATTCACAATAATGTGCTGGACCAACTGAAGAAGACGAACCAGGAGAGAATCAGTAGTGATTATAGTTTATATCTTCAGCGATGGGGACATTTTGCCCCTGGAGAGCAGGGACCTGGACGCTTAATCTGGCAGGAGGATTTTGTCGAAGCGTTCAATTTACCTTTTGATTTGGAGAAGATTAATTGGGGAATTGAGTATTTTTGGCAGGGCCTTGCATGCCTGCAACGTGAGATGTTTGAAAAGGCACTTGGAAAGTTCTCACAAGCAATGAGAAACGGTTGTTGTCACTGGAAAGTATTGTGGTATTCAGCCAAGGCAGCATACGGTTGTGGGGAGGTCGAAGTTGCCAAAAAGATTGCCCGCACGGTAGTTAAATTCGCTCCGGAATTTACCCAAGCGAAGGAATTCCTGGCCAACCTATCAATGTCAAATAGCAGCTCTTTTTTAACACGTGAGCCAAAAATGTTCTCACATGGGCAAACCTCACCTGCTCTGTTAAACATTGAGCAATTTGAAAAGCAAATTAACCCTGTAACATGGCAGAGGCATGATAAGATTCTACAATGGGCACAGAGCTGTGAAGCTGCACCGGAGCGATTCGAGTTGCCAGGGCTTTATGAGAACTCTGATGACCCTGTCGTTCGTCAGGGCTTCGAATTAACCGCCAAGGTAAAACAGCAATTTCGAGGCCGTTACAAACACCTGAAAGACCTGAGGATATTGGTGCATATTCCTTCTCTAAGGTTCTCTCCCGCCGGCTACTCTCTTTTTACCAACATGGCACAAGGTCTTGAGTTTATAGGAATACCGGTAAGGATGCTGGGATGGAACGAGACAATCGACAAGTTACTATATGAATTCAGACCCACGGTATTTCTAACAAGTGACCACGAAAGCTATCTTTCCCGCATCAACTGGGACTCTGTCAAAAAATACCGAGAATTAAATACACTGCGAATCGGTCTGACGGCATCCATTGAAGAATACGGTAATACCGCACTTCAGGGGCGACTGCTTTGGGCCAAACAGCAACGCGTTGATTTCTATTACAGTTTCCGCTGCCCTGAATATCTGCGCCGGCGTAAGAAATACCGGCCTTTTTTCGAAAATGGTTACAATATCTTCAGTGTTGAGCTTGGGGCCAATCCGCTAATTCACTATCCCGTCCCCGGTATTGAGAGGGATTTAAATTATGTCTTTCTTGCTTCCGCTAACTCAGAAAAATGGCCGAGGTACTTTTCATATTTATCTGAGATTTTCTCAAAGTACTCTGGTTTTTTAGATGGCCCCGGCTGGCCTTTTATTAAAACAAAGTCTGCTTCTTTTAGTAAAGATCGCTATCTTTATGCTCGAGCCAAAGTTGGGCTAAATCTGCACCTTGATGAGCAAATTAACTGGGCAAATGAACTGAATGAGAGAACTTACATATTGGCGATATGTGGTGTTCCGCAGTTGGTGGATAATCCTAAACTTTTACCGCAACGCTTCGACGAGAATGCGTTTTTTGTTGCCAAGGGCCCGGATGAGTATACAGCTCTCTTCGCTTACATACTGAATAATCCCGTCGAGGCCCGAGAAAAGGCTTTAATTGCGCAAAGGGAAGTTTTTACAAAACACACATGGTTCCACCGCGCAGAAGGATTGGTTTTAGATTTGATGAAAAATTACTTTCCCAAGTCTCAGCAGCATGGACTGTTATATAATTCGGATATACATTCTCAGGTCAACAGGAAGATACGCGGCAGGATTGCCAGGATAGGCGGATCAGTAAAACAATTACTTGAGTACAAAAACTGTGAGGTGCAGGATATAAACTTAATGGACGGTGGTTTTGGCAGGGTGCCGCCGAACAGTAATACCATAATTATTGATATGCATAATGCCTGTCATGAACCTTGGTTAATGAACCGGTACGACTGTTCGATATCGTCGAATGTAATTGAGCACTCCTATAACCCTGTAGCTTTGCTACTGAATTTTTATTTTATCACTAAAAAAGGTGGGTATCAGTTCCATGCAATACCTAATCACCTATACACTTATGATTCGTACCGAAAGCCGACATCGCTTGCCCATCTAATTGACGATTTTGAAAAGATGACGGATAAAAGCGATACAAGCCATAATGAAGATTATATTCAGTCGGCTATAATTAAGAATGGTTGGCAGAGAGAATTTCACAAGAAGTATCCGCTGACGTATCCGTACATTCACTTTCATGTCTTTGATGAATATAACACAAAAGAGCTTATGGAATTTATTTTCCAAGATGTGATGATTGATGTGATCAAAACAAGGCAATTTAGCGACGTACTTGTGTTGTTTCGTAACGTACTAAACCCAAAGTTTGTCGGAAAATATCGCAATTTGATTAACCAATATTCGCAAAGGATACCGATGTCGGATGACAATGTCCTTAATAAGATAGAACGGGGCAATCATATATCTTCGATTTCAGAATTTCAAAGTGAACCAGAGACTTGGTCTCAGCGACACCAAAACATAGAACTGCCTGGTACACTTCTTAAGTCGGAAAAAAATGATTTGCGGAAAGCGACTCTTGAGTCACATTGCAATACTCTTGCTCAACTAAAGAGTTTAAATTTGTGGAAAGAAGGAGAGCCGATTCGCCTCCATCTTGGCTGCGGCGGGCAGAGGCTTGATGGTTATATAAATATTGATTACCCGCCTAATAAACATACCGTTGTCCAGCAATTGGAGGCGGACTGCCACGCCGACATTGAGGAACTAAATTTCCCTGCTCAGAGTATCGATGAGATTAGATTACATCATGTTTTTGAGCATTTCAATCGCGGTAAGGCACTTGCACTTTTGGTGCGATGGCATGAGTGGCTCAAGGTCGGCGGTAAACTACACATTGAGACACCAGACGTTTTGAGTAGTGCAAAAATGCTCGCTTCAAACGTTTCATACAAGATTAAGCAGGGAATTTTAAGACATATGTTTGGCTCACATGAAGCGGATTGGGCGTATCATTACGATGGATGGTACGAGCATAAATTTCGCAGGATTCTATCGAGTCTTGGTTTCGAAGTAACTTGTCATACCTCACAGTGGCAGCGCGAACCTTATCTGGCAAATGTCGAAGTTTTTGCGATAAAACGCAGGAATATGAGCAGGGAACAGTTGTTAACTGTTTGTGACCAATTGCTGCTTGATTCAAAGGTTGACGATATTCCAGCAGAGCGAAACATGCATGAAATCTGGATGAAGGATGTTAGGACGTTGTTGGATAATACCAGATCAGTTCAAACGGTGTCGGTACAAAATATTTGAGTGCGGCAGGCTATGAACAACATCGGTGGTTTAATATTCAGTAAAGACCGGACTATGCAGCTTAGAGCGACCCTCGAATCGCTGTTTCTGCATTGTAAGGACTGTGACGAAATTAGTCTGACGGTGCTTTACAAGGTGTCTAATCTGCTGCATCGGCAGCAGTATGATGATTTGAAAAACCGCTTTGGTAATGTCACTTTCATCGAAGAGCAGGATTTCAAACAGCAAACACTGGGAGCGATAGGAACATTTGAATATATCCTATTCCTGGTTGATGATAATTTGTTCGTAAGAGATTTTTGTCTTGCGGATGTAGTCAGGAGTCTACGCTATAACCACGATTCTATTGGTTTTTCACTGAGACTTGGCAGGAATACAGACTACTGCTATATGCTAAGTTCTCAGCAGGCGCTGCCTAAATTCAGGCAAGCAGGCAGCGGGATATTAAAGTATTACTGGCCGGGCCAGCAGTATGATTTTGGTTACCCGCTGGAGGTATCGAGCTCCGTATACAGGGTCAGGGATATTCTGGAGCTGCTGGTGCAGTTGGAATTCAGCAATCCGAATATGCTTGAAGGACAAATGGCGGCTAATTCGCAGTTGTACAGTCAGGCCAGAAGCAGCCTTCTTTGCTACGAGTGTTCGGTTACGTTCTGCAATCCGGTTAATGTTGTGCAGAACGTGTATGAGAACATGCATGGGACAGTCAATAACTATACATATGAGGAACTGGGAGATTGTTTCTCGCAGGGGATGGTAGTGGACGTTGAGAAATATACCGGCTTTATACCCAATGCGGCACATCAGGAGGCAAAGCTATATTTCAAAAAGGCTGGTGACAATGTGGTCAGGATATCCGTAATTGTTCCATGTTATAATCACGCGTATTACCTTCCTGAAGCTGTCAAATCTATTGCAAATCAAACATATAAACATTGGGAGTGTATAATCGTCAATGACGGAAGCAGTGATAACACCGCTGAAGTTGCGAAACAGTTGATAGCAAAGTATCCGGACAGGGACATCCGCTTTATTGATAAACCACACAGCGGCGTCTCTGAGACTCGGAACATGGGGATTGAAGCGGCCGGTAGTGAGTGGATATTGCCGCTTGACAGCGATGATATGTTCGAACGAACTTTTATGCAAAAAGCGGTGGATATAATTCAGCAGGAAGAAAAGGTAGATATCGTCTTTGCCAACATGCAGGAATTCGGGGCCTCAAACGGCGAATGGATACCCGCCGAGTACTCGCGAACGCAGGTTATGTTTGAGGATACTATGCCTTACTCATCCCTTTACAGGAAGCAGCTTTGGCGCAAGGTTGGTGGGTATGATAAGCTATTGAGCGTCATCAGGCAGCCTGAAGACTGGAGTTTCTGGATAAGCTGCTCTAAATATGAACCGGTAGTCAAGCGGATTCTCGAAAAGCTATTCTTATACCGTGTTGATCATCAAAGTGTCTATCACAAGATGATAAAGCCCAATAGAGAAGTATCATGGGCTTTATTGGCAACTTGTCATCCTGACTTGTACCCGCCACACGCTTTAGCTTATGCCTGGGAGCTTATATCAAATGCTCCAAATAACATTGTTGAGAAGATTCTAATTGCACCTGACAAGTGCCCTGAACACGGTTTAGCATACTTTTGGAGAGCATTGATAAACAAAAAGCAAGGTAATATCGATGAGGCGATAAAAGATTGTCAAACAGCCGTTGAAAAGGGCATTGAAAACGACTGGCAGAGTGTCTTTGTCTTGATGAATTGGCAGAAAAGTCTTGGAGATATGGTTTCAGCAGAGGAGTGTTTAAAACAACTTTTAAGTATCAGACCTGAATTTGAATGGGCAAAAAATATATTGAAAACCCCACAACAGACAGACACCCCAAATAGAAAGAAGACAAAAATCCTTTTCTATTTTGATAGAATAGGCAATCTCAACAATACCAGTCCTGCCGGCACAGTAATAGCAGTATTAAACTTTGCACGAGTATTTCATAGCTACAATCCTGACATAAAGATTTACCTGACCGGTGATCTCGTATGTTATGCAGAGCACTATGAATCATTCCAGGTTATACCCCTGCCGCCACATGAACAAAGAGAACAGTTCATTACTGACTACGACGTGATTTTCTTTGCAACGCACGTAGGATATTTCAAAGGCCTGATCAAGTCTTCCGAACAGATCTGGGTGCTTTGGCAACACTGTTGGGAAGCTGGTGACAAGGTAACATTGTCTCACAGCAGCGACTTTGATATAGTGATTTGTTTGTCGGAACTGCACAAAGCCTCCCTCAGAGAACGGAGTTTCGGAGATGAAAAGTTAATAACTATCCCAAACTTTATTGATATTAATATTTATTCTCCAAAAGCTAATAGCAGAAAAAATCATTCCATCATGTTTGCAGGAGGCCTTAATCCACATAAGTGTATCCATATCCTGCTTGATGCTTTTAGATTAGTTCGTCAACAGGTGAAAGATACCGAACTTCATATTTATGGCGATGGACAGATGTGGCGAGGTGGAGATACTTATGGAAATCAGCTCAAAAGCACAAAACCGGAAGGTGCATATTTCTATGGTTATGTCGATAACAAGGATATGCCAAACATTTATTCAAAACATAGCTTATTATGCCTGCCATCCATATTAGAAAGTTTTGGATTAGTAACCGTGGAAGCACAAGCCTGCGGATGTATTCCGATTGTAAACAATGTCGGGGGTGTCGCCGCCACCTTAATTGACGGACAAACTGGTCTGTTATATTCGCCTAACACTCCTGAAAAACTGGCAGAAACCATAATAAAGGCTATTAAGTCGCTTGACGCCAATTCATCTATCCGCCAAAAAGCAGTAAGTTTTGCACATAATACGTTCAGCACCAACAAAGCAACAGAATATATTTTAAAACTATTGGACAAAATCAATGTCGTGAAGAAAGTCAATACTATTAAGGCATTGTTCGAGACTAATGATATTAAACAGGCAGAATCAGACTGTGAAAAATTACTGCAAAAGAACCCAAATCACCCGGACATACAATTAATGTATGCAATGATTATGCTGCGGCTGAGAAATGAGCAGAAAGCTAATCCCATAATTGTAAAACTGCTGCAAAACTTCCCTAAACACCTCAGGGCACTGAATGATTTAGGGCTCATAGCGATGAAAGCCGGAGATAATAAAAAGGCCCTTAGATATTTCACCAAAGCATATAAATTCAATCCATGGGACAAGAAAACTACCATTAACTGCTATAACATATTGAAAATATCCGGCAAATACAAAGATGCGAAAATGCTTCTCTCAAATTATTTAACAAATGTCGGCGAAGATACCCAAATACTTCAGTTGTTCAGGGAAGCTGGGAATCTTATCACGAATACTTCTGCCGGAATCAATGTCATATCTCAAGAGGCATTAGAAAATAGGCAGGATGTATATTACGGGAGCAGCATGCCGCTGGTCAGTATAATAATGCCCGCTTATAATAGTGCCGATTATATTGGGCAAGCAATTGAAAGCGTCCTGGCTCAGGACTACCAAAATTTCGAGTTGATAATTACTGACGACGGTTCTACTGACAACACTAAGGAAGTAATTCAGCGGTACAACGACGAGCGAATCAGGTGCCTTTACCAGGAAAATAATGGCGTCTCCAGCGCACGAAACCTCGCGATAAGGGAATCCAAAGGACAGTATATTATGCCTTTGGATGCAGACGATATGATGACATCGGACTTTATTACCAAGCACCTGGCGGAATTTCAAAAACATCCAGATGCCGACCTTATATATTGTGATGTTTTGTTGATTGATAGGAATGATAATTCTATAAGGATAATGAAAAAGCCTGATTACCAGGACCGCAGACATCTGATTAGAGACCTGCTCCGAGCCGGCCATCCGATAGTTCCATTCAGATTTGGGATAAAGAGAAGCGTTTTCGATAAAATCGGCTTTTATGATGAGGACTTGTTAATTGCTGAAGACTACGATATGATTAGACGTTTCGTAAAGGCCGGCCTCAAGGCCAATCATCTAAGCGAGCCGCTTCACCTAAGAAGAATGCATACTGACAGTCTTTCAACAAATTATTCCGCAAAAAAGGCAAAATGTCATTTTGAGGTCATCAGGCGATTTGCTGATACATTCACGTATGATGAACTCTTCCCTGATGTTGCCTGGGATGAAATAGAACCCCGGATTAGGCAATTGCATGCTAAATGCCTGATTGCCGGGACTTATCTTGAATTAGGACAGGAGTATGTAAAGTCAAATGCTCTTGAATATTCAAAAACAGCTTTCGACCAGGCCTGTTCAGAGCTAAATGATTGCATAAAAATGGACCCGGAAAACCAGGGTTTGATGCAGTTATTCCAAAAGTCCAAACTGATACGAGCCAGATATGCCGGAGCACCTCGGCAAGTTGTTTCTAAAGAAATGCAAATATTGTAAGCAAATATACGATAAATAGTTAAGCAAAAAGTGTTATTGAACGATAATAACTCACATGTGGGTCGGACGTTAGTTTTATTTGTACATTTTCGTGAAGAGAAGATATGAAAACTTAAATCAAAAGGCAGGCAAAGATGTCAACTTTACGTCTTCCAGGGCTTTTAACAGGAATAGATACAGCTAAACTCATCGAGCAAATGATGGCTATCGATCGTCGTTCACTCAATGTGTACGAAGAGCGAAAAAGCATGTGGGAAGAGAGACAGGAGGCCCTGAGCACCCTGGAAACCAAACTCAGAAACTTGAGAAGCTCGGTTCGTGCTCTTTCCGATGCCGATGCTCTTCGCGCTTTTTCAATAGCTTCCAGTGATACCGATAAATTGACTGCCGACGCATCCAACAATGCTTTTGAAGGTAATCACAACGTTGTAATCAATCAGTTAGCCACCTCCGAAAGGTGGGTTCACACAAACGGTAAAGAATACGCCGAGGATTATGTGGGAGCAGGCACCTTTATATACTCATACAACAATAAAGAAACAACAATGACAACCACAGCGACCACAACTCTGACAGGCCTGGTCGGTTTAATTAATAACGATGCAAACAATCCCGGTGTTACGGCCAGCCTGTTATATTATAACAATGCTTATCACCTGGTCATGAACGGCAATGATGCCGGCTTGGATTACCGAATCACCATCAACGCAAGCAGCACAGAAATCTGGCAGGCTGATAATGCGTTTACAGTTGGAAGCGACAATGCGACGCTAAGTTCAAAAATCACAGCACTCGACCAGTTCAGTGGAACGGCCGATAGTGACGATGTTATTGAAATAACCGGCACAGACCATAACGGAAATGCTATCACTCAGGTTAATCTTAGCATTAATGATAATACCAAAATCAGCCATCTTATTGATGAGATTAATGATGCCTTTGATGGAATAGCCAAAGCGACACTCGAAAACGGAGAGATTGTTTTAACTGATAAAACAGCCGGAGCAAGCAGCCTTTCCATCTCTTTGACATACAACAATGGAGGTGATGGCAGCTCGAGCATGACTTTGCCGACCATGGCGTTTTCAACAGAAGGTGGAAACACAACGGCAGACCTTACAGGCTTTGCCGGCTCAGACTTTATTCAAACCCAATCAGCCCAGAATTCACTGATTAAAGTAGATGGCTATCCTCCAGATTCAACAGCGACTTCTGAATTGCAGACAATGAGCCGTGCTTCGAGTCCGACCGGAGGCACTTACACCTTAACTTATGAAGGACAAACAACCGACGCCATCGCTTATAATTCACCTCTAACTGGTGACGGCAGTATCCAGTTGGCTTTAGAGTCTTTGTCAACCATTAATCCCGGCGATATAACTGTCGGCGGAGACGCCAACGGTTTAGCCGATGGTGACGTAACATTTACATTCAGCACTAACCTGGGAGACGTCAGTATGATTTATGCCGACGGCAGCAACCTTGTGGACGCTGGAGATCCTACCGTTGCCGAAACAACAAAGGGCGTCGCAGCTTACATGAGCAGAAGCTCCAATACGGTAGATGACGTCGTTTACGGCGTAGCGCTGCATCTGCACGATACAACCGATGCCAACGGAGAGGAGCTGACTTTAACCAGAGATATCCAATCGGTAAAAGACAAAATAAGCAAAATGGTCGATGGCTATAATTTTGCCGTCGAATTTATTAAGGAAAAGACCGGTTATAATGATGTCCTAAAAACTGCCGGTATCCTGATGGGAGATTACGTCGTTTCGACAATAAAGCAGCAAATTCGCTCGCCTCTTATCACCCAGACTAATGGATTTATAGAGGATATCGACACATTCCTGACACCGGGTCATCTCGGTTTTAATGTCGATAGAGAAGGACTACTGAGTTTTGATGCGAATGTCTTTGATGAAGCAATAGCTGAAGATTATATGAGTGTACTGGCCATAATCGGAGCAGACAAGAGCGGCAGCAGCGACAGTAATGCTATCGAATTTTACGGCGCCAGCAGCGATTATACCACAGCAGGCAGCTACGATGTTGAGGTGGTTGTAAGCAGCGGAGAAATCACAAGCGCCAAAATCAAACTCTCAACTGAATCAACCTACCGTAATGCAACATACAGCGGCAATATCGTTACAGGCATCAGCACTTTCGATGATAATGGGAACCCTACGTACCCCGAGAATTCTCTTCAGCTCAGCGTTGACTTAAGTCAGAATGGCACTTTCACTGCCACCGTCATGGTAAAGCAGGGATTTGCCGGCGCAATAGAGAATGTGCTGGATAAAATGCTAAAGGTAACAACCGGTTCCATCCAAATCGACCAGAAACACATGGACGACCAAATAGAAGCTCTACAGGACAAAATCGACAGAGAAGAAGATCTCCTTACCAAAAGAGAAGAGAGATTGATAGCTCGATTCAGCCGTCTTGAGAGAAATCTTGCTTTGATACAACGACAGATGAGTTTGTTAGGTCTCGGAGTGTAATATAAGAGCAGCAATGTAATGTAATGTGGATTTTCATCCGGTGTGTTATTGGAGCCGGCACCCAAAAACATATTGTCAGGTCTGGAAACTTGCTTTTCTACGGCGTAAACGATAAATCATAGCTAACACTTCCGCTACCGCCACGTACAAAGTCTCGGGTATCGGATCACCGAGTTTGACCGTTGAATATATTGTTCTGGCCAACTCCGGCCTTCTTATAATAGGCACACCGTAAGCCCGGGCAATTTCCCTGATTTTCTCCGCCAAATGGTCTGCCCCTTTAGCAACCATAACCGGCGATTCCATAGTTTTAGCATCATATTGCAGTGCTACAGCTACGTGTGTTGGGTTTACAAGAACCACACTGGCTTTAGGCACTTCTTGCAACATACGCTTGAGGGCCGCCTGGAACTGGACTTGCCGGATTCGGCTTCTAACCTCGGGCGAACCTATCGTATCCCTCAGTTCTTCCTTAACTTCCTGCTTCGTCATCTTCAATTCCTGGATGTATTTCCATTTCTGATAGTAGGCATCAGCAATCCCCATTACCAACAGTATAATGCCAATGCGTATCATCAGGCCAAGAATTATCTTTGCGATAACTATGAGTATCTGCGCAGACCAGGCCCATCGAAGGGTAGCGAGCATATCGAGCCTGCTCTTAAGATAGAACCAAACGATGAGTGAGATAAAAAGAAGCTTTAGAACAGATAATAAAAGCTTCACCAGGGAGCGTGTGTTTACAAGTTTTTGTAATCCTGTAATCGGATTGAATTGGTCAAACTTAAATTCTAATGCTCCCGGCGAATAATTCAGCCCGCTTATAGCTACGCTGGATATAAAAGAGCCCGCAGCAAGTGCAGCTAAAATGGGGCAGATAACAAGTATCATATCGACAGTTTTTCTACCAACGAAATCCAAAAATCCTCTGCTATCCGCAAAAACGCCATTTTCACAGGACATTCCCTGCCGAATTTGCACCATAAACCATTGCAGCAAATCAGGAGCCAAAAAAGCAACCATTGCCACCAACACCAGCAGCGTTACAATCGATGTCAACTCCTGGCTCTGCGGTACCTGCCCTTTGCCTTTGGCTCTCGACAATCTCCTGGTTGTTGGCTGTTCTGTCCTTTCGGCAGCTTGCTCCGGCATAATATATTCCCGATGTTAGTCTACAAGGGCAGTAGTTTGCCCATCCAATCAGCGAATTCGGCCACAAAGGTATTTATGAAAGGTAAAAAAATCGCCACCATTAACAAACCCATACCTACACGCATTGGTAAACTGATAAATAAAATGTTCATTTCCGGAATCATACGTGCAAAGACAGCCAATACAACCATCAACAACAAGAACGCTGCCAATATAGGTGCGGACAATTTGAGGCCGGCCATTAATAATGTCGAACCAGCCTTAATTATGCCGCCGGCCAAAACAGGTATTGTCGGGATACTGCCAGCAGGAAACGTCTCGTAACTTCGAGAGATAATCAATAAAAACAAATGATGACCGTTAGCGCTGAGAAATAAGAGTATAAATATCATCTCCAACAGGGCGCCCAGCGCCTGAGTGTTCTCACCACTTAATGGATCCAATATTTGAGCCATAGCTAAACCCATTTGCCGTTCGATAATGCGCCCGCTGAATTTAACCGAGGCAAATACAAAAGCAACTATCAGGCCAAGGGCCAGCCCATAGGTAGCTTCGTTGGTCAGAAGCAACACTGACTCGACTACAGAGACTTGCTTTGACTCGATGGGTACAGGTATTATCATGGAGAAAAAGACCGTTACCAGAATAGTCATCGCAACCTTTATCCTGACAGGAATACTTTTCCACCCAAAAACAGGAAGTATCAAAAAAAATGCTGAAATCCTCGTCAGCACCATTACAAAACCAAGTAGTTTTTCGTTTATCAGCTCCATACTTTTTCTGCAACCAAATCCCCGCAGATTGCGATAAGAAGTGCTGGTTTGCAAGTAATTGTTTACTTTTGCCCTTATCTTCAGTGTACGATATTACGGATATGCCCGAACATTTCGTTCGTAAATCTAAGTACCACTTCCAAGAGCCAACCACCACAAATCAACATTACGGCACCAACAGCCAGAAGCTTAGGTACTATAGTTAAGGTCATATCACGTATGGAAGTAACCGCCTGAAACAATGTCATTGCCACTCCGACAACCATACATGTTAGCAAAATCGGAGCGGCTAAAAGCAAAGCCGTCTCGAGAGTATGCCGGCCCAGGTAAAGAATAAAACTACTATCCATAATTTGTACCTCGTATATCCCCAGGTTTGTCGGCCTGCGGTTTGCTGAGCGCAGAGATTCCAAATATGATGTTATCTGAAACTCAGACTTAAACTCTCCGCCAGTAATCCCCAGCCGTCAACCAGAATAAATAATATCAGCTTCAAGGGCAGTGAAATCATCATCGGAGGCAGCAGCATCATGCCCGCACTAAGTAAAACACTTGCAATAACCATATCCATCAGAAGAAAGGGAATAAACAAAAGACAGCCTATTTCAAATGCAGTGCGGAATTCACTGATGATAAATGCCGGAATAACTATATGTAAATCTATATCCATAAGACTTGTTGGGGGATCTATCTTTGCCATCCGAACAAAAAGAGCTAAATCGGCTTCTCTGCTCTGCCGAAGCATAAATTCCTTGAAACAATTACCTGCCCTGGTACCCGCAGTTTGAAAGTTAATCTCGTTAGCAAGATAAGGCTTAATGGCCATTGTGTTCGTCTTGGTAAACGTGGGGGCCATTGTATAAAGTGTAAGAAACAAAGCTAAACCCATCATTGCAATGGTAGGAGGAATGCTCTGTGTGGTCAAAGCTCGCCGAATAAAAGACAAAACAATAGCTATTCTCGTAAAGGATGTCATCATTACCAAAAGACTCGGCAGGATCGCCAGGCCGGTAAAGATGATTACAAGCTTGACAGGTGTTGACCAATCTTTGCTGCTGTTATTGTTGGTCGTGGCCTTATCTATGAACGTCATCAAATCCGCAAGGCTTGGAACACCGTTAGCCGGGTCACTTGTTGCGGAAGTGTCGTCAAGCTGCACCACCGGCTTTGGGCTCGCTTTGATATCCTGACCAAAAGAGGAATCAGCAGGCATCACAACAAACACAAGAAAAAACATTTTAATAAGCTTACCAGCCATTAATATCCTCAATTACTATCCATTTCCACCGCTTACAACTCCGCGAAGGCACTTGTTAAATCGGCCAATTTCGTGATGTTTTCATTTGTACTGCCTATAAGGAACCTTCGTTCCCCTATCTCAAGCAGATGCACAGCCTTGCGGGACCCGAGGTGGACGGTTTCAACAATACGAATCTCTTTGCCGGAAAGGTTGCTAATCTTTGGCAAAAATCTTTTTGAAACGTAAATCCCACCTGCACCCAGAGCTGCAAGAAACAAAACCGAAACCATAAATTTAAAAAACAACTCTCGGGTACCGGGCCCATTTTTCGTATTTGTTAAAAAATCGGGATCATTCTCAAATAAAGAATGAGATTTTGATTCTGCATTTTCCAATTCTGTTCCTTCGGTAGCTGATCGGGCCGAGCAGACCAAAAGTACACCGAAGCCCAAAACAACTGTTATAAAAAAAACAACGACTTTTTTTCTGGATCGCGTCATATCCCAAAATACCAACAATGATTCTCAGGCTCCCTGTTTATACCGGACAGCAGTTCGGCAGACAAATTGAGCCTCATCTGATGATTTAGTATGCAAATATCGTGCCGAAATACAAAAATGGCAATTAGTAGGCTTTTAGCAGGTTTTTAATATAAGAATTGGCATATAATCGTACAAAATGTCGAAAAACTTTACACGGCCTTAAATTATTCGTCCACTCTGAGGACCGCGATTAATATCTGTGACTGTTCGGAAATCGCGCTATCCTGTCGAAACCAATCACCTCCTGGCCCAGCTCCCCACCAATAAACAGACCACTTAGACCAGTTCTCAAATGTACCTCGTTGTGCTTGAAAACCTGGTCCCGAAGATAAAATACCACGCAGATAATCCCCCACCGCCTTGGCCCGCTTGGCAGAAAGTATCCACTGCTCTTTTGCGCCTGTCTGGTCAGCGGCTAAACCAAGTACATAAATTTTAACCGGCCTGGAACCGTAATTCTGCTGCAATTGTGAACAATAGCCGCCTAAGAAATGCTTAGCCGACTCATCTAACCGTGCATCACCCCGTGCAAAGTGAATTTTAGTAACTGTAAAATTGTTTTTCTTAGCGGCTATCTTTAACGGCATAACCTTCATAGACTGGCTTAATTCATTGAAAAGCAGACGAATCTTCTCCTCTTTTATGTTTATGTTCCTGCCTTTATATGACTTATCAGGCTCGTCTATGAAATACTTGACTTTATAATAACCTAAATCGGGTTTTGGTTTATTACCCGTAAACATGCCAAGCCCAAGGCTTTGAATTGCATAGGAAAAGGAATCTCGTCCCTTGTGAAACAACTCATCATCCTGTACTGTTGCAAGGCTCAGCAGCATCACAAAGAACGTCAGCAACAGTGTTGTCATATCGGAAAACGTAACGATATAAGCCGGGACTTTGTGCCCTTCTTCTTTACTTGACTGACGCTGACGTTTCAATCGTAAATACTCCGTTCTAACAATACTATCTCAAGTGTACGTTCAGATTCCAAGCTTGCGGGAGAAGGCTCATTACTTCTAAGGCCCTCCTGAGCAATAGTACTCCCTGCTGAGACGCTGAACAACTTCTTATCGAGGTTCCTACTACTCGTAAGATACTCCAATACCGCCCAGGCCCGTGTCAAACCAAGCTGTTCAACCCCCCCTTTGCTTGCCGGATCAGTCTCACAAATAACTACTCGGCTGGGTACTTCTTCTAAGAATGACGCCATTGTAGTCATAACGCGACGACCTTCAGCCGAAATAAGCGCACCATTACCCCAAAAGATTTTTTCTGATGAGATTGAGAACACTTTCCGACCGCGGAAATCCCCAGGTGTATCTTCTCTTAAGTTGTTTTCCAATCCTCTAAGCAAAGTAGGTTTTTCACTTCCTTCAGCCAAATCCGGCGTCATTTCAATTTGCTCCGTAGGCAGAACCGCATCTCTATTGGGTTCGTCTTCCTGGCTGAAACCAGGCAGAGCATTCATGAAAATCACTCTCAATCTCCGAAAAACCTTGTCATCAAAAGATGAGAAACTTAAAAGAAGCACAAAGAATGTCAACAACAGCGTCATACAATCACTGAAAGTTACCATCCATTCCGGTGCGCCTGGAGTCTCATCTTCCTCTACTTGTTTGCCCGCACGTGTCATTATACACTAGCCTTTACTTCTTCCCGTCTGCTCTGTGACATAAATGCCTGTAGTTTTTCTCGAACAACAGTCGGATTATCACCTTCTGCAATAGAACAGATACCTTCCACAATCATCTCTATTGTGGTCGTTTCCGCTTTTGAATAAATTCCTAATTTACCCGCCAGCGGGATAAAAATCAAATTGGCTGCCAATGCGCCATAAAAAGTAGTCAGCAAAGCTACCGCCATTCCTCCACCAATTGCATCAGGTGAATCAAGGCTCCTGAGCATTTGCACCAGACCGATAAGTGTGCCAATCATTCCAAAAGCTGGTGCGGCCGCTCCCATAAACTCCAAAATCTTCTTACCTGTTGAATGGCGGTCCTGAAGGTACTGAACCTCTATAGACATAAAGTCCCGAATTTGTTCGGAATCCCGTCCATCCACAAGCATCTGCATACCCTTGATAAAAAACGAATTGTCTAAGTTCGGAATCTCCTGCTCCAATGCCAGCGCTCCGTCACGTCTGTTGATAGCGGCGAAATTCACCATTTTTTGAATCAGCTCCGATTGTAGCGGTATCCTCGCAATAATTGTCTTCTTGATTACTGAAAATATTCCCAAAAACTGCGGCAATGAGAAATGTATGAGCGTAGCGCACAACATGCCTCCCAGAGTAATGGCCATTGAGGGAATATGGATAAACGACTGCCAGCCACCGCCGACAACAATAGCACCTATGACAACCATGAAACCAAGAAGTACCCCTATTATCGTTGCAACGTCCATTAGACTACTTCCCTTCAATTATCCGTTTTAATTTCTGAGTCAAAAACGCTGCCAGTTTTGGCTCAGCAGTGGTTAACTCAGCCAGCAGTTTGGCTTTCGTCCTTTCTGTCATATAGTAGAGAATTTTAACTGCTTCATCAAAACCGCTGCTCTGACTATCAATCACGCCTGGCTGCGTTTGGCTCGTACACATGCTAACCAATATCTTGCTTGCACTGGATGATTCCATCTTGTCATAAGTAGCTGCTATCAATAAAAGGTTTTCCTTCTCCCTCTGGTCAATTTCAAGCCTGCTTTTGAGCAGTTTATCGCGTTCGCTTTTGATATCGGCAACGATTGTAGCAAGCTCGATTCGCAGATTATCGAGGTTTTGAATGTCCTGCTTTAACGTATCCTGGGTCCTCTGCAATCTCTGCTCCCGCAACGTAAGGTTCTGCAGCTTATTGTTATATTCCCGCACTTTTTCCCGAACTTCAAAGACAAGATTCCTGAGCTGCTTTTCCGTCATACTTTTTCTTTCACTGTCGGAAGCCGTAACTATGGTGTCTGTCATATCGACTACAGGGCGAGGCACCTCCTGAATAGTATCCACGCTCGCAACCGCAGGATGACCCGGTCCATCGGGAAGTCCTGACGGAACTGGTTTAGTAAGCCAACCCAGGACAAACGCTCCTGCAAAACTCACCAGTCCTGCGGAAGCTGTTATAATTATCAGTTTCTTACTCACTGGTTTTTCTCCTAACTTTGCATTTTTCGAACAAATGAAACTGTAGCTCCCTCATCCAGTTGTTGTTGCTCAAGTTTCTCTTGTTCTCTTATAAACTGCATCTTCGCCTCGGTTCGCAATTTTTCAAGGCCTTCTTTGAACCTTCTTAGTTTTAAAACTTCAGCAATTTTATCTCTTTGCTTTGACTCCAGCTCTTTGACCCTATTTTCCAGCTTCTTAATCTGCTCATCACTTGCCGACGAATATCTCAGAAAAAATTCCTGCCTGCCCAGTCGTTTTTTAGGATTTTCCACGGTTAAGCCATTAATTATCTCATCTAACATTTTCCGCCATACCAGTAGTTCGCTCTGTGTCTCTGCTAACTTTTCCGTCAGCTTAAGCAATTCTGCTCTGGCTTTTTGTTCTTCCTTTGTCCTTACGTCAAGGACACGCTGTAACCGCCATACAAACCGTTTCATCTAATTTTCAATTCTTCAGCTTTCAATATCTGACAAGTACCCGGAATGCAATTTATCCGCTCCGGGTACCCAACAGTTCATTCCAGGACCTGGTAATTGCCGTCAAACGCTCGACAGTTTCTTTAAAATCGGTCCTCTCTCGAATAGCCTGAATAAGGAAGTTGTTTATCCTGTCAATCAAGGCTATAGCTCCATCAATACGTCGATTACTGCCGGACGAAAAAGCTCCGATATTTATTAAATCTTCGGCATCAATATAAATAGCGTATATTTCTTTGAGCTTCTGCGCAGCAAGCCGGTGCTCTTTGCTGACCACCACAGGCATCAATCGACTGACACTCTGTAAAATATCCACAGCGGGATAATGCCCTCTCTCAGCCAATTTTCTCGACAGAACTATATGCCCGTCAAGCAGACTTCTGGCACTATCAGCCACGGGGTCGGCTAAATCATCGTTCTCAACCAAAACGGTCAAAATACCTGTGATACTGCCGGTTTCGGCACAGCCCAAACGTTCGATAAGTCTCGGCATTAGTGAAAAAACGCTCGGACAATAGCCCTTTGTCGCCGGCGGCTCACCCGCTGCAAGGCCTATTTCTCGCTGGGCCTGTGCGAAGCGAGTAAGGGAATCCATCATAAACAAAACATCTTTGCCCTTGTCTCTGAAATATTCGGCAATCGTAACAGCTATAAACGCCGCTTTTACACGCTGAATAGGAGGTGAATCAGAAGTAGCGACAACAACTACGCTGCGTGACAAACCCTCGGCACCGAGGTCTCCTTCGAGAAATTCCCGAACTTCCCGGCCACGCTCACCTATAAGCGCTACAACATTCACATTTGCTTCGCTCGAATTGGCAATATCACCAAGCAGAACACTCTTTCCTACTCCGCTGCCAGAGAAAATACCTATGCGCTGTCCCTTACCACAGGTTAACACGGCATCCAATGATCTTATACCCAGCGCCAAAGGACTGGTTATTTTTTCGCGGCTCAAAGGTGGCGGACTGCTTGCATCCAATGCTTTCTTATCCGCCCCTGTTAACGCCCCTTTATTATCTATAGGCTCTCCCAGCCCGTTTACCACTCTGCCCAGGACAGATTCGCTTAAGGTGATATGCCTGACAGTAGTGCGGGCGGTTACTGTATCACCCGGCGATATACCATCTATATGCTCCAGCGGCAGCAGAATAAGATGGTCATTATGGAAACCTACTACTTCAGCCAGTACACGCCGACCACCACGAATCTGGATACCACAAAGTTCTCCCAAGCCTATCCCCGGACCGGTAGATTCAACCGTCAAACCGGAGACCCGAACCACAAAACCCTGACAATCCAACAAGTTTACATCGCGAAGCGCCGAGTGAAACTTATCAAAATCAACTAAACTATTACTAACTTCACTCGTAGCCATAGCTCATTCCGCCTTTTTAAGTGCTTTACTAATTCTGTCCAGATGTTCGTTAATTAACGATTTTACTATACCTTTCGGGCTTTCAAGCAGGCACTCAGCCCGGCCTATATTCGAGTCGGAAACAAACTTAACATCAGTCAAGGTGCCATCCGGCTCTTCCTTCAATGCCTTTTGGCATTCCGCGAGGTCTTCAGGATTCAAATGAACTACGATATCTTGTCGCTTCGGAGCATTGTTAAGTGCTTCTTTAATAATAGATTCTATTTTATAATCCCCGTCTTCCACTTTTTGCATCAAAACCTTCCTTGAGATTTCCACCGAAAGTCTGGCAATTTCTTCTTTTTGCTCGGCAAATACTTTGTCATAAAACTGATTGAGCTTTGTTACTACACCGTTAATTGCCTGGCAAGCCTGAGAAAACTCATTTTTTGTAGCCCCTGAATCCTGCGTCTGAATTTGCTCGGTCTTCTCTTGTGAATCATCCTGAGCGCAATCAGACAATTTATCGCCAACCGCATCGACAGAATCATCAAGAAATTTGGCTGAAGCAATAGGCTTTTCAAGATTAACTGTAAGTGTCTGTGTCATTCCACTATCGCCCTTTCACCCTAAGTGTGCCCTGCTCATTTGCATCTCTCAGCGGGCCGACAACTTCTTCTCTGGCATCAAGAACTTCTTTTTCCAGGGGATCCTGCATCAACGAGATTTCTTCATCAAGCGAGGCCGCCGCCCGTTCAGATATATTTGAGCGTATTTTCTCAATAACAGCCTCATCTGCACCATAAAGCGCCACCGCCAATCTGCCCGGCTCCACCGTTCGCAGTGCTTCCTGCATAGACCTGTCCGCTATAGTAGGAATATCTTCCCAGGTTATCATCAAACGCCTTACCATTGTGGAGGTTTCCTCATCATGCCTGCTAATCTCATCAAGCATCTGGTCTCTAATATCTTTTTCCAGACCACTCAGCACAACAGCCAGCTTTCGTAAAGTCTGCTCAGGTCTTTCAGAAAGAGTTTCTCCTTTGAGACCTTGCAGCCGCTCGCTGACCGTAAATGCCATTCGCTGCTTCACTCCGCTACCCACCATTTCCGGATTTATCATCCTGCATACAGCTTTAAGACGAGCTTCTTCACTCAAACGCGACAGAACATCCTGACTTTTCTTTGGGTCCAGCTCCGACAATATTACAGCTATTGTCTGGGGGTGTTCACCTTCCAGAGAAAGAACTAACTCATCTGTGCTGGCCAAACGAATCTCACCAAACAGGTCTTTGTCTCCCGAAATCTTTCTAACCTCGGATTGAATTTGCTCAGCCGTGTCTTTGTCGAGAACAGTTACAAGTATCTCGTTAAGAAAAGTTTTCATACTAAATTTGCGTGCTTGAATTTGTTGAAGTGAGCTACAGAACTCCCGGGCAATCTTTGTTTGTTCATCGGCACTATTCTGTTTCGATGCCTCGAATCGCGCCAATTCCATAGCAATCTCTTGAATCTCTTCGACGTCAAGTCCTTTAAGAAGTTCAGTAGCTGTGGCAGCATCCAGACTCATTAACAACATCGCAGCTTTTTGTTTGCCCGTCAACATAGCTTGTTTAAATCCCTCTTTGAGTTTTCTACACTAATATCTTCCTGATGATTACCACTAAAAACTCGGTTTTATCTTTTCTATATTCGGAAATATAGGTTTAGCTACCTTCAGAAATCACTTCACGCTTCGATAAATGTCAGTTCACTTTTTTCATTCATTTCGCGCAGGATCTCGACAATTTCTTCTCTGGCCTGCTCAACATCTTCCCACTCCGACGCCGAGACAAGTAACATTTGCTCGTTCAATACAGCAGCCATCGGTTCAGTGATATTTGATTGAATTTTCTGAACGAGCTGATTGTCGGCTTTGACCAAAGCCAAAGCCAATTTCTTAATATCAATCCTTCTCAAGACTTTCTGCAGTGACCGGTTGGAAATTTGCAGGATATCCTCCCAAAATATCATCAAGTCAGCTACCATTTCTCCGGAATGCCTGTCTTTGCCGCGTATAACAGCAAGCAATCCGTCTCGAACCTCTTTGCCCAGGTTTCGCAAAGTAACGGCCAATTTTCTTATAGACGGCTTAAATTGTTTTGGTTCAGATCCGGGTGCGCCACTGGCAGCAACAGCATCAAGACGCCTGCAAACAACTTCTGCTATTCGCCTCTTTGCCTGGGCATTCATAGACCCGCAATTGCCCATTCTGTTGACAATACTAACTCGAATTCCCCAGTCCAAAAAGCTGAGCACTTCCGAATTTTTCTCTGCCGGTATTTCTGATAAAACTACCGCAGCAGTCTGAGGATGCTCATTCTCCAGAATTGCCGCTACTCTTTTAGAATCAGCCGAACATATAAATTTGAAAGGATCGTTTGTATTCAGCAGTTCCTGTATTCCGCTCTGGATCTGCTCTGTCTTCTCACCGCCGACGCTGCTGTTCAATACTTCTTTTAGGAAACCATTAATGCGAAAGTCCTGATTGGGCTGAAGTGAATTACAGAATTGCCGGGCAAGTTTCAAGCCCTGCCTTTTACCGCCGAAACCAGCGGCATCCAGATGAGCTAATTCCACTGCCAATTCCTGGACAGCCTCGGCGTCAACTCCCTTGAGCAGCTCAGCAGCGGTTGCTGAATCAAGACTCCTCAACAACATTGCAGCTTTTTGTTTACCCGTCAATCCCTTTTTCGTATCTCTTGATCGCTCGTCGGGAGTCTGCAACGGATGGATATCCGGCTTTTTTCTTCTCCGAAGAAATTTCCTGCTCGAAATTTTACATTCGTTATTCAGCATTCGATATTAGTGCCTTGTATATCCTGCTGCTTATTGTTTTACTATACGCATAACAACCCACATCTTCCGTACTTTACCCCCCCCTTTCCTCAAGCCAGCTGGCAAACAATTGCTTAACGCGTTCAGGGTCTTGTTCCAAAGCACTGGCTATCTGTCTGCGTACAACTAACGGCTCTGCAGCTCCTTCTCCTTCTGGTAAAAGTCCGGCAGCCTCTTCAGCTTTCGGCAATTCACCTTCTTTTGGTACTGATACCACCTTTCTTTTTGCTCCGCGGAACATGCGAAGAACAAGCAATGCACAAATTGCCATAATGCCTAAGGAAGCCTGGCGGGCAATTGCTACATAACGGGGCCAACTGGACGGCTCTTCCGCAATCAGTGATTCAAGAGGACGATTGAACTTAACATCAACTACTTTGATCGCAGTTTCATCTTCAAGGCCAAGAGCATTTTGGATAATTGCTACTACATCAGTTTCCTGCATTATCTTTGCAGTGCTATTACCGGAGCCTGCATCATTAGCATCTGCTATCGACAAGTCAACAAATGCTGCGACCTTCAAAGATTTTATTTGGCCCGGATAAACTACTTCCTGCTTTACCGTCTTTCCGACCTCATAGTCGGTATTAATTATTTCATCTTTCATTATACTGCCGGGAACAGCCGGCTCACCTGCGGCTGATGCTGTGGAAGCCCCGGTTTCAGAAGTATTTGTTATCTCTTCCTTAATAATAACTCCTTTAGGATCAAGCTTTTCCGTAACGGTACTAACGCTGTTCATATCAATAATGGCGCTGACCCTTACTGTTGCCCGGCCCGGACCTAAAACGGCGGTAAGCATGTCCTCTACCTTTTTCGACAAGTTTTCCTCTACCCTTTCCCTGTAATCCTGAACAGTACCAGCCCCACTGGCAATAGTCGAATCTGACTCATTTGAAAGAAGATTTCCCTGGCTGTCTATCACGGTAACATTTTCTGATGTAAGCCCTTCGACACTACCGGAGACCAAATGAGTAATAGCCGCAATATTCAAACCGCTTAATTTATAACCCGGCCTTAGCCGAAGAACTACAGAAGCAGTGGTTCTACCGCCGTCAGAAGTAAAAAGCGTTTGTTCAGGGCTAACTATATGGATACGCGAGTGAACAACTCCATCTATCATCTGGATGCTCTTTGCAAGTTCTTCCTGTAGGGCCCGCTTGAGGTTTACGCTTTGGACGAATGGGCTTATACCGATTTTTTCATTATCAAATATCTTGTACCCCCCCTGATCCCCTATCGGAAGACCCTCTTTTGCCATATCCAAACGAAGTTGATATACCTGCTCCCTCGGCACGTAGATGCTCGTCCCCCCGTTCCGCAACTCGTAAACAATGCCCTTTTCAGCGATTTTCTCTGTAATCTTAGCGGCCTCTTCGGGCGCAATTTCCTGGTAAAGCATTCTCATGTCAGGCCTGCGGGCCCAGTAAGTAAGCAGAGCACAGGCAGCTAAAAATGTGAGAAGAAGCCCTATAAGCAAGGCCCGTTGAACGAGACCTATCTTTTGCCAAACCGCACTTATCTTTTGGAAAAAGTTCATTAAGCCTCTTTATTAATCGTTTACCGAAGACTGGGAACAAGCCTGAAAAAATCAATAATCAATTACAATTGCATATTCATAGTTTGCTTATATGCTTCAATCAGCTTGTTTCTAACACCCACAAGAAGCTTGAAGCTGATATCAGCTTTAGCCACCTGAGATACTACTGAGTTGATATCCTCATTTTTACCCGATAATAAATCTTTTATGGACATATTTGAGGTTTGTTGAAGGTCATCAACCTTGGATACGTAGCCCTTCACAGCATTGGCAAAATCCGCCTTCTTGTCATCGGAACCTCCCACCTTCTGAATACCGGAAAAATCGGCATTAGCTTTGGGCTGTGCCGCTCGGGGCTCCCAAATTCCTTTCATGGGATTCGAGACACCACTTATATTTACATTCATATCAACCATTGTTTATTCCCTGTCTTATCGAAGTAATTCAAGGGTATTTTCCACCATACGCTGGTAACGTTTTAAAACTGCAACATTTACCTGATACACCCGTGTTGCAATATTCAGATTTATCATCTCAGCAGGCAAATTTATATTGGGCATAGCAACATATCCATCCACATCCGCCTGTGGATTGCCGGGGTCGTACACCCTGAGAAAATCACTTATATCCGTAACTATTTTATCCAGCTCAACGCCACCCAAATCGTCATCATATTTGAATGCCGCTTCGAGTCTGCGATAAGGTTCACCCTTGCCGGCATCGCTTGTGCGGGCATTGGCAACATTCGATGAAATCACTTCCATCTGCTTGCCCTGTGCTTTTAAGCCTGAAATCGCTATATCTATAGGGCCGAAAAAATTGTCAATTTCCATTTGTTTTGTCCTTTTCCTGTTCCTTAACGGGCCATGCTTGAACCCGTCACGAATCACAGCAACAAACAGGGAGTTACTACCTTGCACCTACGTTTATTGCCAATTCAATCTGTTTGTACCTCTTGCTCAGCAGCCGAATATATGTCTGGTGCCGAAGACTATTTTTTATCATTTCGCCAACTTCATTTTCCAAACTAATATCGTTGCCGTTTGACTTTACAGGAGTCTTTTTGGGTTGATAAACCTGCGGCTCAAGCTCACTAAGGTCAACCGGTTCGGATGAATCAAGAGATTTGGCAAGTATCTCTTCGAATTTGACATCAATCCTGCGATATCCCGGAGTTTCAAGATTAGCAACATTATTAGCTATTGCTTTCTGGCGCAAGCCTTCTGCCTTTATGCCGGCCTCGATAAGAGCTATTATGCTGTCTGTTTTCGACATCTTTAGCTTCTCAACATTTATGTACGAACTTTGTCTCTCAAGGCATATGTGCAAGAATCGTGCCAAACGATTAAGGACGGTCACTTTCGGCGTTTTTACCCTTATTCTGCGTGAAAAACCGCTCAAAATCCAAATAATCGCTTATTCGGAAGGCAGTAGCGATGTCAGGATTTTATACAATGGCTTGCTTTTTTACATACCCATAATTCCTGCTGGCTCATTCAATGAATCCTTAATCCAAATCGGAAATTCTTTCCTACACCCGGAATATTTCTCCGTGATTACTGTCAATAACAAGGCGTTATCGAATGAATCCCATCTAATTAATATCCATAAGTCTATTTCTTACAAAGCATTAGAGTCTAATGCAGATCGCATCTTAAATACTGGCACAACACTTGCAATTAGTATACTGACTTAATGGATTAAAGAGTATGAATACGAGCTTGTTGACAATGGATAATATGATGTTTGCGGGAACAGCCCTTGCCACTCCTCCTGCAACCAAGCCTATTCCTTTTGCAAATGCTAAGCAATTTTCCCCAGCGGCAGATAATACCCACCCATATTCTAACGCTCCCGAATCTCCAACAGCCGATAATATATCCACTATCGCCCATAATGAACACATATATAAAAACAAGCAGGATTTTAATCAGACGCTCCGGAAAACAGTAAAGACCGAATCAGCCCGGCAGGAACAGAAGAACACAAAATCGGATAAACAATATCCGACTTCTGAGTTACCTTCCAAAGCAAATCCTTCCCAATCCCCATCGACTCAGGAAATCCCCATTACGCCTGGGGCGCTCGTTAAAGAGAATGCAACAAAAATGGAGCCGAAAACCGGCAGCCAGCTTGCACAACTGATTGCTAATCTGAAAGACGGCAAATCCAATCCTGTTACCGGTCAGGCTGCAAAATCAACTGAAATCAAACTACCTGTAACCACTGACAAGGGGCAATCAGGACTAAAAAGTGTTTTGCCAGACTCTTTCAGTGACCAGAATAAACTCCAGACATCTCTATCAAATATATCCAGGGGTATTTCTACGACTGATACACAGCCTGGAAAAAGCAAAAATAACGATAAGATATCAGCTTCAAACAGTACTGTCGGAACAAAAGCTCCAACCAATGTTGAAAACACCGAAGAGCTGATATCCGACGCCCTCCTTGATACCAAAGACCATAAAGCTGATACTAATAAAAATTCATCTATATTGGGTACTTACGCTGTCGCTGGCAGCACAAAAAGCCCTGCACTGAACGGCCAAAAAGCCGGTCTCAATACTCTTGTTGATAATGGCAGCAAAACGACCAAAGAAGATACAGCCTTGACGGATAAGTCTGTCATTCATACCAATGAAAAAACACCCGTATTGAACGCAAACTTTGCACAGGTTCAAAACAAAATCACCGGACAGGATTCTCAACCTGTTGTGATTGCTCCTGAAAAATCTACACCCAACGCCAACATAACAACCGACAGTAAAACAACTAATCCCGAAATAATCTCAGAATCATCAAATAGCAACAATAAAGAAACTCCAAACGCCGGAAACAAACTCTCAGATGACTCTGCTGTTCGTGATTTGAATATAGCTGATGTCCAAACATCCATAAACCAAACAAAAAACCATAATAGTTCAACCTACAATAATAACTCCAATTCTGATTTCGAACAGATACCCAATCACAATAATCCAGAAACCTCTGTAACAGAGCTATCCCCCAATTCTGCTGAAGGCACAAAAACAGTTGAATCTCCGGCCCAAACTTCGCCCAATAACATCTCTGCAGGTATTGGTAAGCAAATACTTGAATCTATTCACAGCTCTTCTTCTCAGGAAGCACGGAACCAGCAGATTACAGTTCAGCTTAATCCACCGGAACTTGGAAAGGTTTTCATAAAATTCCAGGAGCAGGACAGCCATATAACAGGCCTGTTGGAAGTCAGCAAGACACAAACCAGAATAGAAATAGAGCAGGCGATACCGCAAATAGTCCGAAGCCTTCAGGATTCGGGCATTCACATAAAACGGCTTGATGTCGTGCTCTCCCAGGAGGAACAACCAGAGCAAGGAGCTTTACGAGAACAAACACTGCAAAACGGCTGGGCCCGGCAACAAGGCTCGGCAGATTCATATACAGGCCGGAATAATCCCGATGCCGGCGAGATTAACGAATGGTTGATAAACAACAATAGTTACCGGAATATTTCAGAATTACAGGAGTCACTTACTGCTAATGGTTCTATAAATATGCTGATATAGATAAATCCCGAAACCGTCTTAAACTATTTGGAATATAACTTCGCGTCTGTTCAGATTATGCCCAGGATAAACAAAATCGATCGAAAGAACTATAGTCGTATCGATTTTTTTAAATACTTTACTAAAAGAGGAAGGTTATGTACAGATGCCGACCATCGCCGAAACCATTGAAAATGTAGAACAACACCACAAAGATGATCGTCTTCGGCATACTGAGCATTTGCTTCGGTTGATACTGCAAAGAAATCCTAATAATCACGTCGCACTGCATTCATTGGGTATAATAGCTCATCAGAAAGGAAATCATGATGCTGCCGTTGAACTAATCAGCAAAGCCATTGCGAATAATCCTCACATACCTCAATACCACAATACCCTTGGGCTTGTTTATGAAATCCTTGGAAAATATGAAGAAGCAGTTGCTGCTTATAAACAGGCAGTTTCTGTCAATCCTGATTATGCCGAGGCATATCACAATATGGCAGTCGCATTGCAATCGCAAAACCAGTATGCCGCTGCGGTCGAAAAGTGCAGGCAGGCGGTATCAATCAAGTCCGATTACGCCGAAGCATACAACACGATGGGCTTCTCTCTGGAAAAACAACAGCAGTTCACGGAGGCAATCACAAATTATAAACAAGCAGTGCGCCTCAAACCTGATTTTGTTGAGGCATACAACCATTTAGGGGTCGTTCTTAATGCCCAGGAGCGCACGGGCGAGGCAATTGAATATTACAAACAAGCGCTGCGACTCGACCCGAATTATGCTGAGGTTTATAACAATATGGCTATCGCCCTGAAAGCAAAGGAGCAGTTCACCGAGGCTATCTCGTACTTCGAGGAGGCGATACGGCTTGAACCGGACTTTGCTGAGGCATATTACAATTTAGCCAACAGCCTCCGCGATGAGACTCGATGTGCCGAAGCGATTGAAAATTACAGACAAGCTGTGCGGCTAAAACCTGATTTTGCCGAGGCATATAACCATTTAGGAGTCGTTCTTAATGCACAGGGAGGATTTGCAGAGAGTATTGAAAATTATGAAGCCATAGAAAATTACAGGCGGGCACTGCAACTTAATCCTGACTTTGCCGAGGCGCACTCGAACCTGTCGCTTGTGCTCCTGCGAACCGGAAAGCTCACCGAGGGCTGGAAAGAGTACGAATGGCGGCGAAATCCCAAATTGGATATAATTACCTATCCGCACAGCTTTGAGACACCTCGATGGGATGGTTCGTGCTTTAAGGAAAAGAGACTTCTTGTCCATTATGAGCAGGGATTGGGCGACACTATACATTTTGTGCGATATTTGCCTATGGTCAAAGCCCGGGGCGGAACGGTAATACTCGAGGCAAGGAAACCACTTTATAGACTTTTACAATGCTTTCCGGGGATTGACGAGTTAGTCGAGGCGTCATTCGATAAAAAGCCTGACGTAAAGTTTGATCATCATATCTCCCTTATGGATCTTCCAAAAATATTTGCCACAACCCTGGAAACAATTCCCGCTGAGGTCCCATATATTAACTGCTGTTCGACAAAGGCTGAACTTTGGAGGAACAAGCTTGCAGGCCCGGATTTAAAGGTGGGTATTGTTTGGGCTGGTTCTCCATCTCATGCCAACGACCAGAACCGTTCCTGTACAATGAAATACTTTGCACCGTTAACAAAGATTCACGGTGTTCGGTTATACGGATTACAGAAAGGCGAAGCGGCTGAGCAGATCGAAGAATTAGCTGATGAAATGACGATAACAAATCTCGGAAACGAGTTTGAGGACTTCACAGACACAGCCGCAGCGATTGAAAATCTGGATTTGGTTATTTCAGTCGATACTTCGGTGCTCCACCTGGCCGGAGCTATGGGCAAACCGGTCTGGGCACTTCTGTCTTTTGCGCCTGAATGGCGATGGATGCTGGACCGCCGGGATAGTCCATGGTATCCGACTATGAAACTTTTCCGACAGAAAAAATGGGGGCAATGGGAGCCTGTGTTTCAAAACGTTGCTGAAGAATTGCGAACAGCGGCGGCAAGGCATAAAATCAGAAACCATATACTTAATCATAGAAAAGAAAAATCGATTCCGGCCATAATCCCATATTACAAAAATAAAAATCAGCTTGATAGATGCATAGCTCACTTAAATAAGCAAACATTTGAAGGTGTAGAAATATTTATTCGAGACAATAACAATGACAATATCCATTTTACTGCGGCTGTGAACGAAGGCATAAAAAAGTATTTAAGCCAACCCTGCGAATATATTCTTGTATTGAATCAGGATATGTACCTGGAACCTGAAGCCCTGGAAATTATGACTACATTTATGAATTCCCATCCTGAATGCGGCATCGGTGCTCCATTGCAATTGCATGTTGAGGATCCCGACTACGTGATTTGTGGCGGGAGTTATGAAGCCTTTCCTTTGGGAAAACACCAACATGGCCGGCTGTCAGAGTTTACCGAAAATAAACAAATTCTCTGGTGCAATGGGGCATGTATGATAATAAGGAAAGAAATGGTTCGAGAAATCGGCTTACTTGACGAGAATTTCGTCTTTATCGGCAGCGACAGCGACTATTGTTTTACCGCCAGGTCAAGAGGCTGGCAGATATGGTCAATAGCCGGCGCCAGAGGCATCCACGAACATGGTGCTTCCGGAGTATCAGGGGATAGGGACATCGAAATCCTGAAAATAAAAGATATGACCTATTTCGGTAAAAAATGGCTGACTGGAGAGTTATACAGGGAAATGGCCTTCGAAGGAAAAAGCTATACTCCGGAAATAATCGCCCGATTTATGGACCAATTAAGAGATGCTAAAAGCAAGTTAGAAAGCTATAAATATTCAGATGCTAAAGGAACTCAATAATAACTTTAACTTGTGATATAATTATAAACCTGACCAGAAGTTTTAACACATAAAACTTTTGCTGTCCCTTTTGCTATGTGTTCAACTTGGGTCTTTATGGAAATGCCGAATTACCGGTTCTCATTCAAGTGTATCAATGAAGTAAGTTCTCTGGCGACCCTTTCAATAACCGGTTTCCACTGGCTCTTTTTCTCCTGCCTAAACAGGCGCATAGTGGGATACCAACAAGTACTTTCTCCTTCAAGGCCCCACCTCCAGTCCGGTATGGTGGGTAACAGAGTCCACGACTCAACGCCCAGAGCTCCAGCGAAGTGGACTGTTGAATTGTCGACGGAAATTACTAAGTCCATAGCGGCCACCTGGGCGGCATAACTTTCTAAGTCCAGAAGAGCATTAATCCTCTCATCTTTCAAAACCTCCACACCAAACTTATCATAGGCCGCTTGCAATTCCCCTGAGCACCCGCCGTATTGCAGATTCACAAAGCGAGCTGCTTCAATCTTCAATACGGTGCCCCAGTACTCCAATCCAATGGACCTCTTCGTTCCTTCCTGGCTGTTCCCGCTTTTCCAGCTTATACCCACAAGCACTGGATCTCCATCCTCTTTGTATTCACTACGAAGTTGATTTCGCTTATTTGGGTCGGGAACCATAAAGGGATTCTGAATGCACATGGAATTCGGCGACAGTCCAAGCACGCGCGGAATAGAGGCCATCGGAATCTGATGCGTAATTGACGGGTCTTTGAGCAAAGATGCTGGAGGATCGCCCCGGCCAACAACAATAATCCCGGGAAAGCTTCTACTGAGAAGCGGAATCAGCCGGCGATCACATTCGACTACCACGCTAATGCCACGCGAGAGTATATTCCGGATAAGACCTGAAAACTGTACTTCGTCGCCGATACCCTGCTCACCCCATACCAGCAGCTTCCCCAAACCTTCCACAGAACCATTCCACCACTCCTGAGAGAACGGACGGAGAGGCGTCGAAAAACTGGTATGTCTCCAGCGCCATTCGTATTCCTCCCACCCCTGCTCGAATTGAGCGGTCAGTAAAAGCACAAGTGACCGATTGTGATGCGCCTCTGCGCAATCAGGGTCAATGGCAATCGCCTTTTCAAAGGCGGCGTTTGCTTTAGAAAATCGTCCGAGCTCCATCAACGAGGTACCAAGATTATTGTGAGCTTCAACAGAGGACGGACGCAAAGCGATAGCCTTTTCACTTGATCTAACCGCCTCCTTAAAGCGCCCTTGACGGTTAAAAAGAATACCCAGATTATCATGGAATTCAGATGAATCAGGGACTAGGCTTACTGCATTTTGCAGATTACCAGCCGCTTCTTTGAATCTACCTTGAGCAATCAGCACCATACCGAGATTACTCAGGGCCTTGGCATATTCGGGATCAAGGTTTACTGCTTTCTCATATGATGCTATCGCTTTTTCATTCTCTCCCTTTTTCTTCATCGCCAGCCCGAGATTGTTGTATGCCTCCTTGAAATCACCCTGTAGGTGGATTGCCTGCCTGCAGGCCGCTGCTGCCTCATCAATACGTCCAAGCTTTATCAGCACAACACCAAGATTATTATGAGCTTTCGCAAAATCCGGCCGAATTTGAAGCGCCTTACTGAACTCCGAAACAGCCTCATTAAAATTTCCGAGTTCATGCAGCGCTATTCCCAGGTTGTTGTGAATGTGAGCGTGTTCTGGCGACAGCCTGATGACCTCTCTCAGAAGCTGCACCGCTTCGGTGTTTTGGCCTCTTCGGCTTAGAAGAGATGCCAGCAACTGCATCGCATCAACTTGAGAGGGAACTTTCTGAAGTATCAGTCGGCAAACTTTTTCAACCTCCAACATACGTCCTGTATCGTAGTAAGAAAACGCGAGATCCAGAACTTGGTCAACGGTCAATCCTGATAAAAAACTCCCAGAGAGAGTGTCCCTCATGTCGCCGTCAGTTTCACTGACCGAGTCATTGTTTTCATCCGTTTTGTCGTTGCTCGGCAACAAGGAAAGTCTCCCTTTCTTGAAATACCGTCTCGATAGACCTGAAAAAAACTTCTTTGAGCTTTATCATTTTGTTTTCTGAAAATACTGACGAAATATATCATATAAGGAAACTATGAGCAAGAATTACCTCTTGCGTAAAACCTTTATAAATATGATTATCTCCCAGGTGCTCAGATAATCAATCGGCAAATTTCCAAATGTATTGTCCGATAATTTAACAGCATTTTCCACCTCTTTCACTGCTTTGAGCAGTCTATGTTCGATATCAGACCCAATTTCACCTGAATTACCGGTCTAATGATTTTAAAAGTGCTCGTATCAAAATAAATTGCTCAGGTTTGCAATATACTGGTCGATAATGGCCATTGAATACAGATTTTTCCAGAATGTTTATTGCAGATTCAGGTCGTAATTTTGGGGGCTTTTTGACAGGGCCAAGAGAAACTTATTTGGGATTTTTTAAGGAGTCAAAGAAATGTTAGCAATCAAGAACAACCTTATGGCAGTCAACG
>CAZZAX010000006.1:0-20114 GCA_964653075.1 uncultured Pirellulales bacterium
GGCTTCACAAGGATTTGCTGCGGAAAAGCTTAGGAGAAAACCCCTAAGTTTGAAAGTGATTCAGCCTTGACTGTGTGAGTAAAAAGGCTATACTTAATCCAAGTGGCCCTTGTTTCGAGGAGATCACCGGCTCCATTTTCGATGCTATTGACCAGACCTATTGAAGAACATCCAAAATCTTCTTCTCGGTCAGATTCGCCAGCTGTTTCTTTACTTTTCCCTGCCATCTTCGAGGCATGGTATGGAACAGTTCTGTTATCAGATTCCCCTGGCCGTTATCGCGCGTCTTAAGAGAGACCATATACTTGGTACGGCTAAAAAATTCTTTATAGAACAGAGTGCACCAGCTTCCCACAAGAACAACGTTTTTCAGGATACCTGCCTTGTCCAATCGGTGCAGAACTTCTACACATAATTCATACTGACTCTTTTCCACGTAGGATACCCTTTAGGAATTTGATCTGTTTCTTTAACTCGGACAGCAATTTTCTGTATCTGGCCCGGTATTCTTTGGCCTGTTCATATCCTTTTACTTCCTCATCGGAGAGCTTCCCTTTGTAAATGAATCTGACCTTGCCTTTTTCTCTGGCTTGTAGGTAGTAATATTCATGCCCCTTTATTCTCTTTTTTACCAGAGAACCTTTGGGCAGTTTGGCCAGCTCCCTCTCATAATCCTTTTTCATTGCAATAGAATTGGCAAGCTCTTCTCTCAGTACGCTTTTTATGACCTTCATATCACAACCTCAGATAGACAAAAATAGTTACCATACATTCTTCATTATATTATACTTTGTATGGTAACCAAAGTCAATAGTTACCATACAACCATGTATATTTTAGCAAATGTATGGTAACAATCAGCCACAATAATAATATTGCCAAACCGGTTATAACCTACAACCGACGCAGGCAGCGATTCCCCAAGCCCGCTTAACAGCACATTCGGCCATATGTTCTTGGCACATAGGGCCTTTTGAACGATACCTCAGCCAAAGGGCCTCAGGTTGATCTTCTGATTTTACAGAAGGCAAAAAAAAGGGTTCTTCCGGGAAATGAGTATGTGCAATCGGCATTTCGGACGACCGAGAAAAATCGTTCGGGGCCCCAGAGGCAAAAATTTTCCCCCAGCAACCCAAATTTGAGCCTCTGCCCAAACGATTTTTCTCTCCAAAGCACCCCAGAGATCTGATCTGCCAGGTTCACCAACTCATTATTCGGAAGAACCAAAAAAAGAAGGTATTGGGACTTCGGCCAAGTGACCCATCCTTGAACAACCAGGTAGAAACATACCGTCTATGAGCCTGCGTCTAATAATGTAATTAAATTCTGTTTAGTTAGAATTTTCAAATCCTCCTGTCTTTCAATGAAGGGATGGACATCTGCAATAACCTTATGCCAGTCATATTGAGAAACTCTAAGAGCAATTTCCTTTCTCCAGTTAGTCGCCGTCATTTCCGGTACTGACAAGCCGGTCTGTTTTAAGGCATTATTTAATAGCACAATATTTGGCTCAGGCCAGGTCCTATCCGAAAGATACCACATCAAGTCATACATATCTCTACCCTTGATATATTTGCGTGTAAGTAGGGCATGGAGTTTGCCAGCAAGCAAAGAGCCTTTGTCATAATGCTGCAAGTTCAACAGGCAATGCCTTCTCACAATACTCGTTTCCAGATTGGCTCCAGAAGGCGGATTTGTATCGATTTCTACTTTGATTGAAATAACCTCTGAACGGTGAGGCGACAGGCCAATATCAAAAAGTAAGCCCTCAAATTTAATAAATGCTGACTTAACTGTTTTTTCGGTCTTTACCTTAACGAATACAGAATAATCTTCTGCCTGGAAACCGGCCTTGGCTTTTTTCATAAGTCCCGTAAAACTATCCTCAATAGCCGGCTCTGCAAGAGAAAAATCCAGCTCCTCAGAGAAGCGCCGCATCTGATACAGGAACCTCAAGGCCGTTCCACCAACAAAAACCCAATTTACAAAAGCCCCGTTTTCCTGTAGGCTCTCAAGAAATCTTGCCTGAAGATATTCACGAATAATACATCTGGCAAGATTTATATCCTCAATTGCCTCAATCAGTTGCCTTAAATAATCTTTCATAGCTCAACACCTTGGCCTCTGTTGATAATTCTTACGATATTTTGAAAGGCCCGTTTGAGCTTTGGGATCTGGGATCTGACCGCAAATTCTCTCAGGACCGTTTTATCAATTTGCTCAACGTTTTGAATTCTCAGCTCTTTAATAAAATCCTCTTTATCGCCACCGGGCGTCAAATACACAAGATCGAGCATTGCCTTTTCCGGCCGGGAAATAAATGTCGTTTGTCCTGCCGTTAATTCGATCTGCTGATATCCCCAAAAGAAACTCTTATTGATGTGCCTGAACTCAAATCTGCCAAGTGGCGTTTCGATTAGCCGTGGCCTGCCGGTAGTGACGCTCGTAACCACAGGTACAAACTCAGGGATCAAACCATAGAAGGCCAGGGCCGACTGAAGACTCACATACGAAGCGCTCTTGAGATTGTTTGCAATAGAGAATGGTTCCGGCTTGATCTTTCTATATGGCCCTGCCAGGGTATATAGCCCTTTATGCAGCTTGATGAGCCTTCCTGTCTTTACCCACCGGCTAAGCTGAAGCCTGATTTGTGCCAGATTGCCCCCGGCAGCCAGAAACCTGGTCTTAAAACATGGCAGGTCCGCAACTTGATTTAATAAATCTACATACTTCATTGCAATATTTTATCATATATGATAAAATACTGCAATATATATCGGCTAATAAAAGACGAAAATTTAGTCTTAAAATAGCTTTTTTAGAAGCTAAAATTGATAATACTAACGATGCTGCTTAAAGATATGTCAATCGTAAACGCCTGTTTCCCGGCCCTCATGGCATCGCAGGCGTAAGTGCTTGCACAATAAGGACTGCTATGAGGCCATTCTCGTCAAGTACAAAGGAACCTCAAAAACTCATTTTTTTTTGTTAACACATCCAGTCTGCTCCCGCAGAATCATCCCGAAATTCCGATCATGCAGCTACTTATTCTGCTATACATGCTTTGGGCTATCTGCCCTGCACAAGTTAATGTTTCAAATTATCGCAAATGGGAGCTACAATCTTAGGGCATACTCTAGGAGCGTGTCCGAGTATTCGCTCTCAAAATACATAAGTCTTTGGCAACAAAGAACTTAATGTTTTTGGGCCCAAAGCAACTAAGTCTTTTATCTGCAAGTAGTTATGAATTCAAAAGCCTATTACTCGGACAGACTCCTAGCGCTACAGTCCTTATACATAGTCTTCCCATTGCTAAAGTGCTGCATATCAAGTCTTTAAGAATCTTTCTGCTTACCATCTCACAATTAAGAATTTACCAAGTTGTTTTTCTTTTTTTTGCCCTCGCCCAAAACGGGGCGGAAAAAAGAAAAACAACAGCCGAATCAACTCAAACCCTTACTGCATTGAGATCATACAAACATCCATCGCAAAGCATCCGCCATAGGTGTATCGCTATACGTTTGGCAAGGCCAACTATAGCCTTATTACCATTGCCGGTATTACGCAAAAGACGATTGTATATCTGACGGGCATAGGGATCCCTGCGATGCCATGCCCATGCAGCCTGGATTAGCACCGCCCGCAGTTGCCGACGGCCGGTCTTGGTTATTGGTCCCTGACAGCAGGTATTGCCACTTTGGCTGATCCTGGGACAAAGGCCGAGATATTTACTCACTTGTTTAGGCTGACTGAACCGGGTTATATCAAGCATCTCTGCTCGAAACTCCCAAGCAACTATATTGCCTACACCAGGATGAGATTTAAATATCTTTATCGCCGCGCTATGACGTTCACTGCTAAATATCTGGCGAAGCTCGGATTTGGTTTGAGCTATCTTCCTGGAAAAGAACTCATACTCATCAAGATATTGATCAAGAGCAAACCTCAGTTCACTGCATATATCCATCTTTCGAAGTTTGCAGAGCACAACCTTGCTCCAGCCACCCCCGGGCCAAGCAATGCCATACTGCAAAAGAAAACTCTTGATCTGCTGCATAACACGTTTACGCTTGGACATCAGTTGGTCACGCAGCCGTACTACTTGCCTGTCTGATTCCTGCTGTTCTGTAGGAATCGTTATATACGTCAAAAGCCCCTTAGCTGCATATTCCGCCAGCTGCTGACAATCAAGACGGTCAGTTTTACCTGCGGAATCCACCATGCGAGGTGTCTTGGTGGCCGCTACTACTTCGGCAGGGAAACCGGCCGATCGTAATAAACGGACAAGGCCATAACCTGTGGGACCCGCCTCATATACCACATTTTTCAAAGAGCAACGTACTTGCTGGAGGTCATGCAATAGTCTGGTATTATCCGAAGACATCGAGTATACACATCCAATACGACCGTCAAAATACACTGCTACATGATACTGATCCTTATGAACATCAACACCAACATGGAGTTCATCTTCATCCGTGAAATGATTCTCCTTGAACCAGCTTGCCTTTTTCGTTAATCTTTTTCTCATGGTCATTCTCCTTAAATTGAGGTTGAAAAATAATTAACAATAACCAATTCGAGAGAATGGCCTACATATTATCTTATGAGTACACCCTTGACCATAGTGTTAAGCCGTAGTCCGCACACATCGTAAGTCTATTGTTAATAATGACTTACGCGCATTTCCTTTAGCAGGCTTTGTCATTTCCGGGCCATCGGGCCTTAAGTTGATGGTCTGGTCTTATCCTTGCAGATCTCAGCTATCTGGCGTCCATTTAGGGATCATATTGGGTTCGTTTAGGGTCTATTTGGGGTCTATTTAAGGCCCCTGCCCCCGAATCTTCGGCCATTATGGGGGTGATCTAGCCTATTAATGGGGCAGAAATTTTACGATTCTCAGGTTTTATCAGGTCCTTTTTGGGGCTATCAGGGGGCTCCGGCTGCCGGTATTTTCGATAATAAAACTGACCCAAAACCGACCTTTGGGGTCTTTGCTTTTTTGTGATTGGCGACTTGATATGCGGCGATAAGTCCCTTTAATATAGATACTTATATGGCCATGCTGTGGCTATGAGAGGCGGTCATTTGTCTTATAACCTCAGGTTTGCTTGAACTCCTTCACTTGCCATTGGTCTGACCCGGAATTATGTACCAACATTGATTAGAGAGTTATCCACATTCTTTATCCTGCAATCCGCCAAGCTCCGCTACGCTCCGGATGGCGGATTGTAACCGGCCGCAAAGGCCTCAGGCGTCATGTAACCCAAGTCGCTGTGAGGACGATGATTATTATATTCCATCCGCCAATTCTCAAAAATTTCCTTTGCTTCCTTAACCGAATAAAATACTTCACGGTTTAAAACATCATCACGCAGCGTGCCGTTGAACGACTTGATGTAGCCGTTCTCCCACGGACAACCGGGTGCAACGTACAGTGTCTCAATGTGATTTCTTTTAAGCCATTTTTTAATCGCATTTGCAATAAACTCAGGCCCGTTATCACTGCGGATAAACTTCGATACTCCGCGAACCATGAACAAATACTCCAATATCGCAATTACATACCCGGCCTGGATAGATCGGCCCACCTCAATGGCCAGACTTTCACGCGTAAACTCATCCAGCACCATCAGCAGCTTAAGCCTGCCGCTGTTATTTCCCTTACCACAGAAAATACAAACATTCGTGGCAGGTTTGTCATCAATTTACATTTTTTGTCCGGTGAATATTTTTCCATAATTATCTATTCTCCAATCTAAACTTATAACTTCAACTGTGCACCTTGGGCACAAGCTCAGGACAGGCAGGATTGGGTTTGAATTGGCTTTGTATTGGGTTTGATTGGGTTTGTTTTTGACTTTCGTCAGACTGATGAAAATTGTATAATTCATTGTTGTTAAATTAGTTACGTTCATTTGGACAATTGGTGAATTGGGTTTGTTTTTACGAAAAGTGACAGAACTTTTCGCAATTTTTCCTTTGATTAACTGACTTTTTTTACTATTTGACTGAATATTTACCATTGTTTATTGACCCCTAAGGGGTAAATTATTGATTATTCTGGATCCCCGATTATGACATTCGAGGACAAACTTAACTCGGCCTGCTGGCCGGGGAGGGAAAAAACTCTCCCTCTATAATTAGACGTACCTGCGTGTTTGATACGAAAATTCGGGGATTTTGTGAGGAGTGAATCAGTATAAGTGCTTATGAGGAAAAGGATTAAAAATTTTTTAGAAATTTTGAAATTTGTCGGAAATTACCAGCGTTTTTTGTCGAAAATTTTTCGTTTTTCGTTGTGTGAGTTTATTTTAAAGATGAAAATAAAGCTGGCGCATCAAATTAGTTAATACAGCTAATATAGAAAAGAATAAAGCGCTGAAAAAAGTGGTATAAAATTGGCCTAAAATGGATAGAAAATGAGAAAAATTGGTTTTTTTGTGCCGAAATTAGCAGAAAATCGCAGAAAATCGGTACATATTCGAAATTAATATATAGTTAAACTGGGCGGCATGGGTAATTGTGGGCTTAATGAGTATATTATCGGACGTTGCGGTGTTTGGTGGTGGGGAATGGTTAGGTGGGGTGGGGATTGTAAATGATTATTGATGAATGACTATTGATTATTTTCTGGATTCCTGCTTCCACAGGAATGACGAGTTATGTAGTATTTCTACCCCCCTGCTGCGAGTCAAGCTAGAAAAACTCGGGGATAAACTCCGGCCAGCATGAACATCGTACGGTCAAGCAGACGCGAAGCCCCCGACAGGAAAGCAAGGAGGCTACCATCGGGAGTAAATTCCGGAGTGATTTAAACTAGTGCGAACCGCAGGCAGCACAACGCAGAGGATGGACGATGGAGGAAATATCGAATATTCAACAAGGAATGATGAATATCGAAGGGAAGCATTTTTACCGGAGGCCAGCAAGAGGAACATTTAGTATTACGAAGTCCTGTTGGACGTAGTAAATAAAAATAGTACCGAACCGAAGGTAGAAATGCCCCCTGTTTTAGGACAAGGCAGTGGTTCTCGGGAGTAAACTCAAAACTAATGAAGGTGTGCGGTGCACATAATTACCGTCTTGAGCGGACAAGCGATGCTTGATACTGGATAATAGTAATCTCACTACCTGTTAATGACATCTAGCGCGGGTGAGGCAAGAAATATTTTATGTTTTTCCAATAATTGGTTTAGGTATAAGGTAATTCTTAGTTCACTACCTGTTAATAACATCTAGCGCGGGTTGGGAGGAGAAGATAAGCGAATTATCGAATTAGAGATTAGAGAATTGGAAAGAAATATCGAATCCTTCGACTACGCACCTTGGGCACAAGCTCAGGGTGAAGAATTATATAGCATTTCCAAGGACTCCATTCTTTGCTACGGTGTTTGTATGATAGTTGTTGATGGAAAGTGTTTAGAAGGTGTTGGTGTTGAGCCTGATATCGTGGTGCCTTTTGACGTGCGTTTTTCCGCAGGCAGGGATGTTCAGTTGGAGCGAGCAAAAGACGAGATGGTGAAAGTAATTGAAGCCTCACACTTATCATTGTGGGAAAATCACAAAAGAGTTACCACTTCGTGTATGAAGGGATTTTAACTAAAGTGTGTCATTAATGACACACAGTGGGTCACGCACGACACAGTAAAGCCCCTTGTAGCGGTTTGTCATCCATTGCCACTTTTACACCTATTTTCTGCTATGATAATAACTTACAGAAATTTTCATAGTAAAACCCTCTTTGGTACGCTTTTTGCAAATATGAATGACAAAACAGCTTAGGCAGCGAGAAGTGAGTTCTTTGAAATATGAAAAATTGGGGAAAGATAACAATTACATAGAATCTATTGAAATAGAAAATCCTTAGTCAAAATATAAAATTGTCTTAGAGGGAAGGAATTAATATGAATAGCATGGATAGAACAATTATAGTAATTGCGGTTATATTGATGCTTTGCACTCCAATATTAGTCTATAGTGATGATGAAGGAGTCAGGTCAACAGAAGCCGACAATTCAAAGCAGACGATAGAACCTGTGAATGTGAAAGAGGAGAAATCAAGCATCAAGCCGGATCAAAAAAACAAGCTCGTTTCCTGGTGGAAATTCGAGAACAACACTAGTGATAGCGTTGGTGATAACCATGGAACCATGAATGGGAATCCAACTTATGTAACTGGCAAGGTTGGACAGGCGATAAGTCTCGATGGTGATGATTATGTGGACTGTGGCAATCCGGATTCACTGAATTTCGGGACCGGTGACTGGACCATATCGGTTTGGATAAAAACGACACAGGCCGGCATGGAACTTACTGGGGACCGACGAGGAACAGTCTTTGCTAACGGAGGAGATGGAGAAGGTGGAATACGCTATGCGCTTGCTGTGAACGAAGGGTTCCTAGGTACGATTGTCCTGACCACAGATACCGACAGCCTTAAAGTACAAACAAAGGGTAAGATCACCGTAACCGACGACAAATGGCACCATGTGATCGGGATGAGAAACGCAGGGCAGTTGCGAGTCTATGTTGACGGTGTGTTGGATGGAACGGATTACCTTCCCGATGGTTATGACCTTTCCGGAGCATCACAGCACAATGCGTATATTGGAGTTATAACAGACAATAGAAATGACAGCCTGTACAAATATTTTGTTGGCTCAATTGATGAGGTTTGCGTCTTTGCCTGTGCGCTCGATGCCAACAGTGTCAGCGCTCTGTACTCAGGCAGGGACCCGGTGAAAGTTGCAGAAGAGGCTAAAGCCGTCGTCGAGCCACCGCCTCGACTTCAAAAGCCGACAGACGACTACACCCGTGGTATTATCGAAGGTGATTGGCAGACTATCTCCGATCCACCCGGCCTGGATGAAGTAATCAAAATATGGAGAGAAACCGATGGTACGCTTAGCGCTGTTGTTTTCGATGAGGACCCAAATGGGGGTTCCGAAACTTTTCCTTTGGACGAAGTCACTTTTGAAAACGGCAAGCTCAGTTTCGAACGTACATCTAAGCAGGTCTTTTTTGAGGGTACGATGAAAGAAGATGGCTTGACAATTGAAGGCCAATTAAAGAGCCGGGGACGGGTAATAGCGCTTGTGTTGAAACGTATCGATGCATTTCCGAGCCAAACGGCTCAAACGCCGCAGGAACAATTACAAGATCGGATAAGCGACACAAGCAACATCGATGCGGTTCCGAGCCAAACGGCTCAAATCCCGCAGAAGCAATCCCAAGATCGGATAAGCGGCACAAGCAACATAGCGACTACATTAATAATAATCCTCGTTCTGGTTGGTATAGTTGGACTAATAGTAATTTTCTTCGTGAAATCGATTATAAGATAAAGTGAGTGGTGACCTATGATTTGGAAGATTGCCCAAAATAAGTTTTTTCTGGACCTGATGACGTTCACGTTCGCTGTGGGTGCCGTAGCCTGTTTGGCTTTAAGGAAAAAATAAGTTGTTTTTACCTTGTGACAAGCCACGGGAAGTTATCGAGTAAGGAAAGTTGTAGAAAGGAAGACCATGCTTAAGTCAATAATCAGAAAAGAGATACTTCTTAATCTTCTTAGTTACAAGTTTTCGATCATAATTATTCTTTCTTCAATATTGATTTTCGTCAGCATATTCGTTATGTATCGCGATTACTGCCTGGCCCTTGACAATTATGAGATCTTAAGGCAAGGGGATAATGAAGAGGATGCTATTATTGCCGTTATCCGACCCACACCTTTGTCTATCTTTGCCAAGGGATTAGATGAGAATTTGTGCCGATTCTATGAGCGTAGAGGTGGTGGACGAATCAGTGTTGGCAGCAAGCAGCAATCGGTGAACAATCTGTTCAAGCTGTTCACAACGCCGGACCTGATGTATGTCGTCAAGGTCATACTCTCCCTTTGTGCGATGCTCTTTGCTTTTGACATGGTTTCTGGTGAAAAAGAAATAGGGACACTAAGGCAGACGATAAGCAACACTGTAAAGAGACCAATCCTGATAATTAGCAAATGGACCGGTGGATTTACCAGTTTTATCTTACCTTTCTTTATAGCTGTACTTTTAGGCACAATTTTCCTGACACTATCGCCTATGGTGGATATGAATCAGGCCAATTCGCTAAAACTGGGATTGTTCCTGTTAAGCAGCGTGCTCTATTTGGCTGTTTTCTTTTCCCTGGGACTTTTAATTTCCTGCCTTACACATCGCTCTTCTACATCTTTGGTCATTTCTTTATTTGCCTGGGCTATTTTTGTATTTCTCATTCCGAATCTTGGCAATATTCTGGCCCGCCAGTTTGTCCGGATTCCGACGGTTCAGCAGCTTGAGCTAAAACGTACACAAAGTTGGGTTATAACAAGGTTCAAGCAACACAGGGCGGACCGCTCTGAGCATGGGGAAATGGATAGGCGCCTTAGGGTAGAAAACGATCAATTGACTGAAGATTATCGCAACCGTTTCAATAACCTGGTAAGAGTATCTCAAAATATCACCCGAATTTCTCCGGCCGCTGCATTTACCTGTCTGGCGACCGATATTACGGGAACTGGTATGTCAGAAGAACGCAGGTTAAAAAGGGCAGTTTTGGAATACATGGATATGATAGATGATTGGGATGATGATGAGGGCGATAAGCCGGTTTTTGGCTATCGACGTAGTTCAATCAAGGAAATTTTGGGCCCGGGAGCTCTGAGTAATTGTCTAATTCTCATTTTGTTTAACATACTGTTTCTCACTGGTGCGCATGTGGCTTTTTTGCGATACGACGTGCGATAATTTCAATCAAAGGAAAAAACCATGTTAAAAACAATTATTACAAGGGAGTTTTTGAACAATATCCTCAATTTGCGTTTTATGATCGGCCTTGTTTTGTGTGTCATTATCACCGTTGCCTGTATTATCATTTTGTCCCATGATTACCGGCAGCAACTGGCTGATTACAACTTCCGAGTCAACTTGCAGGAAGAAGCTGTGAGCAAATATTATTCTATCAATTATCCCGTGTTGAATAGAAGACAAAAACCGCCGGAAAGGTTTCGTCCGCTCATAATTGGCATTTCAGGCAACGAGAATTTCAAGTCTTTTGATGATAATCCGCTGCCAATACTCTTTCCTCCTCTGGATTTTCTATTTATTGTGACGATTATTATGAGCTTGCTGGCGATTTTATTTTCTTACGATGCTGTTACCGGTGAACGACAAAGCGGCACGTTGAGATTGGTGATATCCAATTCCGTATCCAGAACAAGGATTCTTTTGGGTAAATTCATAGGAGGTGCCGCCAGCCTGGTGATACCATTTATCTTGTCACTTCTGGTCGGGGCAATTTATATTTCCATTAATCCGTCTATTCAGTGGGATGGTTCTGCGTGGTTGGAGTTCTTTTTATTAACCGTAGCTTCGATTACTTTCATCACGTTATTTTATCTTTTGGGGCTTATGGTATCTTCTTTTTCCCGGTATTCTTCTACTTCGATCCTGAATTGTCTTTTCCTTTGGATATTGCTGATTCTGGTGATTCCCAATATATGCCCCTATATATCAGCCCAGCTTTATCGTGTTCCTTCGTTTAAAGAAGTTGAAAGGGAGGAGTCAAAAATAGAGCATCATTCTATTATAGTATTTAAGGAACTTAATAACGAAGCTGCAAAGAAATTTAAAAGTCGTTATGGCGAACTGTGGTCTGAATTTGAATCAATGGATCTCGGAGGTATTGGCTCCTTTGGAACAGTTGACCCTGAGCATCGAAAAGCAGCCCGGCAGCGAGCAGCCGCAGATCCTGAATTTAAGGCCATGATGGATGCATATGTCGTGGAAGTTGAAAAGGCACGGGAGGAAATGGGGCGTATCCGGAAGGAAGGGGGCAAGTTCCGTAAAGACCTGGAGGAAAAAGCCGCTCTTCAAACGAAGCTTGCGCAAAACCTTGCCTGCATTTCACCTTTTGCAAATTTTGTTTATGTTGCCAGAGATCTGACGGGAACGGGTTTACGCAGTCTGGATTATTTTGAACGTACAGACATGGAACATAGCGAAAATCAGTATTGGCCGTATTTGAAGAAAAAGATTCAGGATGTACAGAAAAATGATCCAACGTTTACATATGACTCTTTTCTTGATATCAGTGACCGGCCGCGTTTTGTGTTCAAAGAGGAATCCCTAAAGGACAAATTAAATGCAGTACTACCTTACTGGGGAATACTCGTTTCGTTTAATGTCGTGTTTTTTGCGGCAGCGTTTGCGGGATTCATAATATACGACGTACGATAGAACAGCGGCTTAAGCCCGGCTATCCGGCAAACCTAAAGCCGGAAGAAAGCAATTACATAACGGAGGGCATGAATAGCCGCAATCGCCGAGCGTATAGCATTAGGTAACTGAGGCCAACGCCGGACAATTTCAACGAGGTCTGAGAGTGGTTCTGAGGTGTCAATTTAAACAACTATCAGGTTACCAGAACAAACGGAAGATTGTTTTGGTCAAAGTTAGGTTGATATTCGCTATCCCACAGGGTAAACTCACGGGGTTTTAGAATGGAGAATGAAGATTGCCGCCCATTCGACTTCGCTCAGGGCAGGCTCTTTTGCTCCTAAGAAACTAACACTCCTGTATTTGTACAAACAACGGCATAACCCATTTCACGAGCACGTTTAGTAAGATTTTTTATTACACGTTCCCTGTACTGGTTTTCGTAATACTGTTGGCCGCTATCGACATAATCCATGCCGTATTTAAGCATACGGTAAACAAGTTTGGCAAGTTTATGTGCCGTGGCAGTAATGGCTTTGGGTGCACCAAGCCTGGCTCGCATCCTACGGTAAAAAGCACCTAAAGCGGATTTGCTGCTATGAAGACTTTGCGCTGCCAGTCGCAAGGCACGGGCAGCACGGTTTTGCACTTTGCGGGTGCTGCGTTTTCTTATTTTGCCGCCTGTAATTTGATTATTAGGGCATAAGCCTAACCATGAGGTAAAGTGTTTTTCCGTCGGAAAAACGCTCATATCAAAACCGCATTCAGAAATAACAGTCTGCGCAGTCATCGTCTCTATGCCGTCGATCCGGGTTAAATCCACACCTGTCATCTCAAACAGACGTGTTCTAAGATCAAAGTTTGGCTGATTCTTACGGCGCTTAGTTCTATTGTTTTTGCCGGACTTCGAATTCAAATCGTTTGCATCTGCCTTTTGTTCAAAAGTCTTCATATATTCTTCTATCTGGCGGTCACAATCGGCAATCTTATTCTGGTAAACGTCATAAATCTCCAGGGCTTGCTTAAGTGTAAACAAATGTTCCTGCCGATATTCTCCGGTCAGCGCCTTGGCGATTGTATCGGTACTGCTTTTTATCAACGGATGCTTCATGCCGGCAAGTTTTACAGCGTCACGCTCACCGGCAATAATTGCACGTATAATCTTCATACCTGTAACGCCGGTGATGTCTGTTATAACTTTGTGCAATTGAATATTCATTTGTTCCAAAGCTTTTTGCATTAGATGAATCTGCGTGGAACAGGCCTCTACCAGAGTGCTGCGGTGGCGCCAATAGCTGCGTAATACCTGAATCTGCTTGTCGGGACGAAACGCTCCTGACAAAAGACCAAACCGATGAAGTTCTTGAAGCCACTGACAGTCCTGAACATCTGTTTTGCGACCAGGAACATGTTTAACTTTATAGGCATCGACAAGCTTTACGTCAAAGCCATACCTTTCCAGAACTGCAACCACCGGAACCCAGTAAACTCCCGTAGATTCCATCGCTATCGTTTCTATGCCGCACAGCTTAAGCCATTTAGCCATCTGATGCAGGTCAGGAGTTAAGCACCCAAAACTACGTACCGGCTCATTGTCACGATCGCTCGGCACTGCCACATAATGTTTTTGTGAGCCAATATCAATTCCAGCGGCATTGGCGTTGAGTTGTCTAATTTTTCTGTCCCTTTTTTTACTTGCCTGCTTTGCCATCGAACTTCTCCCTATATCAAATAATCCTGTTGTAATTAAGAAGCTCTGCCCGGGAGGATCATTATCGAGTAATCTCCTAAACGGGATAGCAATATCAGTACTTGCCCTGATTTTACTTCACCAATCATACATTCTCCATCTCCGGAACCATGCTCGCAAACGGGTACGAAACACCATTGGGCCGTCGGCCATAACTGCCAGAGCTTCACACAAAGCTACATTATACAGAAACACGTTTCTTTTGCATGCATCCTGAGAACCAGGTGAGGTGCTCGCAATGATCTCCATTATTAATTGATTATCCCTCGGGGATAAATTTACTATTGATTATTGGATTGAACCCGCTTAATAAATCCTTCAAACCATTCGACCATGCTTCCCTCGATAAACTCGGGACAGGCAGGGCAGGCTCTGCTCAGGACAGGTTACGGGGCTGCTATGAGGTCAGTTGTCAGCGGTTCTGATTTACTTTTTTGAATTTTACATCGGTACACCTTTCTCGCTGTCGGTCTGCTGTGGGCGACTCAGTCTGCTATGCGTGCTTTTTGGCTTTACATAAGCCGGCACAAGTTAATCATTCGCTTTTGTCGCGTGAATGCTAACATCTAAATTCGTGCTCTATGGGACCAGACCCTTATCGCAGCTATTCAGCTCTGGATTACCAGACGCCGAAGGAATTTACGGCCGGTCATAATACCCTCACTGCCGCTTAAAAGTGTCTTTATTTCATTGGAGCATTACAAATTTACATATAATATTTTGTATGCTACTTATAATATTTAAGAATACACTTTATATATTTTTAAAGTTTATTTATAATAATATGTTAACTTTATACAAATTCTCTCCGGTATCACTACAAGGTATCATGTTGAAATTTACAAGGTTTCCTATTGTTTTACACAAACCGACAAGGTGATGGATGGCCGATGTTTAATCCCAATAGACAAACTGGCCGGATAAAATGCTATTATATTTAACTGCAGCACTTTCGTTCCCAAAGAAATCAACGATATTTGCCAATGAAGACACATACCCTTACATTTTGCGATAGTTTCAGTCAATTCCCTTGCCTAAGACTAAACATCGATAGAATAATCCGGATCTTGTTATCTAAAACATAGCTGGACAGGAGTCGGAAATTCATTTTAAAAAATCCGGACAATCCAAAATAGCAGCCACCTGCTCTTTAAAAAAATTGGTTAGCACTGGCAGATAACCAATGTCTGAACAATATTATATGTAAAAAAATCCAATGATTTTATGCAGACAAAACAACGTCTCATTTCATTGCATAAACCGTCATAATTCTTTTCATACAATAAACTTCCCAAGAATACAAAGGAACGCTCGTTTAACTTGTCCGGATGTAATTTTGTTAGGGACATCTCCGAGAATCAAGAAAATATCTTGCGAAGATGAATTCGAGTCTTTATATTAACGGATTCAGGGCATTTTGGACTGACTGTAACTCAAAAATGCCATTATACCCACTGTTTTTGGGTAAGGCTTTACAACGTGAAGACAAGTGATTTGCGGTTTGATGCAGCCTGATTCTGGACTGGCGTGCTGGTTGCATTTGCTTGGATGTTAATCGTATCCAGAAATAGGAGAAATGTTATGGGTAAAGAGAACGGAAAAGAACAAGTGAATAAGGAAACATCAACGGAAAAGGCCATCGAGGAGCAAGTACGTGACCAGACCGGCCAGAAACGGGTTCGCGTACGCATCGATGAAAGCAATGTTAAAACTAGTTATGCCAGTGGATTCCGGCCTGTTGCGACCGCTGAAGAGGTCATACTGGATTTTGGCCTGAATCTGGCCCGTCTTACCGGAGATAAAGAAACGCCTTACGAAGTAGTCTTCCAGGCAAACAACCGGGTAATTATGAATTACTATTCTACCAAGCGTCTGGCCATAGCCCTCGGCCAGGTTATACGGCGATTTGAAGAGAAGTTTGGTGAATTGGAGCTAAACGCAGCTAAGCGAAGCATCACGCCGCCAGAATAACCTTGTGTGACTGTGAATAATTCGCGAAACCATTGCTTGTCCCGTGGGACCGATACGCTGACGGCCAATCTATAGTCACGTTTTGTTCGTTCCCCTCAGAACTGCCTATACCAGTTAAGCGGCCACAGGTTTCCTGACACGAACAAGGGGCAAAACGACTCTGGAGGCCAGCCGAGACTGACTCGAGAAGTGCCCGGGGCACGGAAAACCATGACCGGCTTCGACTTTTTTGTCAGAAGTCACGAAACCTTTCCGTTCCGTATGAGTCGAGCAACAATAGTGTTAGCAGGCTTCTCGTTTATTTGCTGAAACAGAATTTATGAAAATTTTAAAAATTTTTTTAAAATTCTCATTTTTCTGTTGACAACGAGAATGGATTCCTTTTATCTTAATGCAGAACAGAGAAACCAATACCTAAACAACTACGTTACAGGAATTTTGTGGGCTAAGATTTTGTCTGACTCGAAGTATAACACCATTGCTTCAAGTACAAATAAGGTTGTTTACGTGGATGTAACAACTTGCTTGTCGGCAAATCATAAGACGTTCGATTATTTAAACAAGGGTAATTGTGTGACTGCCGTTCGTAACTTTCCCTTACTGCCATTTCGTGAATCAATAACAGTGTACATAGTCTAAAGGCTAACGGCAAGGGATAAAGTTTTGAAGAGGAGGAAGCACTGACACAAATATATACATAGGAGGAAAGGACAGTGGAGCGTATCTTCTCTGTGTTTTCTATGATAATTCAACCATCGGATGAAGGAGAGCTAACCTAAACTTTGAACTACGAAATAAATCGGAAAACGTTATCAATCGAGGAAACGGTTTTTTTCTGCTCACGGCTGATTCGTGTCCCTTCGGTCTTTAGTTGACAGTGTAATGGTGACGCACAGCCTGGCAGAATCATTAAGGGAGGTAAGACAATGGGCCTGTTCAAGCGCATCAAAAAACGTAAGCAATCTCAAAAGGCAAATACCAACCGCAACGTGCCTTATATGATGGAGATGCTCGAACCGAGAATAATGTTATCGGCGGACATGAACGTGGCCGCAGGCGTGCTTTCCAGTACGATCAGTCAGTTCGGCACGCAGTTCGAGTCTTACTACAACGCTGAGAAACTCTCGGGAAACCTCGATACCCCTCTGCCTTTGATCAACCAGGTCATCAACACCTACAATCCCGGTTTATCAAGTGATCCATCTGCATTGGCCGATTGGGTTTTCAACAATGCGCAGAAGGTCGCACCCAGCATCGACAGCCTGCTCGAGATGGACATCGACCTTAACGCGGACTATACCCTCGCCGGCGATGACCTCGTCCTCGACGGCTGGGACACCAACCACGATGATAAGGTCGATTTCATTGAGTTTCTGCAGGGACAATTCATCAGCGACATCTACGACTGGCTGACTCCAACCCCAGACAGTTCATTGACTGGCGACTTTAAGAACTTCCTCGACGGATTGGATGAGGATTTCAATTCAACCCTCAGTGGCATGGACTATATTGGCGATCTCGACTTCGACGTCACCGCCACCGATCTAACTGACGCCAACCAAGTCGCCTTCGATATCGAATTCCGGTTCCGAACCACGAAAAACCTGCCCCTGGATCTGGGCAGGGGAGCGGACGCACTCGGCCTGAGCTTCCCCAACGACATCCAGATCACGACAGACTTCAATTTCGACATGCTGTTCGGCGTCCTGACCTCCGGCGAAACACCCACCCAAGACGACGCGTTCATCGCAATCGACAACATGCTGGTGCGTGCAAATACCGGCGCAGTCAATATGGCGGGTAAATCCTTCGACCTCGGATTCCTCGGGCTTGAGACCTCCTCGCCGTCGACGTTGCAACTCGATGCTAAACTATCCGCCGATTTCGTTGATCCCACATCGCCGACCTCGCTCGGATTCACGGAAGGCCAGTTCGGGACCACTGACGCGGGCGGCGTCATTACCGCGACCAACGTGCCGCCCAGCTCGCCCAGCTTCAACCTCACAGATCCCGCCGAGTTCACCCTCCGGATCGGCGATGCCGATACGGTGACGGTGACCGTCGCCGCCGGCAACTACGGCAGCCTCGCCCTCCTCGAAGGAGCCGTGCAGACCGGTGTCAATACCGCGGACCTCACGGGCATGGTCACGGTGGATTCGACGCCCGGTGGCGAGCTCAGACTCACCGTCGTAAGTCAGAATTTCACTGACCTTGGATTCGCGAACAATGAAGTTTCATGGGATGGCAGTGCGCACACGGCGACGGGGGATCCAGCGCAAAGCACACCCATCAGCTTCGTCCTATCGGTTGACAACGGCGCGTCCAAGCTGATATCGATTGCCGGCTCTGCATCTTCCGACGCCCCCACAAGAGTAACTGCGATCGTAGGCCAGTTGAACACAGCGCTGACTGGTACGGGCGTCACGGCCAGTAACGACGGAGATAAGATCAGACTGAATCCCGGCAGCCATCACATGCAAGTGTCAAACGATCTGACCTTTGACTCGATCATCTCGTTCTCCGACCTCACCGGAACCTCGGTCAATCTCTCTGTCGACCACGCGGACGCCAATGTCAATCTCAAGGTGAAAATCTCTTCCGGTATCAACGGCCTGAGCCAAAGTGACCTTGTGATCGGCTTCACCATCAGCGATGCCTTCGGCCTGTCGCTCGACACCACTGCCCCGGACGCCAAGGACCAACTCAGAATCTTTCTGGATCCCAATGGTATCGAAACACCGGGCGACTTGACCGATGACATTACGTTCACTAACTTCGGCAATCTGCTCAACTTCAACGAGATGACCCCGACCAGCCTCCTGTCACTGATCCGTCAAATCGGCACATGGCTGGACAACGCCCGCCAGGACGAACTGTTCAGCTCCGTTGAACCCCCCTTCATGAACGGCGACCTGGGCGACGTGCTCGACTTCGATGACCTGATTGAAGACGCCCTCCTCTTTGACGACGGCGATGACGGCATCGGCGGCATCGCCGACACCGACAAGCTGATGGAGGAAGTGGAAGGAGCCCTCCTGCCCAGGTTCACCAACGCACAAGGCCTTGCGAGCATGCTGGATTCGACTCTGGGCGTGCTCGTCGGAGGCGCTTCCGGCGCCAACTACGACGCCGTTAATGATATTCTGACTTATGACATCAGCATCAGCCACGACCTGCTCGACATCAATCTGCCCATAGACTTCAACCTGGATCTCACTCCGCTGCTGAACGTCAGCAGCAATTCGACGGTCGTGCTCGACGCCACAGCCGGTCTTCAGATAACGCTTGGGCTCGACCTGTCCGCAGGTGGCGGCGGGCTGATCCCGGCCACCACCCTCGAGACGATCAACGCGAACCTCGTGAACGAGATCCTGAGCGGTCCGGTCCTGACCGCCACTAACACCCCCAACATCATCTACGGCCGGCTCAGCGATGATGCCGTCTTCGAGATCGAGGAACTCACCGGCAATACTGTATACCGCGTGACCGTGCTTGCCGCCAATACGGACAACAATACTACGGTTGCACACCTGGTGGCCGACATCAACACCGCGCTTCAGAACGCAGAACAGATCAATCCCGCGGGAGGTTCGGTCAACCTCACGGTAGTCGAGAATCTCACGGCATCCGTACACCCCACCAACGGCAACCGGATCGTACTCACCTCCACCACCACCGATTTCGAGTTGACCGCCGTCTCGGGCAACCCCGCCGTCAGCGCACTCGGCTTCCTGACCACACACGAGGCTGATGGGAGCGGGCCGTGGGCCCTGTCGACGGTGAAGGATACCCCCAAGCTCGTCGGCCGGCTTACGGCTGAGATCTCGCCGGCACCTACGAACTACTACACCATTACCATCGGGGGCATAGCCTACACGGTTACCATCGAGGCCGGTGAGACGGACGCGAACCGCACGATCATCGACCTGATCAACGATCTGAACAAAGCCATAGAGACACCTTCCCTCATCTCCGACGCCGTCACGGTCAGCGACCTGACCGGTGACGCGCATTTCAGCATCAGTATCAACGGAGGCACACCGATTCCGGTGACGGTGTCGGCCAGCTCGACGGACGGCACAGCCCTCGTTACGTTTGATGGCGCTACGGCCCCGGATACCGGCGACGACACAATCACGCTTGGTGCGCAT